>VGZI01000052.1 GCA_016872605.1 Planctomycetota bacterium
CTTTTTTGTCTTGTGCCTGAATGGGGCCGATGCTCGCCAGAGCAACGACCAAGCTGACGCAGAAGAAGCGAGTCATGGTTCACCTTGAAGAAGATTGAGTTTCCTGAGCGGCTGTCACGCCGCCGACTTGCCTGTTAGCCTATCCCAGCAACGAGCCGATTGCCACAGATTTCAGGTAGCAAGGCAAGAAACGACTTGCGGCGATGGCCCCGCTTGATGCGGTCCAGGGTATCCGATAGATGGCGGCGCATGACGCCGATGACGTGAGAAGCGAGACTTGGACCGATCAGGGGATCGAGAGAAAGTGAAGTCGAATGCGTCAGAATGCAGCACTCGCAACCGCAACGCTACATGGGAAGGCCATGCGGCAAAAACACCGATACATGAATTGACGTAGAACCGATGGGAGAAAACGCCTACGGTTGTCAACGATCTTGGCGCGCGAAGAAAAAAAATGCTGTGCTCTTTTCCCGGTTGTCATGACAACCACGGATAGGCATAAATGGACAAAAATAGGCAGATTTTCTTATAACTCAAAAAGTGCGTTTCGCTAGGAAAAACACAGGGTTTTCAGCGTTTTCAGAAATGCGCTCGTTACTTTTCCAGTGCTGCACCTTCGGCCGCTCGGTCACCTCTCCTCGTGCGTCCGTTGTATGCGGAATATCGTATCAGTTGCGTCGGAGAAAACAAAGCCGCCGCCGACTCGTTTAGCGCCCGTGCGGCGATTTCGGTTTCAGGCTATCGGCCGCCGATCGCGGGTACCATGTCTGGCGTCAGCACGAATGGATCGTGCGGGATGGCCGCCCAACCGAAGCGCGCAACCAGGTCCGTCAGCGCGATCGGCTCGATGCGGTCGATCCAGCCGCACGACCAGGCAAGCAAGCCGAGCAGCGCCTGGGGTGACACACCGAACCGGCGCAGGTTCGCGAGGTGAACGTCGCCGTGACGCTTCGCCAGACGCCGGCCATCGGGCCGGACAACAAGCGGCACATGTGCGAAACTCGGTGGGGGTAGGCCGAGCAATCGATAAACGAGGAGTTGCCTGGGCGTCGATGGAACCAGGTCGTCGCCACGAATGACTTCGGTCACTCCTTGAGCGGCGTCGTCCACGACAACAGCGAGTTGGTATGCCGGTATCCCCTCGGAACGCCACACCACGAAATCGCCGCCGATGTCATGCAGGTTAAGCGAAGTCCTTCCGCGAAATCGGTCGTCGAATGTGATGGTATCGTTCCCGACACGCAATCGCCAGGCGTAAGGACGATCTGTCAGGCGGGCAGCATCCGCCACACCACGATGAGCGCAGGTGCCGGGATAGATCGGCCCTTCGTGCTCGGCGTGGGGGGCACTGGCGGCACGCTCAATGTCGGCTCGCGTGCACGTGCACGGATAAACCAATTCCATCGATTGCAATCGCTCGAACGCCGCCCGATAATGAGACAGGCGTTGCGTTTGGATCATCGGCTCGCCGTCCCATTCAAGCCCAAGCCAGCGCAGGTCGTTGAACGCGGTTTCGACGGCCCCGGGTTTGACGCGCGGGCCGTCAAGGTCTTCGATGCGCAGCACGACCCGGCCGCCCTGCGAGCGAGCCGACAGCCAGGCGATCAGATACGTTCGCGCATTGCCGACGTGCTGCGTTCCGGTAGGCGACGGCGCCAGTCGGCCGACGACGGTGGTCATCGAGTTATTGTAAGGGAGCACCAGAGCCTGAAGCGTCAGCGAAGGTGGAGCGGTCCTTCGCTGACGCTTCAGGCTCTGAGGAAGGTCACATGCCGCAACGCATCGACATCCACGACGGCGGCACGCTGTTGTATGACGCTGCCTTCTTCAGCCAGGAAGAAGCCGACGCGATTTTCGAACAGTTGCGTAATGCTACGCCGTGGCGACGGGAACGCGGGCGGTTCGGTCCGTTCCCACGTCTGACGATGTGGTACGCCGACGACGGACTCGCCTACAGCTACTCCGGCGTCACGCACGAAGCGGTCGCGTGGACACAGACGTTGACGGACATTCGACGGCGAGTTGAACTCGCTTCGGACGTCCTGTTCAATAGCGTCCTGCTCAACTACTACCGCGACGGTCTCGATTCGATGGGCTACCACGCCGACAACGAGCCGGAACTCGGCGCCAACCCCGTCATCGCATCGGTATCGCTCGGCGCGGTCCGGCAGTTTGTCCTGAAGCATCCGAAGACCGGCGACAAGCTCAAGTTCGACCTTGCTCACGGCAGCCTGCTCGTGATGGGGGGCACGTGCCAGCGCCACTGGGTGCACGCCGTTCCCAAGACAAAGGCGATCATCGGTCCGCGGATCAATTTGACATTGCGCCAAATTCTATCATGATCCCCCTGCTGCACGTCTCTCACTGTTCAGGCGTCAATGAGGCGGGCCCTTTTTTTCGAAAAAATCGAAACATCATGTCCTGATTCAAAGCCATTATTCGTAATCCATTCGATGGACGAGGCAACTTCGCTTTGGCCATCGAAGCTCTCCGCCGAGAAAGGGAATCGTCATGCCGAAGTTTTTGTTCGTTTATCGCAACGCGGCCGAGATGGATATGGCGCCGCCGTCGCCGGAGGTGATGCAGCAGATTCTGGCCGCCTGGGGCAAGTGGCTGGAGCAAGTCGCCAAAAACGGCAACCTCGTCGACGGCGGCGACGGGTTGCAGCCGACTGGAAAAATGGTTCGTCCGGGTGGAGTCGTCTCCGACGGCCCGTTCATCGAATCGAAGGAACTCGTCGGCGGGTACTCGATCATACAGGCCGACTCGTACGACAAGGCGGTCGTATTCGCGAAGACGTGTCCCATCCAAGCGAATGGCGGTTGGATCGAGGTTCGCGAACTGGCCGGATATGCATGATCGTTCGCAATGCGATCGGCGCTGGACTTCCAGTCCGGCACCGACCTTGTGTGGGTGGGCTGATGCCTGAAGCCGAAAAGCTCGTCGAGCACTTTTTTCGCCATGAGTCCGGCCGACTCGTGGCTCGATTGACGGCATCCTTCGGCACGCGGCATTTGGGCCTCATCGAAGACGTCGTGCAGACGGCGTTGTTGCGCGCACTTTCGTCCTGGTCGCTCAGGGGCATTCTACCGGACCCTTCCGCCTGGCTCGCCAAGGTTGCGCGCAATCTCGCGATCGATCGTCTACGCCGTGATCTGCGCTGGAACTCGCTCGATGCACAAGCACCGGTGGAAGTAAACGATTGGCATGACTCGTTCGATGCGGCGGAGCAAGAAATCGACGACGCCTTGCTGCGGATGCTGTTCGTCTGCTGCGATGAAGCCGTGCCGGCCGAGTCGCAGATTGCGCTAGCGTTGCGGACGCTATGCGGATTCGACGTCCGCGAGATTTCCAGGGCGTTGCTCACCTCCGAAGCGAATGTCGCCAAGCGAATCACGCGCGCGAAGGAGAAATTCCGAACGACAAACGTAAACCCGACAGCGCTAACACCGACAATGATTCGCCAACGGCTTCCCTCCGTGCTCTCGGCGGTGTATTTGCTGTTCAACGAGGGCTACAGCTCGACGCTTGCGGATCGGTTAATACGCCATGACCTGTGTGAAGAAGCGATCCGCCTGGCGTTGTTGACGGCGGAACACCCGCTGACAGCCGGCGCCGAGACCGCGGCGCTTGTCGCCCTACTGCTGTTTCACGCCAGCCGACTGGAAGCTCGGCTAGACGATGCCGGGTCGGTGCTGCTCCTGGAGGAACAAGATCGAACGCGTTGGGACGCGGCGCTGATCGCTGAGGGATTTCGGTGGTTTTCGAAGGCCGCGGCGGGAGACGAGGTCACGCGTTATCACGCCGAGGCTTGGATTTCGGCTGAACACTGCCGAGCCGCGTCGTTTCGCGACACGGATTGGAACCGGATCATCCGCGCCTATGATCTGTTGGTGCGTCTTGCGCCGTCGCCCATCCACGAGCTGAGTCGAGCGATCGCGATTGCCGAGCGCGACGGGCCGGACGCCGGCTGGGAAGCGCTTCAGGCGATTGACGCCGGCCGACTGCCGGAGCAGTATCACCTCTGGGCGGCCACGGCCGGTGAACTCGCCCGGCGTCGAGGTCGAATCGACGACGCCCGACGCTTTCTGATCCAGACACAACGCATCGCTCCGACCAATGCCGAGCGAGAACTGCTTCAGCGCCGCCTAGAGTTGCTCCAAGCTCAATGACGCCGTCGGATTCATGACACCGAAAGCCAGCGAGCGATTCCGCTAAAAGCCTCGCGTGCCTCCGAAACGGCGTTGATCAATCCCTTCGCGAAGGATAAAAAGTAAGCATTGCATTAGCGGGAGAATCGCATGTCCGATGTTCCTTCGCTGTTCGCGCCGCCGCATCCGATGTACGCTTCGCGCCGCGAGTTCTTGTCTCGCGTCGGCGGAGGCTTTGGCTTGATCGGGCTAGCGGGGTTGCTGGCACAAGACACAGCGCGTGCTACGCCGCAGGCGGCGTGGGCGCCGCCGAACCCGGCGCGGCCGTTGGCGCCTCGCGCCGGGCATCACGCCACCAAGGCCAAGAGTATCATCTGGCTGTTCATCAACGGCGGCCCAAGCCAGGTCGATACGTGGGACTACAAGCCCGAGTTGCAGCGCCGCGACGGCCAGGAGCTTGCCGGCTTCGATCGCAACACCGGGTTTTTTCGGGACAACGTCGGCCCGATCATGCGGTCGCCCTTCCGTTTCCGCCAGCATGGCCAGTGCGGCAAGCATGTCTCGGACATCTTCCCGAACCTCGCACGCCATGTCGACAAGATGGCGTTCATCCATTCTTGCTGGACCGATTCGAATAACCACTCCCCTGCCCTGATGAAGATCAACACGGGCTTCACGCGCATGGGCTTTCCTTGCACCGGCGCCTGGGTGACCTATGGCCTGGGGAGTGAAAGCCAAAACCTGCCGTCGTTCGTGGTCATGTACGACACGCTAGGCCGCGGCTTGCCGAAAGGTTACTCGCAAAACTGGGGCGCGGGTTTCTTGCCCAGCATCTATCAAGGCACGGCGCTGAAACCACAAGGGGCGCCGATCGACAATCTGTTTCGTCCGGCCGATTTGAGCGAACAGCAGCAACGTAATCAACTCGATCTGATGGCCCGGCTCAATCAGCGCCAGTTAGCCGGACGCGCAAGCGACGGTTCGGGCGACGACTTGACGGCCCGCATCGAAACCTTCGAACTCGCCTATCGCATGCAGATGGCGGCCCCCGAAGCGATCGACATCAATCGCGAAACCGTGCAGACGCAACGGCTCTATGGCATCGACAATCCGCGCTGCGCTCACTTCGCTCGTCAATGCCTGATCGCACGCCGCATGGTCGAGCGCGGCGTGCGCTTCGTGCAGATCTACTCCGGTGGCGAAGAAAACGAGCGCAGCTGGGACGGCCACATGAACATCGCCGCCAACCACACGGGCTTCGCCGGAGAAACCGATCAGCCGATCGCTGCCCTCTTGACCGATCTGGACCATCGCGGCCTGCTCGATGAAACGCTCGTCGTCTGGGGCGGCGAATTCGGCCGACTGCCTCTCGTGCAGCGCGGCGGCACCGGACGCGATCACAACCCGCACGCCTTCACCTATTGGCTCGCCGGCGGCGGCGTGAAGGCCGGCTACTCCCACGGCGCGACCGACGAGATCGGCAATCGCGCTGCCGATGACCGCGTCAGCGTTCACGATCTGCACGCAACCATCCTGCACCTCATCGGCCTCGACCACTTGCGCCTCACCTACCGCTACAACGGCCGCGACTTCCGCCTGACCGACGTGCACGGCGACGTGGTGCGCGAGGTGATTGCGTAACCCTGCCTCTTCGTTTTGCGCCCGCTGCAACGCCCGCGCAAGGATGTAATCGCGCGGGATGCTGCGAGCGCTAAACGAACTCAGTACACTTCTGTACGCAATTCCATCAATCGCTATCGATTCGTCC
This sequence comes from Planctomycetota bacterium, assembly GCA_016872605.1. GTDB lineage: Bacteria > Planctomycetota > Planctomycetia > Gemmatales > Gemmataceae > SIAQ01. Next base: position 5,920 of record VGZI01000052.1, read on the forward strand.
AATGATTCCGTGCGTAGAATTGATATGGCTATCAGTGCGTTGCAATTTCCACGACCCGAAGGAGACTACTCATGCTGACCGCGTATCTTATCCCCACGACATGGACTGAATTGCATGCCGCATGGAAAGCGATCATCGTCCTCGGAGAAATCATCGTCGCGCTCGCGGTGATCTATCAAGCCCTGGGCCTGCGCTACATCCCGAACAACACGGTCGGCGTTGTGGAAAAGCTCTGGTCGCCCAGCGGGTCGATTTCGCAAGGCCAACTCATCAGCCTCGGCGATGAAGCGGGTTTCCAGGCCGACGTGCTGCGCGGCGGGTTTCACTTTTGGCTTTGGCGCTGGGTCTACCGACTGCATACCGTGCCGCTGGTGCTCGTCCCGCAAGGCAAGATCGGCTACATCTATGCTCGCGACGGCGAAACGCTTGGACCGAGCCAGACGCTGGGACGCGTCGCTGAATGCGACAACTTCCAGGACGCGCGACATTTTCTGCAGCCTGCGGACGGCTCCACGCGTGGCCAGAGAGGCCGGCAGCGTTTGATCCTGCGTGAAGGCATGTACGCCATCAACCTTGCGCTTTTCGTCGTCATCACCGAAGACACGGTGTTTCATCTCAATCTCCAAAGCGACAGCGAATTCGACACGCTCGTCGATTGGCAACGCGCCCTGGCGAACATTGACGGGTTCAGCCCCGTCGTCATCGGCGCCTTGTCGCATCGGCAGGCTCCGGCTCAGCCGCCTCAGGGCATTATCACGGACGGAATGGCGATCCTGCCGTCCGACAACATCGGCATCGTCACCGTCCACGATGGACCGTCACTTGAATCCGGCGAGATCATTGCGCCGGAAGTCGGCAACGATCGCACCAAGCCCGACTATCACAACAACTTTCAGGATCCCGAGGCCTACTTGCGCGCCGGCGGACGCCGCGGCCGACAGTACGTACCGCTTACCGACGGCACCTATTTCATCAATCGCTGGTTCGCCACCATCGAGTTGATTCCCAAAACCGTCGTGCCGATCGGCTACGTCGGCGTCGTTGTCAGCTATTTTGGGAAAATGGGCACCGACGTTTCCGGCACGGCTTTCCGTCACGGCGAACGCGTCGCGTCCGGCGAGCGCGGCGTGTGGGAACGTGCCCTTGGTCCCGGCAAGTATCCCTTCAACACCTACGCCGGCAACATCATCATGGTGCCGACCACCAACTTCGTTCTTCACTGGATCACCGGCAAGAGCGAGTCACACCACTATGACGAAAGCCTCAAGTCGATCGACCTTGTCACCAAGGACGCTTATGAACCGAACCTGCCGCTCTCAGTGGTCGTGCACATCGATTACCAGAAGGCGCCCAGCGTTATCCAGCGGTTCGGCGATGTCAAGAAGTTGATCACGCAGACGCTGGACCCGATGCTGAGCGCTTTCTTTCGCGACATCGCCCACAAGAAAACGATGCTCGAGCTGTTGCAGCAGCGCGACATTATTCAGACGGAGGCCCGCGACGAGCTGCGCCGCAGGTTTCGCGATTTCGACATCGAGTGCGTCGACGTCCTCATCGGCAAGCCCGAAACGGCTGAAATGGGCGGCAAAATCGAAACGCTGCTCGAACAACTGCGCTTGCGGCAACTGTCGATCGAGCAAATCGAAACTTACGAACGCCAGCGCGCCGCGGCCGAGAAGTTGCGCACGCTCAACGAGGCGCAAGCGATTGCCAACAAGCAGACCGACCTTACGAACTCACAAGTGCAGGTGCGCATCGCCGAGAACCAGGGTGAAGCCGACCTTGCCCGCGCTCGCAAGAACGCCGAGCAAACGGTCGTCACTGCACAAGCGGAAAGCCAGCAGCGCGTGCTCGCCGGGCGCGGCGAAGGCTCGCGCGTCTTGCAAATCGGTCTCTCCGAGGCGGCCGTGCTGTTGCGCAAGATCGCCTCGTTCGGCGATCCCAGGCTCTACGCATTGCAACTGGTCGCCGAGCAGCTTGCCGGCTCGACGCAGCCGCTCGTTCCCGAACGCGTCTTCCTCACCGGCGGCGACGGCGCGACCGGAACGCCGGCGATGGGGATGCTCGGCATGCTGATCCAACTCTTGGTCGCCGAGAAGTCGGGGTTTTCGCCGGCCGAGGCGGCTACCATCGACAACCTGAAGGAGTTCGCCGACAAGATGACGCGCGAAGCGATGGAGTCGATGCAACAGGCGACGCAGGAGTCGGCCCCGAAGTGATGTTCTCGTTTAGCGATCGCGCGTCGTTTGCAACGACATATCGCCATCGGGATAGCGTCGTTGCATACGACCGGCGAGCGCTAAACGAAGATTGTAGAATACCCTCAATCCGCTTGAGGGCACTATTATCATGCAACGGGCGCTCGTCTCTTTCGTGATCTCGGCCATTCTCCCAACCCTTGCCTACGGTCAAGACAAAAACAAACCCGTTCCCGATCATGGCCGCGTGCTCCATTGCGCGCTCGATGTCTTCCCGCACAAGCTCAAGGACACCACCAATCTCGCCGGCACCAAGAACTACGTCTTTCGCGGCAAGGTCATCAGCCTCGGCAAGGACAAACGCGTCCACATCTGCTACGACACCGAACACATGCGCGTCGCCGGCGCCTGGGTCGGCAAACCGCTCGCCTTCACCGCCGACAAAAACATGGGCCCAACGGTCGAAGGCGAAATGCTCTTCTCGACCAAACCCGGCCCCGGCTGGGCGAAGAACGGCAAATGGGACGACCCGCGCGAAGGCAAGGAAGGCCCGCTCCCGCGCGACTGGGCACACTACAAGGGCCTGTACGTCCACGGCGATACTGTCGTGCTGTCGTACACTTTTGGCGACGTGCACGTGCTGGAGATGCCAAACTACATTGAAGTCAACCGCAGACCCTACATCGTCAGGACATTCTCGGTGGGGCCGACAGACGAGCCGATGGCATTCGTAATCGCCGACAAGGAAGAGATGGTGCGGCCATTGATCAATCAGGGACTTGACGGCGCCCAAGTTTGCATCGTGGCGGTTGCCAAGGATGGCGCGATTCTGGCAGCGGCGTCCGATATCAATGGAAAGGGAACTTTTGCCATTACCGCCAAGGAGCAACTTGCCTATCGCTTTCCCGTGATGCCCAAAGGCGGCCAGTTTCAGGTATTCATCGGCAGGTTTGGGCGGGGAGTTGACGCCCGCGACGAGACGCTGGAACTCATTAAGGCTATGGCGAAGATCAAGGAAAACATCCGCTTCCCTATCAAAGGTGGCCCGCCGCGCTGGAGCGAGACCTTCGAAACTACCGTCACGCTCGGCGACGACAAAACGGGGCCGTACACACTCGATCAGATTCAGCTTCCCGAGAAGAACCCGTGGAACGCGTCGATTCGGTTTGCGGGGCTCGACTTCTTTCCCGATGGCCGGGCCGCGCTCTCGACGTGGGACGGCGATGTCTGGATCGTCAGCGGGCTCACCCCCCCCATCCCCACCCATCAAGGGGGAGGCGAAAATAGGGTCAAGTGGAAGCGATTCGCCGCGGGGTTGCAGCAACCGCTCGGGCTCAAGATCATCGACGGGTATATCTACGTCGCCGGTCGCGATCAGATCACCAAGCTACACGATCTCAACAACGACGGCGAGGCCGACTTCTACGAAAACATCAACAACGAACCCGGCCTGACGCTCCAGCGCCATGAGTTCGTCATGGGTCTCGAAACCGATTCGCAAGGCAACCTCTACTATTGTCGCTCGGGACACTACATCCAATCGAAGCGCGGCGACAACTGCTGCATCTATAAGCTCTCGGAGGACGGCAAGAAGCTCGAAAAGTTCGCGACCGGTTTCCGCGAACCCAACGGCCTGTCGATCGGCCCCGATGGCACGATGACGGTCGCCGACAACGAAGGCAACGGCATCCCGCAAACACCGATCTACCGTCTTCTGCCAGGCAAGAACTACGGCTTCACGCCCGGAACGACCGGCAAGATCAACGACGCCGTCTTCAAGCTCACCGAGAAGCCGATCGTCTGGCTCGGCCCCAAAGTCGATACCAGCGCCGGCTCACAGGTATGGGCGCCCGCAGCCGACAGGCTGCGGGACTGGGGCCCGCTCGCCGGCAAACTGCTCCACACCAGCTACGGCAACTGCGCCCTCTTCCACATCATGATCGACAAAACCGCCGAACCCTGGCAAGGCTGCGTCTGGAAGTTTCCGCTCCGCTTCGACTCGGGCATCATGCGGGCCCGTTTCAATCCCAAGGACGGCCAACTCTACGTCTGCGGCCTGCGTGGCTGGGGCACGAGCGCCGTAAAGGACGGCCAATTCGCCCGCATCCGCTACACCGGCGCCAAATCGCCGATCCCAATCGACTATCGCGTCGTCAAGGGCGGCCTAGAGTTCACTTTCTCGGAGCCGCTTGACAAGAAATCGACGGAAGACGACGACAACTGGGCCGGTACGTGGTCGGGCGTTCTGAAGAAAGTGCCTCGGCCCGAAGAGATGAAGGAGATACCGATCACATCCGTGCGCCTCTCCGCGGATCGCAAGACGGTGACGATTGGCGTCGACAAAATGAAGGCTGTGCCGAACTTCACATTGCAATATCGCATACGAGCCGCAGGCGGCGCCAAGGTCGACGGCGAGCTGCACGGGACGATCCATCGCGTGCCGTAGGGTGCGTGCAACGCACCGCTCGGTGGGCAAGGTGCGTTTCACGCACCCCACACATGCCCCGCGACTAATACGACATCTTCATGCCGACGTAGAAGTTGATGCCCGGTTGGAGGACTCCGAAGCCGGTTCGGAGGTCGAGGTGTTCGCGATAGTTGCGGTTGCCGAAATTCTCCAGGCCGGCATGAACCAGGACCTTCTCGCTGACGTTCCAGTATCCACGCAGATTGTGCACGACAAACCCGCCCGTCCGCTGTTCGCCCAGCGCCAAGCGCGGATCGACGGTCGAATTCGCGAAGAGGTCTTGATCAGCAACGACTCGGGCGAAATACTCGACGGCCCAGCGCGGCTTCGTCTCCGGTTCGTGCACGCGCAAGCCGAGGCGAGCGCTTAGCGGTGCGATGCCGGGCAGCGCCGTGTCTCGCGATTGATCCCATCCCTCGACAAAGCTGAGACTGGCGAATGGCGTGAGCCACGGCGCAACTTTGGCTTCGCTGAAGAAGTCGAAGCCGTAGAGCGTCGCCAAACGCGTGTTGACGAAGCGCAACCGATTGATTGGCGTCGTACCGACGAATCCATCTCCGGCTCCGTTGATCTTCGTGTCGACCGTAAACGCGCCCAGGGAATCGTAGGTGATGTAATCCGGCAGGAATGCGTAATACGCGTTGAACCCGGTGCGGAAGAACTCGTAATTGGCCGTAGTGCCGAGATTGATTTGATGGATCTGTTCTTTGTTCAATTCCGGGTTACCGTAGATCGAGTTGAGTCCGTTCTGAATCATGCCCAGGAACGCGCCGCCGGCGTAGAGTTCGGTCAGCGTCGGCGGACGTTGGGCGTAGCCGTAGCTCGATTGCACGCTCCAGTCCGGCGTGACCTTGTACTCCCCCATGGCGTAGCCGGAATACAGGAAGAAGTTCTTGTCGCCCTGCGTATCGCCGACGCGGGCCAAGTAATCGGCGGTATCGACGTTGCGGCCAAACTCGATGAACCTGGTGTTGACCATGTCGATACGAGCGCCGACCTTGAACAAGTAACGTTCCCCGACAGGGATTGACGAATCGAGCAAAATGCCGGTATCAATCTGGCGGGCGTTGGGAATGCCGAGATTGGCCGGCTGAGCATTGGGCTGAAGGAGCGAGATGTTGAAGGCGTCGAGCTCGTTGTAGTAATTGGCAAAGACGCGCACGTCGGCGCCGAGAGAGACGTTGAATCCATCGAGGGCGCCCCAAGTGGTGATTTCACGAGCGCCGAAGGCGACCGCATTGCCATCGGTGTTGATGTCCAGGCGAACGGGAAAGAAGTTTGTGCGGACGTTGCCTTTGGCGTCGGTAATGGAAGCGGTAGTAAAGATGTTGTCGAGGATGGGGATCTGCCGTCGCGTCGCTGAATTCGCGCTGTCGCCGTTGAATTGCGTCGTGTTCATCCAGGCATCGAAGACGAAGCGATCGTACCAGTCGCCCTTGGTTGCCTCGAAGCGGGCATTCACTGCATCGGTGGTAAGCCGATTAATGCCGGTGAGCAAGCCGGGCAGCAGGACGTTGCTCTGCAGCACGTGGACGTACTTGATTTCGAACTGCGAAGTGGGCGAGAGATCGATGCCGAAGGCGAAATCGACGAAGTGGTTGTTGTAGGTCGATGGAAGCCGCGTGCCGTTGCCGGCAGCGTAATCGCCGGCGGACAAGAGGTCATAGCTCAAGCGAAAGCCCCAGTCGGCGTTTCCGCCCCAGAGATTCTGTGTTCCCTGCCAGCCATCGCCGTTGGTTCGGTAAACAACCGCGCTGCTCCCGTACGCTTCGAAGCAGCCGGACTTGGACCGGAAAGTGGGGGTCGTCTCAATATCCAGGAAAGAGAATCCGGGGCCATGCCGGACGCTATACGGGCCGCGGATGACGACGATGTCGCGAATGTTGTCGGCGTTGAGTTTGCTGATGACCGTATCGAGATCGACTCGCGCGGGGAACCAGTAGGCGCCATCGGCCTGCGTGACGATCTGGCCGAAGTGCAAGCCTTCGATGCGCGGATCGCCGACAAGCGGCGATCGGCGTTGAATTTCAACACCCTGGCTGCCGGCAGCGGAAGAGAAAAGATCTTGGGGGTTTGCACTGGGAGTTGGAGTGGGTTGAACTACGTTTGCACCAGGTCCCCCTACCTTCTCCTTCCGTTCGATCGGTTCCTCCGGGCGAGACTCAGCTTGGACCTGCAGAATGCCCGTGCCGGGAACCGCAATTCCCAGCGCGTTGGTCACGTCGCTCGAAGCGGGCTTTCGGTCCGACCACGACGGAAAGAGACGCAGAAACTTCGGAAAGCCTCCGATTGTTTGAGCTGGCTGCGTCGCAGGCAGAGGCGCGTTCACATTGCCGGCTCGCGGGCTCGGCGGCGACGGCTGTGGATTCTCCACCGGGCGTGCGACGGGAGTTGATGGCGGCGGCGCGGGAGTCGAATCGTCCGAGACGACGAGCCCTCGTTGTCCCTTCGGCTCAGGTGCTGGCCGTGGCCCATCGCCAGTCCAACCGAGCACCATGATCGGCGTCATCATGAGTATCGCGATCAATCCGAAGAAGTAGATTTTCTTGTTGATCATACGATCCGTTCCTTTGCACGCACCCGCCGCTGAATCGCACGACGCGGTCGCTGGACGTTGACGGTTAATTCCGAGTGTACCGATTTTGTTATCGGTATCGGTTTGGCGCTTTCTTAGTGAGATTGACGATTTTTGCGGTTTTACCGACCGGTATGCAGTGAGGGCAAAGGCCCGATCTTGTGTGCCTTGTCGAAACTCCCGGAACGCACATGCAGCCGCACTGGCAAACGCGGGCGAGTCGGCCGACTCTACCGATAATGTGCCCTGCTGGGATTACCGAGTTGTGCGATTTTTGCTGCTTGGCGTAGAATGCGGCTTTTTTCCGCCGATACGCCCATTGACGGTTGTGCCGATCTTGCGGTTGCCCCAATCGAAACGGCGGGGACAAGAACCCCGCCGCTCCTGGGTCACCGATTTCGGTCACGAATTGCTAATTCGTCTTCAAATCCGGCTGCGTCCAAAACATGCTCTCCTTGAGCGCTTGAAACAAGTTCATCATCGCTCCGAAGTGCTTGACGGCTAAGACAGCGATTGGCGACTCGGTCATGACTTGCGAGGTCACGCTGCCGAGCAGAATGGAAGCGGCCCGGCTGCGTCCGCGCGTGTTCATGACCAGCAGATTCGAGCCGTACCGCTCCGCGGCATACAGAATTGTCCCCGCGACGTTGTTTCCTTCCAAGAAATAGGGGACCATCTCGACTCCGTGAGAGTTGATCGGCTCAATGAATCGGTCGAATGCCGCCTGCTCATTACGACGAATTGCCGCGGTGTGTTCTTCGTAGCGTAAGATGGCCGGGTCCGAGAAAACGTGCGTGACGACGCAGCGCGGGATCTGGGCCGCCTGAGCGATACAGGCAGCGACTTGCACACTGTCGGCCGAATGGTCGGAAAAATCGGCCGGGGCCATGATCTCCGAGATCGCAACCGGAGCGCCTTCGGGAATCATGAGCACCGAACACGGCCCGATCATCACCAGCCGCAGCGCGAGCGATCCCAGTCCGCTGCTTTCTTTTCGATGCCCCATCAACACCATGTCGCAGCGCTGCGCCGTGATGAACTCGATCAGTTCATCCAGCCGTTCGCCGGTCAGCACATGACAGCTCGACGACACGTCGTCGTTGGGTTTGCCAAAGACTTCCGCGACCAAGGCTTCACATTCACGAAGGACGTCGGCCGCCTTTTTCGACTCGCTCGCAGCATCGGGCGTGCGGACATGGACGAAGTGGTAGTGGCGGGCAAAGCCCAGCGATGCAAACAACCGCGCGTAACTCACGACCGCGCGATCGGCCGGTGTTGCCGACAGGGCTACCAAGGTGCGCTGATGACGATTCATACGACCTCCTTCGTGACCGTACCGGACCCGGTCTCCGCTCGAGCGTCCGCATGCGCGGGGGCGAGCTTATCCTCGGACGGTGCGGATCCGGCCGCTCCCTCATCGGATGGAGATGCCGTATCACAAAACCGACACAGGATTGCGTAAAGTATGAGCGCCGAGAGCACGCCCGTGAGAAAATCGGTGAGTGGAACCATCACGGCTGTGTAGACCATGAGCGCCGCATGGAACCAATTGTGATTCCAGACCTCCGTGATTTCCGACGGCTTAACCATGTTGCTGGCCACCCACAAAAGGATACCAGCGATGCACGCCATCGGGACATAGTCAAGATAGGACGCCAGGAATATCGCCATGGCGATTTTGAGAACGCCTTTGAAATACCCGGCCAAAGGTGTGACAGCTCCGGCCTTGATGCTCGTGGCCGTTCGCGCCAGGGCGCCGGTACACGGAAACCCATTAAGCAGCGGCGTCAGGGCCTGGACGAGGCCTTGGCCCCAGAGTTCCTTATCGGGGTTGAATGGGGTTTTGCGATTGTCCGCCAGGCGATCTGCCATTGACGAACACAGCACGCTCTCGACAGCGGACACAAAGATGATTGCGAATGCAAAATACGCAATATCGACATACACCGAAGTGTCCCATCCCGGCATGCTCGGCGGGGTGAAGATGAAGAAATTGGTCGGAATGGCGCCGAAGCGATCTTTGATCAGCAGAACCGCATTGTCGGGAAAGACGAAAACCGCCAGCCCCGTCCCGGCCGCCAATGCGATGAGCGGCGCCGGGATGAAGATCGAAATGCGCAACAACCCCCGTGTCAAAGCAAACGTCAGCAGAGCAAGCCCGAGCGCGTACCAGCTTACTAAGTCGATTTGCGCAAAGATCTCTTGGAGTTTCGTTAGTACGCCCCCCTTGATCCCAAGCCGCAGGCCGAGGGCTTCGCCGAAATTCGACATGGCAATGACGACGGCGATGCCGATCGTGAATCCGACGATGATCGAATTTGGGACGAGGCTCGCGTATTTGCCCAGGCCGAAAAGTCCCATCGTTACAAGGACGACTCCGGCAACGATGCTAACGAGGACGAGAAACCCATGAGCTTGGTCGAATGTGCCTCCGTTGGATTCGCCGTACTTTGCCATAAGTCCGGCGATGACGGGTATGAACGCCGCTGTTGGTCCGTAGACCTGGTACTTTGATCCACCGAAAGTACGTCCGATGATGCAAGCCAGAGCGCCTGCGATGATTCCCTGTTCGGGGCGAAGCCCCATGGCAATGGCGAATCCCATGGCCATCGGGATAGCCGTCATCGCCACGATCAAGCCCGCGCTAAAGTCGCGATAGACGATCGACTGCCAATCGTTCGGCGTCAAATCTTCAAAGCGATCGTCGAATACAGTGCAAAACCCTTTGAGTCTTTCCCAGATCATGAGAAGCCCCCGCGTAGTTAGTAATGATGGCGATTCGGGTCCTTCGGCGGTTTCAGAGCGAGGTGGTTACCGGTGATGACGTGCTTGCGGCGCCGACTAGTACGACAGGCGCTTGGATCATCGTGGCAATGCGATCGCTCTGCAGCGGCCAATGAGACCAACCACGCTCACTCCGGTGAAAGCAAAGCACCACGAGTTCGACTGACTGCTCGTTAGCGAATCGAACGACCTCGGTTGCAGGCTCGCCGACTCGGCATTCACTGCGTATTTCGAGAAGCCCATGGAGTTGCCTCGGGAGGTCGCCATTAACAAGCGTCTCGATCGACCTGCGAGCGGCTTTCAACGCGGACTCCAAGCGGCTCCGCCGCGCCAGTTCATGCTGCAGGCGCCTCAGGGGGCTTAGCCAATCAAACGGATCGTGAATCGGATCGGGCTTGCTTTCGATGACGTGCAAGAGTGTCACCTTCGCGCCACGCCGGTAACCGGCCACCAATTCTAGCGCCTCCATCAGCGCCCCGCGTTCGCTCGGATCCAAGCAAACGGGAACAAGTACGTGGACCGGCACATTCGCGTCAGCCGGCAGGCCCGGCGCCGCGTCCTGCCGACCGGCCAAGGCAACGGCGCCCGTCCCTTGCGACTTCACGCACACTTGGCTCAACGGACTCGGCATGGCGGCCTCACGTCAAAAAAAAAGGCCGGGATGCGCAGATCCCTGCAACATCCCGGCCTGGTCTCCGCGGGCTTGAAGGTCCCGCTGAGCATCGGCTGTTTCGTTTCGCTGAAAAGCCGACCCGTATCTCGAGTCAACCTTCCACGCTTTTCTTCACTGCGATCGCTTCACGAACAACGGACCAGCGATCAAGGCGCCTTGGCGTCAAGCTCGACGTTGAATTCTTCTTGTTCGTTCGGCATTCGCCCATCGTTCATTCCGCGAAACTGCGGCTTGCTGAGCAACGTGAAAACGATAATGCGTTCTCCCGTTTTCGTGCTGATATCGGTGTGAACGCTCTGCACATCTACTCCCACGATGTCGCGTATCAGCATTTCAAGCATCGGGCGGTTTCGGCTCAGCAACTCGTTGCGCACTTGCTTCAACAGATACTGGCTTCGATCGTTCTCCGATTGCGCCAGCTGTCGCTCCGCTGGAGTCAGAACACCCTTCAGGCGAACGACGATCATATCGTCAACGAGATACGTTCTCGTTTCAAGCGGTCCTCGACCCATGCATTCCTTCTCGAATCGCGTGAGAACGCGGCTGATCTCAATTTCGATTTCCGTTCGTGTTTTGTCGGATTTTGTGTCCGGCATGATCGCTCCCTGGCAACAAGGGTCCGTGAGGCGAACGTTTCGCGGGCCAGCCGCGGAAGCGTACTCACAGAGCATCAGGTCACATTTGCAATGATGGGGTACGGAGACGGAAGCGTCGGATCTAACAGCGTAGAACGATTCCTCTTCCCTGACGATGTGTGCCGAATCCAGACGAAAAGGGATCGTGCGCGGAACAGGACTTATGCATGAGTCTCGGTTTTGTACTGCAGCCCGGTTGCCCGTCATGCGTGCAATTCCGTTTTCGCGCCTTCTGCGACACACGCTGGTGCTGCAGTTGGAATCCTTCTCCGCTCGAATTGTCCGTTTCGTCCTCTTCACCGAAATCGGCTGAGACCAACATCATGCGAACGGAATTAGCTGAATGCGCTGGCGATGCGATGAGTGTGCAAATCAGCAGTAACCAGAACGCGCATGAAAACCAACGCCCGAGCGCGTCAATTCCATGCCTGATTGAGTTCAGAACGCTCGTTTTTGTACAGTTACGAAGCATGAAGCACAATCGACAAAAAAAGCGGCCTATCCCACGAACCGTAGCGTAGGGAAGAGCCGCCATTTCCGCCGTACATCGCAGTTCGGCGGACCTGTTGCGTTTTCTAGGAAAGCCAAGAATCGAGGGGACACTCCCCCAATTCCAACGATTTCTTTATATTCGATCCGCAGCGGGAGTCAAGTGAATCATGCCAGTCCCGAGCGCGGTTTCGAGCCCCGTTGCCTCGTGCCGATCAAGTGTAAAACCAGCACTTTTACACAAACTGCGTTGACCGTGCCGGTGGTGTCGATTCTGCCGACTCAATTCGCACGGGACTTGCGCGATTCTCCCGCGTCGGCAAAGACTGCGGCTTTTTCCGCCGATACGCTCATTGACGGTTGTGCCGAGTTTGCCGCTTCGCATTCAGAGCTTGAAGCCTGAGCGAAGACGCACGGGCGCGAGGCACACTGCCAAGGAGCTTGCCATGATCGAGGTGGTTTCATCGGCGCTGAGAACTTGGGTTCGTCCAATGGCGGCGGCAATTCTGATCACAGCGATCGGCATCGGTGCGGCCGATGCCCAGAGCGAGCCGGCCCGCGCCGCAGATGCCAAGCCGATCGTTGATCCGTTGCTCATGCCCGCTTCGTGCTGTACGTCGCGGCCCGGCAGCGGGGCGGGCGGCTTCTCGTGTTACTCCGGCGCCGGCTGTGTGCCCGGGCGCAACTGCGATCCCGGGCCGTGCGACTCCACCTTCGGGCGGCTCATGAGCGGACTCTACTACGGCGTCTGCTGTCCCGATCCGTGCTACGAGCCGCGCTGGATTCTCGAAGCCAACGCCGCGTTCTTTCAAGACAGTCCGCGGCCGGTGACGCAGACGCGGATTCGCTGGGACAATGGGTTCAACTATCTCTTCCCGGACTCGTCGGAGTTTTTCTGGGCCAAGGAGAAGACGAAAGGCCCGGCCAACTTTACGCCATCCATGAAGTACAGCGACTTGCTGTTGTATCAAGAAATCGCTGCCGGGTCCTCGGCCAGCATGTTCGTCGAAGTGAGTTATCGCTCGTTCGATGCGATCGGCAATCCGAGCGGCGCGGGCATGGGGGATATGAACGTCGGCGCCAAGGCGGTGCTGCTCGACCGCGAGTTGATCTTGATCACGTCGCAGTTCCGCACGTTTTTGCCGACCGGAAACTACCGCACCGGCCTGGGCACGGGGCATACGTCGATTGAGCCGGCGCTGATGGCCGCGTTGAAGATCACTCCGTCGACGTACCTGCAGACACAGATTGCCGAGTGGATTCCGCTCGGCGGCACTCCCGGCTTCGCCGGCTCGGTGTTCCACTATCACATCGCGCTCAACCAGCGCCTTTATCAGCACGGTGACTTCATCACGGTGCTCGCCAACATCGAGCTGAACGGCTACACGTTCCGCGGCCAATTCAGCGACGCGCCGCTCGTCCCCGGAGGCGACCCGGTCGTGCGCGACATGGCCGGGCAGACCTACACGACGCTTGGCCCCGGCTTCCGCATCATGTTCTGCGACCGCGCCGATCTCGGCGTCGGCCTGTCCTTCCGCCTGGGCAACAACAGCCACGGCCCCGAATCGCTCTACCGCACCGAGTTCCGCTGGCGGTTCTAAGATTCGGGCCGCTTGCGGCGTAAAAGCGAAGTGCTACGCCGCAAGCCGCGACATGGCGATCCGCCTACGTCACTTGAAAGAAGGTCAAGTACGTGAGGAGAGCGCAAAGACAAAAGAAGACGATCGACAATACAAAGTAAAGATTCGACCACAGATAGCATTGCGAGTCCGCGTCCAGAGCGGCTTGCGTCCAAGCCACGCTGCTCTGCTCGCGCACCAGCTTCTGCAACACGCCGGCGATGAACGCTTGCTGCCCCTCAGATCCCGTCGCCGCGAAATAGCATCCCGAGTAGCGAAAAAGCGGATCGTGCATCGGGCCGATCGCTTGCTCCACAATCACATTGAGCGCGTCACAGCGGCGGTTCATCTCGTCGAGCAAAACCATGAGCTTTGCGTTGCCCGGGAAGAACGCCATGACGTTGGACTCCGTCGGCGTCTCGGTTTGAAAATCGCTGTAGACGCTGTCCTGCATATAGGTGGTGCAGACAAAGGTGATCGATTTGCGGATTTCATCCAAAATCTCTTCGCGCGAAAGGCGCGTCGACATCGGAAAACCCTGGCCGCGCCGATTGCCGAGCTCCGAGGGGGGCTGTCCCTCGATGAACTCGACGAATCCGGGCAGTTCTTCCATGTCAACTACGACGCTGACCACGGGGCATTCCAGCTTCCATTCATCGCGCACAGTTTTGAGGTCTGCCTGACACGCGTGTGCCGTAAGCTGCGCCTCCTCCGGCGTGTCGGTGCCGGCGATCGGGATAAGAAGCAAAATGCCATTGACCGGGCAATGCGGCTGCCGATCACGGGCGATGAGACGGCACAGATGTATCAGGCGCCGCTTAAGCAGCGTCATCTGCTTGGCGTCGGAAAGGAGATCGTTTCCCAGCGGTTTGCCAAGACTGGCCCGGCGTGACGCCCGTTTCCACAGTTGCGTCTTTTTCTCGTCGGGAGTCGCCCGCAGCAACTCCACGATTGCCTGATCCTTCGATCCCGCACGCATGGTTTTCAAAAGCTCTTCATCGACATCGGACTCGGGTGTGGCCAGAACGGTTTCCTCCAAGGCAAAAATCGCCGCCAACTTTCCGAGAACTGACGCGCCGCGACATGTCACATAAATCGCATCTTTGCTCGCAAAAACGTGGATTGGCGCGTCCGGGTCGGCCGGTGTTTGCTTGACCGCAAGCTTGATACCCCCCGCTTCGAACAGATGCTGTTCCAGCGTCTCCGGACGGCCCAAGACAAGAAACAACGGCTCCGTCGGCAAACTGATCCGTACCTGCGCAAGGGCATGAATCGCTTCGTTCCATGCCGCATCGATGTCCGGGAAGGGGGATTCGTCAAGCTCGGTGAACCACACCACGTAGAACCAATACAGCACAAGCACGATCAAAACAGCCAGCGTTCCCAGGATCGGCAGCCAAGTGTAGCGGAGCATGCCGCGCGTCGGTTCACTGCTCAAGAACCTCGGGAAATGGTCGACGGCGCCGGCCAGGTTGGTGAAGTAGTTGATGGCAAACAGGACGCCGAGAAAAATGATGTAAATCAGAAACAGAATTACCCGCCGCACCGTGGGCGACGCCGATTCACTCGACTCGAACGGCGACAGCAAGCTGAAGGCCCAAGTGATCCATTCCCAAATTGCCGAGAAAAAACTCATGAAGACGATTCCCCGCAAGGTCGAAGCGAACACGTTCCGCCGGCGTTTCCATCAATCGCTAACGCTCCGCAGTCAGTTTCCACGCCAACGAAATCCCCAACGGGATGAGGGGCAGACCGAACATCACGGCGATGAGGAACCACTTTTGCATCGTTTCCGCTCCTGTCAACGGAGGCACCGCGGGGCTCAGCGCCACGTCGGGCGGCGCGGTGTAGGTACGGCCGTCGCTCTCCGCAAGCTGTGTCTCAACGTTTTCGCGCCAGGCCAAGAGCTCCGCAGGCTTGTCGATCAACTCCCCGCGAAAGCCGAGCATGACGCACAAATAGTATACTTCCAGCGCATCATAGGTCGGCCTGGCCTGCGCCTTCTGGGCTTGCTTCCAGAATTCGGTGTTTCGAATGGTATCGCCGAAGAAAGCCTGCTCCGCCTTGTTGACGTTCCAACGATCCGTCCAGGGAGAATCGGCGATAAAAATCTCGTCCAGCCAGCACGTGAGGGCGTAGCGAATCCCGAGAAACCCATGCCGGCTGAGGCTTTGCCCCGGATCGACTCCGTACATGTCGCCGTAGAAATCGGCACGGAGATGGTCGAGAACGGCAACTTTGAGAAGTGCAAAGATCTTCTTCTGCGTGTCGGCGAAATCGTGCAGCTTGGGATCGACGCGCAACGCTTCCTTGATTTCGATAGCCTTCCGAAAAACGGGAAAGACCAGATCGGCAATCTCCTTGCGCATGGATGAAACCTCAATTCCCAAGTGAGCGCCGTGAAAGCCGCGGAACCATCAGGCGTTTTTTGTCTCGCCTGGCACGAGAAACAGCGAGAACCGCATGGTCGTCGCCGGCTGCGCTCCTTGTTGCTTCAGCGAAAGACTGATCTGGCCTTGAATGTCCCCCGCAGGACCGAGAACGAGACGATTCTCGTTGACGCGAATCGCCAAGGTCAACGAACGCAGGACAAACGCCCACTCACTTTGCTGAGCCTCGCGGTTCACGCGGAAATAAGTCAACCCCGGCATTGCCGGCAATACCCGCGGCGGGTCGGCCGCGTGGGTGAACTCAAGCCCCTTGATTCCGCGTGCGAAGATCTCATCGACCCTTTCGCCGCTGCCAATCTTCATGTCCAAGAGCCCCGATTTCGTCAGGAGCCGAACCACCTCTGCCTGAGGCAACGGACTCATGACGCCGACGAACATCTGCCATGCGGGTTCAAGCCACTTCGGCTGCATGGTCACCTGCATTCGCTTGGCCACACCGATAAACCCTTGCTCCTCAAAATTGATGAGCTCCTGGTCCATCTCGTCCAGAATGCGCCGCACGGTGTAGAAACAGGCGCCAAGGTCGTCGTGATTGTACAGCGGCAACTTCGGCGAACGCCGGGCCGGTTTGAAGATCGCCAATTGACCGACCAGCCGGCATAACTCCAAGTAGGCCATGAAGGGATGAATCCCCTCGGCAAAAGCGATGGTGTTCAACACCGCCGTCGCTTCGTTCAGGACCATCAGGCGCCCCAGCAGCTCTTGATCGCCAGGCCGATTTGTCTCGAATGTGATGCGGCGCGAAATCACCTTGCCTGCTCGATCGTCTGCACGCTGGCTGTAGTGGTGGTACATCGCCTGAAGGACAGCAATCGACAAGGGCTGCCAGGCATCGCAGGCCAGGAGGGGCGGGATGTAGTTCACATCGAGTTGAATGGCCCCCGCACTGCTTTTCCTGAACCGTGCGATCGGCAACACGTCATAGCCCGCCAAGTCCTCGGCGTCCGGCAGCAGCGTCACGTTCAACGAACGAAACGCCAACGGCTGCGCGTCCAACCCCGTATTCTCGTCCGGCGTATCGACCTCCTCCACGATGTACCGCGTATCAACCGGACCCGCATGCGTTGCGTCCGGTGAGTGCGCCGCCATGACGTTAGCGCGATTGGCATGACGCACGGGCAAAGCAAGGAAAACCGTCGTCTCGTCTTTGCCCACCATGATTTCGTTCAGATCGAGCGTGGGCAGCCGGCAATCGCTCGGCACGTCTACCAGCGTCCCATCGCGCAGGCGTGCCTGGAGCCGTTGAATCTGCAGCCTGCCGCTCGTCAAGGCGTCGGCATCCCAGTCGATCCGTCGCAATCCCCAGTTGTAGTGCGCATCCCAGCGATGCCCGAGCGCCATCCGCTCCTGAAGCAAGAGCTGTTCCTGTTGCATGTGGTGAGGCCACATGAACATGCCGTCTTGCCAGTGCACCGAGCGGGCAGTCATGGATAATCCAGTCCGTCGATTGAAGATTCGCACCGATTCGAGAGTGACTAAGAGAGATTACGCATCGAGACAGGAAAATACAAACCTTTTTTGGACACTCCTCGCTTGGGCGCGATCACGAACCGAGAATCATCCACGAAGGACACGAAGATTCACGAAGTTGAAGCGGTTAAAGAGGAGGACCAAGAAAGCCTGGGGTGCGGTACTCCGAACCCCAGGGTTCCCCTGTGCAGTTATTCGTGTTCCTTTGTGTCTTTCGTGGATGGGTGGCAACGCGAGTCTCGCGTTCAGTAAGAAGCTTCGGTCATCCGCTGAGGCATGGGTCATCGGAAACGGTGAAGACCGTGTCGTCGGCGTGGCGATTGTAAGGCTGGCGTCGCGACCAGGAATTCCAGCCGAGGCGAATCCCCGGTCCCGTCTGCGCCGCCGGCACTTCGTCCTTGCGGAGCAACAGCTGAAACTCGACGTCGATCTCGGCGCCCAAATAAAAGCGGACCAACTGGGCCAGCAGAAAAATCCGCTTGCGTTTGCTGATCGGCGTGCGATCGGGCAGGAACTCAAGGAACTGGGCGTAATTCAACGGTCCAAGCCGAATGCGAATCTTGCTCTGAACGTCCCAGATGCGATCGCCGACGAGTGTGTCCGCGCCGAGGTTGTTATTGGCCTGGCCCATGACAGATTGGCTGTCGTTGCTCAGATGCAGCCATTGCCCTTGAAACTGAATCACTTCGACTTGCATCTGCAAATAGACTTGCAGGAATTGTTGCAGCGAGACGGCACATCGAGGCCGATGCGCGAACATGCCCGCAAACCGCAACAGCGCCAGATCCTCGTGTTTGGCCAGTTCGCGTTCCTGAGCACTGGGCTCGAGCAACGATTTCTCGGCGCCGGCGCGCTGTGGCGGCTGATGCACGTCGATATGCGTCACACGAAATCGGTTGCGGTGCGATCGAAAGCCCAGACCGATCAAGCTGAACAGGCTGCGCGTGAAGAGATCGGGATCGCGACGGGCGGCCTCGCCTCGTTCAAACGCCAGGAAAAAGCGATATTTCTCCCATGCTCGGTAGAAGAGCGAGATCATGCGGTGATTGAAGAGGTCAAACCAATCCTGTAGCGCGCGATGCTCGGGGTTCTTGTCGTCGGTCCAGAGGCGTTCGGTGTAATGCCGCGGCAAGACGCCGTTGGGCCCGGTCAGGCCCATGAAATTCACCGTCATCTGCGGCGGCCGCACCGATGACTCAGTAAAGAGTTCCTGGATGGCACTCGCGGGAAACGCCAACGACCGATGGGCCAGAAACCGAACAATTTCTTTCCCAGGCGGGCCGTCGGCTCCAACGGCCACGCGATCCACTGTTCCCGCGAAGCTCAACAGGCGAACGGCCTGAAAGAAGTCAAAGAAGCAGATGGCGTCCGGCTCACGTATCTGCTGGATAAGCGGTTTCGGCGTCGGTTGTTTTTTCATGCCACACTCTCACGAATTTCGCCAGTTCGTAGGTCAGGCTCTCTCGCGTGACGACTGTCGGCTCGTCATGGCAGGCGGTAAAGCCTGACCTATACCAAGGCTGCGCCCGAGCGCGCTGGCCATTGCTTCAGCACACCGGAGGCTTGAATTCTGCGCACAACCAACGTCGTGAATGAATTGACCGGGGCGAACAAACCGAAGAAGCGATCGAGCACCGCCGCCATGAAAAGAACGCCGGTGCCCGTGTATTTTTCCTCGTCAAAATCAATGGCGATCTCCGTGCCGCGGCAGAGGGCAGCCTGCCCGGCAGCGGATATTTGCCGCATTACCGGCCGCGAACGGATGGACTGAATGCCGTCGATGAGTTGCTGATTGACCGCGGCGAGTTGCCGGTTGGCCGGCTCGGAAAAATCGCACAGCCGCAACAATTCGCGCAGCGCCGCCAAGCTGTCTTCACCGCCGATGAGCGAGACGTGATTCAGAGCGTTCTGCGCCAGAAGACGCCAGTACGCAGCACGGCCCATCGGTGGCCGTAAGGGAATCGTCGGCTTGTGCAACAGCTCCAGGTGTATTCCTCTAGGTCGCGCCGCGGCCATCCGGTCCCCCGCCTGCTGGTGTGTGTGCGCCATGTCCCGATTGCAGCACAACGCGTCGATGTCCAGCACGGAACTGCTCGATCGGCTCGGATGAAAATCGGGATCGACAAGGGCCAAGTACATTTCGCTTCCAGGCACGTCCTCATGAATCGACGCTCGCCGCGTCGCGTGGTAATAGGGCGCGTGCGCGTCGTCGCGCCCGAATCGGCTTCGATAGAACGGCATGATCTCGCGAGCTTTCCCCGTCGCCGCGTCAATCGCGCGCACCCGCTCGATGCGATAGATTTCCATGGCCCGCGGTTGCCGGCGCCACGCCGCCACGCGATACTCCGATTGGTGGTGATCCCAGTCGACGGGCTCCACGCTGCGCGGAAACAAGTTGACGATCGGCGCACAGCCGAGGAGAAAGTTGTTCTTTGACAAGCCGGGCCCGAAGTTCTCATGCGCTTGACTGAAGAAAAATATCACCTCGACCTGACCGCCGAATCGTCTTCCGTGCAGTTGGTCCCAGCCGGCGAGATCAACGAACAAGTGCTTCTGCGGGAAACTCAAGAATTCCATCAGCAGACGATAACCAACAAACGACTCAGGCGGCATTGGCAACAGACCGTCGTCTAGCTCGAAACCGACCGGGAAAATGCACTCGTCGGCGGGAAGACACATTGGAGGCCGCGACGTGGCGGTCCCCGGACCACGATCGACAGCCTGAAACGTCACGCCCAGGCAGCGATGAAGCAACGTCTCGTGGAGCGCCGCGATGATCTGCCGTTCGCCGCTCAGGTACAGCCGCAATCGATCGATCGGCACATCATCCCAAGCCAGCCCATCCTGGCACGCGAAACGCAGACGCAACAGCGACCCCGTTCCGCTCGGGGGCCTCACGCCGGCCTCGAAGGGACTAGTCTCCCAGGAAACGTCCGTCAGTTCGATTGGCCAGATAGTCAGCGGATAGCCCAGGCGATATTGAAAAGCCCCAGCCCCGAGGTTCTCGCTTCGAAATGACGTATTCTTTTCCAAGCGAAGGCCATTCTTCAACTCCGCGGGCGCCCCCGTGACCTGAGCTTGGGCGATCGCCATCGACGGGATCATCATACTCAGGTGCGGGTAGAGGATTTGCAGATAACTTGCGGTCAATTCGGGGAGTTCGCTATCGATTTTGTGGCGAACGCGCCCCGCCAACAGCGCGAAACCCTCCAGCATGCGCTCCAGATGCGGATCGACGTGAGCGTCACGCTCGCCAACCAGATGCTTGGCGTTAACGGGGTATCGCTCGGCAAACGCTTGTGCCGTCTCTTCCAGGAACTGCAATTCTTGTTCGTAAAATCCGTCGATCGGCTGGCTCATTGGCTGTCCAGATCCTCGAATTGCCCGCTCGACATGTCAAACGTCTTTTCAAAGGCGATTTCCGGCGCCGGGTCGACGGCCAAAACCGCTCGCAACCGAAGGTGGATCTTCAAACGGTTCCCGTCCCCCTCTCCGATTATTACCTTGACATCTCTGAGCCGCGGCTCATAACGAGCGATTTTCTCCTCGATTGCCCGGCAGATATTCTCCGGATCCTTCTCGACCAAGCGCGAAAGCTCGGCGAGATCGGGCAATCCGTAGCCCATGACGTTGTACAGGAGGCGGTACTGCTTAGCTTTCGATGTATCGTTTGACCGAGTATTCAGCAAGCGATCGAGATCGGCTTCGATCGCCCTCGCCATCTGCTCGATAGTGTAGCCCGGCTGCGCGACGGTGCCGCGCGACTCGGGGTCGCAGAGGCGATCGACAATGGAAGGACGCAGCGTGGGAGTAGCGGACATTGTAGTTTTATTGTACTGCCAGCCGAATGGCGTGCCATGTCCGTGTCAGCCAATCACGGGCGTGGCTTCGGTCATGATCGCGCGTAGAAGTGGCCGCAGCGTCGAATGATCGCGAAGCCCCTTGATGGGATCACCTTCACTATTGCCGTCTGGGCCGTTTCCAATTCAGTCAGGGGATGATCAGGTGTTGTCCCGGCTGGATCAGATTCGGATTCGGACCGATAAGCGCCTTGTTGGCCTGGTAAATCTTCGGCCAGTCATTGGAGTTGCCGTAGTACTTGCGGGCGATGGCCGACAGGTTATCGCCCGGTTTGACGATGTGCAGGAGATGGCCGGGAGTGGGTTTCGGCGTTACCGGCGGCGTCGGCGAGGGGAATAGTTTCGGCTTGGGCGCCGGAGGGCCGGGCAAGGGGGGCGGCTTTGGATTGACTGGCGGCGCGGGCGCTGGCTGCGGCGATTTTGCCCCCCACGTTATCAGCTTCTCGATGGAACCTCGGCAGTCGAACTCTTTCGCGACCCCTTGCCGATGAGATTCCCCCATCTGATGATCAGTAATCGTTACGCCCAGGATCGTTACCGACTTGCCGCCATCCCAATTGTAACGGTCGTAAAATTTGTATCTGAAAAGCAGCGAATAAGCGCGGGCGACACCGTTGACCTGGCTCACGCTTGCCGTCCCCTTGCCCCAGACCGAATAACCCCCGATCGCAAAAAACCAGTTGGCACTTTCACTCTTCAGGTTGTAGCCAACTTTGGCCTTCGAGGAACAAATGTCGCACGTACCAATCGGCAGTGTCTCGACGAATCGCTTGGCTTCTTCGACTTCCGATTCGAACAACGCCTTGGCCGACGGAACTTCATTCACCATGCCGGCCAGATCGATTGTGTAATCGGTCCCCTTGTTGGCAAGTTAATGAAGCATGTGGGCGACGGCGTCATCCCCCGGATAGAGATTTGCGAGAGGCAAAACGCCAAGAATCGCGCCTTTGGCGACGTGCGTGGATATCTCGGTTGGCGTGCTGGCCCAAGCGCCGGTGCCTGGGTCTGGCGTGATCGTCGGGTCGGACGATCCGAGTTGGTAGCCAGGCATGGCAAGATTCCTTCGAGGTGTACTGTGGCCAGCGGACAGTAACTGGCCGCTGACCACTCGCCCATAGTGCTAAACTTTCTTGTTGGCTTTTTGGTCCCAGCCGGCCTTGACGCCGCCGCCGAGCGAGCCATCGGGCTTTTGCTCCTTGTACTCCCATTCGATCTTGCTGAAGTTGAGCGAGATTTGATCGGTCGGCACGACGCTGGAGCCAGCAGACCCGCCCGTTTGGTAGGACGAGACGAGCAGGTCGGTCATTGTAATGGTCAAGAACTCCTGTTGCTCCGTGCCCGCCTTTCGACAGACGAGAACAGCTTTCGGAATGTGTTGTCCGGAGGCGCAAGCCAGGAACAATTTCGGCGACGCTTTGTTCACTTTCATGACGAAGTGAAAGTCCTGCATGATGACCTTGCCGGCCCCGCCGCCGCCGCCACCCACGTGTGTTCCAGCGTTGGTTTCGCCCCAACTCCACGATTCGACGTCGATCTCGGCCTTGTGCTTAGCGTCCGTCGATTCGCCCGGGATACCCTCGATTTTCAGGAAATAGTCAACAGATGCCATGGCGGAATTACCTCTCGCTGCTGTCCTTGATTGGGAAACCGGACGCGTCGGGGGACAGCTCCACCCGTCCGCGTACATCCCGTGATCTCGTGTTCCTCGAACGAACCGGTTTCGTCCGAAGATCCGTCATTTGCTCACAAATAGATACGTGAACTGTTAACACGCCAAAAGGACTTTTTCCGCACAGTCCGCGAACACGCAGTAACGCCAATGCAGCAAACCAGTTACAACTAGCCGAACGGCGGACCGATTCCGACCAGGAACGAGGTCAAAAGTCAGATATCGGAAATCAGATAGGCCACGCGAGGCTGATTTTCTGACACCTGACTTCTGACCTCGTGTATTAGCCACCTTTCATTTTCGGAACCTCGGCAACCAAGCGCATCGACGTATCGAGTGTTTCGAGTTGGAAATGCGGGCGAAGGTACGCGACCGCCTGGTACCATCCCGGTTTGCCGGGGACTGCGGTGACATCGACGCGCGCGTCTGCCAGCGGCGACTTGGCCTTGGCCTCTTCGCCGGCGTCTTTTGGATTGATAATGACGTAGTTGTTGATCCAATCGTTCAGCCAGCGCTTGCAATCGTCCACCTCCATGAACGAACCCAGCTTGTTTCGAGCCATAACCTTCAGGTAATGGGCGAACCGAGAGGTGCACAAGATGAAGTTGAATTTCGTCGAAAGTTCCGCGTTTGCTTTGGCCGCCTTGTCGAAATAGTCCTTCGGCTTCTGACACGACTGCGCGCCGATGAAGGCAGCACAGTTTTTGTTCTTGTAGTGGATCAATGGCAAAAAACCCAGGTTCGACAGCTCGAACTCGCGCCGTTCCGTGATGCCGATTTCAGAGGGGCACTTCATGGCGATTTCACCGTCGTCGGTCTTGAAGGTATGCACGGGCAGGTTCTCGACCTTGCCGCCGCCCTCAACGCCGCGAATTCTCCCGAACCAGCCGTCGTTGGCAAAGGCATCGGTGATGCGGGCCGCATACGCCCAGGCCGCATTCATCCACAAGTACTTGTCATGCTTGGTTCCATCGACGGCTTCCTCGAAACGGAACGCGTCAACGGGCTTGAACTTCTCGCCGTAGGGCAAGCGCGCCAGCACCCGCGGCATGACCAGTGCCGTGTAGCGTGAATCCTCCGATTCGCGGAATGCCTTCCATTGGGCGTATTCTACGGTGTCAAAGATCTTCGCCAAGTCGCGCGGCTTCATCAGTTCGGTGAAATCCTGCATGCCGAACATGTTGGGCGACACGCCGGCGATAAAGGGAGCGTGCGCCGCGGCCGCCACGCCGGAGATCTTCTGCAGCATGCCGACATCCTCGGCATTCTTGCTGAACTCGTAATCGCCGACCAGCAAGCCGTACGGCATTCCGCCGAGCGTGCCATATTCGTCACTGTAGATTTTCTGGAAGAGCGTGCTCTGATCGAACTCGACCGCCTTGTCGAGGTCCTTGGCAAGGTCCTTCTTTGTTACGTTGAGCACGCGGATTTTCAGGTTCTCGCCCGTCTTGGTTTCGCTGACGAGGTAATGCAGGCCGCGCCAGGTCGATTCGAGCTTCTGAAAATCGGAATGGTGCATGATCTCGTTGAGCTGGGCCGACAATTTCTTGTCGATCTCATTGATCCAATGCTTGATGTTGGCGTCGACATCCTTGGAGATTACCTGACCGGGCTTGACGACCTGTTCCAAGAACTGATGGAAAGCGTCGCGCGTTCTCTCGCGCACTTTTTGGTCGTCGGGCCTGGTTCGCTCGATGAACTCGTCGACGATCGACTTCGCCTCGGTGCTCTGGGCTGCGGCGCCTGTTTTTGCTTGTTCGGCTGCACTCATGGATAAACCTCCATTAATAATAAGAAGGGGGATTTCACACGGTCTTCAGAGCCCGAAGCGTGAGCGAGGGATCCGTTGCGATCTTCGCTTACGCTTCAGGCTCCGATCTGGTTTCCTCGGATTCCTTGATGCCCACCTGGCGACGAATCTCGGCAAGGACCGCCGGCTCGCGCACCAGCTCTTGAATCAAATCCCGAAACGACATGCCGCCCAGCTTTACAGCCCAGCGCAGCAAGTCGGGAATCGGGCTATGCGGCTCCATCCGCGCCAGTTCATCGGCCACGCGCGACAGCGTTCGATAGAGCTCCGCCCGCGTCCGCGTTCCCTCGGATGCGCGGTCGACGAACTGCGGCTCGGCCCCGGCCGGGCTCGGCGAACTCGCCTCGTCTTCCATGGGTTGCACGTTCATCAGAAACGTCCGGCACTCATTGAGCATGTCTCGCAATCCAGCAACGCTGGGCGCCATGTCATTGCCCATGCGCTCGTTTAGTATTTGCTCAATCGCCTCCACTTGCTCTATGCACGCGACGACATTCTCAAGGCTTACCCCTTCAGCCGGTTTCGCCGACGCGAGCGATTCGCTCGTGAGCGGCTTGTCATCGACCTGGCCGATTTGCCAATCGCGCAAACAGATCGGCTGCTTCCCGAGCATGAGCAACGGGAGCCTTGAGACGGCAGTCGGAAACCACGCGCCGCCGTTCGCATCAAAGAGCCAATGGAACGGCCCCGCGCGAGCCTCCAGGTCACCGGCATCTTCCATCACCGGGTGCAACCGGTCCCAACATTCGTCGGTCAACCTTCGCAACAGCCCCAGACCGATGCGCAGCCCAGTGAACCCGTCTCGCCGGGCCAACGCCTCGACCAGCCGAACCGCCGCCAACAGGTCCTTCGACTTGCTCGCCAGGGCATTCGTGGCACATTCGATGATCTCCGTCCAGTTCGGTTTTTTCGGGACGGGTGGCTCGGACGGATTCGTGGGGTGCGGCTCAAACTCCTTGCGCGCCGTCTCCATCTTCCGTCGATCGTCCGGAGGCAAGCGTACCCCAGCTGGAGCATCTCCGGGGATTGGGGCTGTCAAGGCGTCAACGTCAAACGTAGACATTGCATGGGCGCCATTGTTTCAAGAATGCTGATGAAGTCATGCTACGGTCAGGTCTCGCAGATTGCAAGGGAAAAAACGCGATGGCGATGCCTGCGGGTGCAGCTGCCAGGCTGTGGCGGATTCGCCCTCGTAGTGCGGACTTGAGTCCGCACGGCGAACGGTGCGGACTGAAGTCAGCACTACCGAATGCCACAGCAAAACAGCCACACCCGAGGCGCGCCCCCTGCTCTCCAATGGCGCGCGTACGTAGACCGGATTGCCGCGCTGCATTATGCGGAATGATCGGATGTCAGCGTGTCGCTTTGGTTTCTCCAGACGGCGCGGTATTCGAAACTCTTGCCACGCAGATGCATGTGCGAGCTTAGCGCCAGGATGAGAGCATCGTGGGTGAAGGTCATTTCGGCCGTCAGCCGGTGATTGGCGGCACGTGCTGGGATGGCGAAACGGTCGTTGGCGACGAACCGAATGCGACGTTCGTGTTTTGGCGGTTGCTTGGCGAACACAAGGGCGATGGACGGTTGATCGACCTGTTCCGTCCCGATCGCGGCAAAATCGCTCGGGCAAACGAGATTTCAGTCTGGATTTGACACGACGGATCACACGGCGCGCCCGAGAATGAAACGCCGAGTGCGCAGAGAACGCGGAGAGCCTGGGCGAATCACCCTCCGCGTATTCTGCGCACTCTGCGTTTCAAAGTTGAGCGTCGAGAAATGTGGACTAGCGACCATGCGCCACGGCGGAAAAGCACGAGGAACAAAAAGAAAAACGAAAGGGCCATGAGCGACTCCGTGAAGTCGTGGGATGCGGTGCTATTGGGTGCTCCGCATCGGGTTGGAAATGCCTTCACGGACCAGACGGAATTGGGTTTTCCTTTTTGCGCAGGCGGACAAATTTTCTTCGTCAATCATTTTTCGATTCGAGCGGCTGGCCCATACACCACAGATAAAGGCCGAGTGAAAACTGAACGGAGACAACGTAAAGTCCAGAAATGACGACGACCCATTCCCGCTGAAGGGCAGAGTTGATGACCAGGGCAACAATTAACCAGCCGATTCCCACAAAATAGAGGCCGCCCCAGAATCGCGCGGCGACTACAAATAGGAGGCACCCGGTGAGAATGGCCCTGCGTCCTGCCTGAAGTATCTCAAAGGTCGCGGGATCAGCATCGGAGGGCAGGAAACGTAAAAGCCAAATCCCCATGATCAGGGTAATCGCGTAGGTCATCAATTGATAATCATCGGTCCCAAGCCGGCAGCCGCGAAGGCCAAACCAAATCACAAGGGGCACCCACGCTGCTCTCAAGATACCGATGATCAACCCGATGCTGTCACTCTGATCTGAGACGATGGTCCATAGTTCCGCCCCGTGGCCGACGAGTTGAAGGGCGCTACTCCAAAGAAGGATCCATCCCCAGGCAGCGGCGTGGGGGAATCGCTGCCGCAGGACCGCGCGAAAGGCACTCTCGAAAATCCCGGGCAATCGGGCCTCGATTGGCTCGTCCTTCAGAAACCGCTCGAGGTCGTCCGCCAAGTCAGCAGCGGATGCGTAACGTTCGTTGGGCTCCTTGGCGAGGCATTTCAGGCAAATGACCTCCAAATCTTCGGGCACTTTAGGGTTCAACAACCGCACGAGGGTCGGCAGTTCAGTACGTACGTGCTCCAACGTCTCCACGAGCGTGGTACCCAGGAATGGCGGACGGCCCGTCAGCAGTTCGTAGAGAATGGCGCCCAGCCCGTAAATGTCGCAAGCAAAGTCGGCACGCTGGCCCTTGGCTTGCTCCGGCGACATGTAACTCACCGTGCCGACGATGGCCGCCGGCCTCGGTCATCGATTTTCCGGAATCGAGCTTCTTGGCCAGGCCGAAATCGACGGTCGCCCTACACGATGTTGGCAAAGAAAATCAGGGATTTTCATCAAAAAGGGGCGATGTTATGAGTTTTTCACGCTCCTCGGCCCACACGAGGCGCTGCCAGGGATCCACATGCACGGGATGAG
>VGZI01000053.1 GCA_016872605.1 Planctomycetota bacterium
CATCAGTAAAGAACGCGTCCGCCAAATACAGAACCGCGCCCTCGAAAAGCTGCGGGCGAGCGCCGAACGAGTCGGCTGGGAACCGAGCCTGTTGTTGGGCTGCTAGAAATCGTTCCGTCCACTAGTGCGTCGTCGAGACTAAATTTTCGGGTAGGAGAGTATTGTAGCGTGGACTCCAGTCCACGCGGCCTAGCTCCGGGAGCCGCCTAATCGTGTGGACTGAAGTCCACACTCCGATCGACTAACTCGAAAACTTAGTCAGGACAGGGCACTAGCCCGCAGCGCCCGCAAGGCCCGCCTTTGCTGGCGCTGCGGGCTAGTTTGTTTTACTCTCATGGCGACGAATTGCAAAAGCTGCGGGGTCACCCTTTCTCCCGTCGAAGCTCCCGCGGGATTTTGCTACCAGTGCGAACGTCAGCTTGATGTCTCTTCCGGCGGGCATCAAGGTCCCCACGACGGGCCGCTGCCCTGCCCTCAATGCAGTGAATCCACCGACAGCTTGAAGTACTACTCTGTGCCCTTCGTACTGTTCTTCTGGATCGCGGGAACCTGGTCGTTGCGCAACGAGATCGGCTGCCCGAGTTGCATCCGCAAGTCGATCTTGCTCTACGGCTTGATCAACATCGTCACCGCGAATTTGCTTTGGCCGTTCATTATCCTACCGTGGACGCTGATCAACCTAGCCCGCTCGTTCACGTCGGGCCATTCCAGCAGCGTTCACGAATTGCTGCACTGATAACGGGCATACCAGCCCAACGCGAAAGCGAGGATCGTCTCGCGCCTTGCGCGTTGAGCGGGCATTTATTCGGCGAGTGCTCGTCGATAGAGGCGTTCGTACTCGGATGCACTTCGGCGCCAGCTCCAGTCCTGGGCCATCGCGGTTTGCTGTATCTTCCACCAGGTCGTTGGATGGTTGCGATATATCGCAACGCAGCGCTGCAGGGCGTCGGCGAACGCTTCCCTGGTGTGCGGTGTGAACGAGAAACCCGTGGCTCGGCCGGCGGCGACATTCTCCGGCGTCGCGTCCGCTACCGTGTCCGCCAGGCCACCCGTTCGATGCACGACCGGCAGCGTGCCGTAGCGCAAGCTGTAGAGCTGATTCAGCCCGCATGGCTCGTAGAGGCTCGGCATCAAGAAAACGTCTGACCCTGCCTCGATCTGATGGGCCAACGGTTCACTGTAGCCGAGCATCAGGCCGACCTGGCCTGGAAACGCCGCCCGCAGCTCTGTCAACAGGTCGCGGTACTTCTTCTCGCCGTCGCCGAGCACCGCCAACTGCACGCCCTGACGCACGAAATCGGGGAGGACCTCGTTAATCCGCTCGAAGCCTTTTTGATAGGCGAGCCGCGATACGATGCCCAAGAGCGGCGTGCGCGGCTGCACGTCGAGGGCGAAATGTTGCTGCAGCGCCGCTTTGCACCTGGCCTTGCCGACGTCGAGGGTAGTGGAGTCAAAGGAGGCGGCAAGGTGCGGGTCGGTCGCCGGGTTCCAGACCTGCTCGTCGATACCGTTGACAATGCCGAACAGCTTGTTGCTCCGCTGCATGAGAACGCCGTGCAGCCCGGCGCCGCGCAGCGTCGTCTGAATTTCCTTCGCGTACGTGGGGCTGACGGTCGTAAGAAGATTCGCGTAGACGAGGCCCGCTTTGAGGAAGTTCAGTTGACCGTGAAACTCGAGCAGGTCCATCGTGAAGAGTCGCCAGGGCAGGCCGAGCATGGGCAGGTCGAGGTGCGAGAACGTCCCCTGGTAGTCGAGATTGTGAATGGTGAGGACCGTGCGGATGGCGGCGTAGTTGCCGCGCAGATCGGGCTTGGCGTGCTTCTGATAGATTTCGCGCAGAAAGACGGCGGCCAGGCCCGTTTGCCAATCGTGCAGGTGCAAAATCTCAGGCCAATAGCCTAGCAATCGCATCGTTTCCAGAATTGCCCGCGAGAAGAAACCGAAGCGAGCGCTGTTGTCGGGATAGTCGACCTTGTCGCCGGCGGCATTCGTGAGTTGATAAAGGCTCTGCTGCGTGGCGGGATCGTCGCGATCGAAAAACTCGGGCTGCTCGATCAAGTAGACCGGGACATCGGAATCGGGAAGCGTCGAGCGCCAGAGCCGGCCTTCAACCATGCGCTCGCCGATCGGCACGCGAAAACGCAGATCGAGCGGCTCCATCGGCCGTTTCGAGTTTCGGCAAGCGCGATAGAGCGGCATGACGACGATCGACTCAATGCCGCGCGATTTCAAGGCGATCGGCAGCGAGCCGACGACATCCGCGAGCCCGCCGGTCTTGGCGAACCCGGCCACCTCCGAAGCAGCATGCAAACACTTCAACCGCACGGTCCTTTCCAAGAATTGAGCCATTGATGAACGCGAATGCGGGTCACTTCGACTGCTTCCGCCAGGTGACGACGAAGTAGTTGGTGTTCGGCCAGGTCGCGAGCTGGCGCGGCCGCTCTTGGTCCGCGCTCAGGCCGCGGCAAATCTTCAGCGTGTCGTTCTCGAGAGAATAAATCCCTTTGATGACTTCATCGCCGCCGGGGCTTGTTCGAATCATGTCGATGGCTTTGGGATCTTTGGTCGGATCGAGCTTGAGACGAAAGCCGGGCTGTTCATTGTCCTTGACCTTCGTGACGTACTTGTCCCCTTTGATGATGAGCACAGTGTTCTCCAACTGCTTCTGCCCGACGTCCTTGCCATTGATCTCGAGGGCGTGCAGGACCCATGTTCCTTGCATTCGGTCAAGGTCCGGCTTGGCTTTGCCGGTGTCCGCGGTTTCGATGAGGGCAGGGCAGAGAAACATGCCGTAGAGCAGTAACGTGAAGAGCATAGCCGTTGCGCTCCGTTTGCCGCGCGAGTGTCGCACACTGGCCGATCGCCATGCGGATTGCTACCGATACTAAAGCGGTTTCAATGTCGTTCGCCTAGCCCATGAGCCGACATGACCCACGTGGTTTGCGAGCCCTGTACCGATTGCAAGTACACCGATTGTGTGGTGGTGTGCCCGGTCGAGTGTTTTTATCAAGACGACCTGCTGCTGTACATTGATCCGGTGGACTGCATCGATTGCGAAGCATGCATCCCGGAGTGTCCGGTCAGTGCAATCTTTATGGATCATCAGGTGCCGCCGCAGTGGCATCGATATGCCGAGTTGAATGCCCGCCGGTCACGGGACCTGAAGTCACGATCGTCCGGGCATATTATCGAGACACAACCGGCGAAGCTCGGACCGCGGTGCGGCAAAGGGACGAATGCCGCTCTGAGTCGGTCGGGCGCAAGTGCGTCCAAGCCAGCGCCTGCCGCCAAGGCGTATGACCCTATAAGAAGCGCAGCAGGCCCAGACCTTGCTCGACAAAGCGTTCGACGTTGTCGGCAAGTTGACCGGCGCGGAACGGCAGAACCTCGACCATGCGATCCGCGCGTTGCAAACCGCCTTGGCCGCTCGCAACGGCGCACAGATCGAGTTGGCGTACGACCGCTTGGCCGATATGTTGTTTGATATCCAAATGAATCGGAAATAAGACCTGGGGTTTTGGCCCCATGGATCAAGCTTGGCCCATCGACCCGCGGATGGGCTTGCGTTTCTTTTTCTTCCATGGGCGGGCTGGAAATGGGTGGGACCATATGACGCATGTTGTTTGCGAACCGTGCACGGACTGCAAGTACACCGATTGCGTGGCGGTTTGCCCGGTTGAGTGCTTCTATCAAGACGATATTCTGCTCTACATCGATCCAGGCGACTGCATCGATTGCGAGGCGTGCGTGCCGGAATGCCCGGTCGAAGCGATCTTCGCCGAGGCCAACGTCAAGGCCGAATGGCAATCGTACACCGCCCTGAATGCCCAAAAAGCGGGCGAACTCAAGGCTGCCGGCACCCCGCCGATCAAGGAAAAGCAAGAAGCCAAGAAAGGCCCCGGCTGCAAAGAAAAGAAGTAGGCAGTCGACGTCATTCATTAGCCGCGCACGAAGTAAGCGATCGCACGCAGGGCCGCTTACTTCGTGCGCGGCTCCTTGTTTTTTTCGTGGCAATGAGAGTCTCCATGGTTGGCGTTCTTCTCATCCAACTCGGCACGCCTGATGCGCCGACGCCCGAAGCACTCAGGCCCTATCTGCGCCAGTTTCTCGGCGATCCTCGCGTCATCGAGGCTCCGCCGTGGTATTGGCCGATCATCTTTCAATTCATCCTCTGGACCCGCCCCGCCCAGTCGGCTGCCAAGTACGCGCGCATCTGGGACAAGGTCACCGGCTCGCCACTCATGCACTGGACGAAACGTCAAACGGAGCTGCTTCAGGCGAAGTTTCCAAACATGCCCGTGCGATTCGGCATGCAGGTCGGCAACCCACCGGTCGCCAAGGTCGTCGACGAGATGATCCGCGCCGGCGTCGATCGCCTTATCGTGTTCCCGATGTACCCGCAATACTCGGCCACCACCACCGCGTCGGCGACCGACGTCTTGTTCAAATGCCTGCTCGACCAGCGATGTGTGCCGGCCCTGCGCATCGTGCCGCCGTACTACGAACATCCGGCGTACCTGGCCGCAATGGCGAATGTGATTACGGACGAACTCGCGAAATTGCCGTGGAAACCCGATCATCATGTGTTGAGCTTTCACGGCTTGCCGGTCCGCTATGCCGAGTCGGGCGATCCGTATCCGAAGCATGTCGAACGGACGACGCAAGGCGTGATTGCCAAACTCGGTTGGCCCCGCGATGCGTGGACCCAGAGCTATCAGTCGCTGTTCGGCAAGGAAGAATGGCTGCGTCCCTACACGGACGATGTGCTGACCGACCTCGCGAAGCAAGGCAAGAAAAAGGTGTTCGTTGCGCTGCCAGGCTTTACGGTAGATTGCCTCGAAACTGTCGACGAGATCGGCAACGAGTCACGCGAAACGTTTCTGCACGCGGGCGGCGAGATTCTGCATCCGTGCCCGTGCCTAAACGATCATCCATCGTGGATCGAAGCGATGCGGACGATCATCCTGGAGGAGGGGCAGGGATGGCTCTAATCCCAGGGATTCGCTGCGATCATCCCAGGGCTTCCCGAGAGCCCGCACGGTTTGCCCAGATTGACGGAAATCCCGCCGATTGCGTATTTTTTCTCGAAGATTGACCATTCTGCCCGTTTTTGCCGATTGATGAAGAAGGGCAAAATCGCCCTGCCGTTGCATTTCTTGGTCGGATCGTTATAAACGAAGGTTGGCTGAAAACGCTTGCGAAGGACACGCGAACGCTAAGCCGCACGCGGCAAGGATGCGCATGACGTTGCAACTTCATCCGATCGACGATCGCTTGAGCTACGCACGCCAGATCGTGCGCGGCGAGGCCGCGGCGCTGTTGAGCGTCGCCGATCGGCTCGACGATTCATTCCTTGCTGGCGTCGAACTTCTCCATCGCTGTCCGGGGCGAGTCTGCATCACCGGCACCGGCAAGTCGGCCGACGTCGGTCAGAAAATCGCCGGCACGCTCAACTCCACCGGCACCCGCGCCTACACTCTCGACGCCACCCGCGCCGTACACGGCGACCTCGGCATGATTCACCAGCACGATGTCGTCCTTGCCCTATCTTTGAGCGGCGAAACCGAAGAGATCGTCAAGGTGCTGCCATCTTTCAGACAGCTGGCGATGGCTCTGGTCGCCATCACCAGCAACGCCCAGAGCACGCTCGCCAAGAATGCCGACGTCGCGCTGGTCCTCGGACCGCTCGAAGAGGTCTGTCCGCTCGGACTGGCGCCCAGCACCAGCACGACCGCGATGATCGCCGTCGGCGACGCCCTTGCCTTCGTGCTGATGCGCATGCGCGAGTTCACGCACGAGGATTTCGCACGCTTTCATCCCGCCGGCAGCCTGGGACGCAAACTCGTCAAGGTCGAAGCGGTCATGCGTCAGGGCAACGACCTGCGCATCGCCCCGTGCCACAAGACGATTCGTGAAGTCTTCGCCCAGGAAAGGCGCCTGGGGCGACGCACCGGCGCGGTCATGCTGACGGACGATGCCGGCAAGCTAACGGGATTGTTCACCGACAGCGATCTTGCCCGACTGTTCGAGCAGCATCGCGATCCGGCTTTCGATCGCCCGATTCGCGAAGTGATGACGCCGGCGCCGCTCATGGTCTCTGTCGGCACGCGCCTCAGCGATGCGGTGGATATTCTGCGCAATCGAAAGATCAGCGAGCTGCCGGTCGTCGATGCGGCGGGCAAGCCCGTCGGGTTGATCGACATCACGGACCTGATCGGCCTGGTGTCGCGCGAGGAGGCGGAGAGTTATCTGCGCGCGGCAGGGTGATCAATCTTCGTTTAGCGTTCGGAAAGCGCCCTGCGAACGCTGAACGAAGACGAGGACGTTATGACCGATTCGACGTTGCCCCAGCGATGCGCTCGCATTGAGATGTTGGTCCTCGATGTGGACGGCGTGCTGACCGACGGGCGGATCGTCTACACGGACACCGGCGAAGAGATCAAGGCGTTCCATGTGCGCGACGGATCGGGCATGAAGTTGTGGACATCGCTCGGCAAAAAGATCGGCATCATCACCGGACGCCGATCGGCCATCGTGGAACGACGGGCGAAGGAGTTGGGCGTCCACGCCGTCGTGCAAGGCGCGGACGACAAGTTGGCTGCCCTGACGCGGATGCTGGCGTCGCTGGGCGTCACAGCGGAACAGACGTGCGCGGTCGGCGATGACTTCGTCGACCTGGCCGTGATGCGAACGTGCGGCGTTGCGGTTGCTGTCGCCGACGCATGCCCAGAGGCGAAGGAAGACGCCGATTACACGACGCAGGCGCCAGGTGGACGCGGCGCAGTGCGGGAGGTGATTGAGTTAATGCTGCGGGCCCAAGGCATGTGGGAGACATTGGTGGCGCGCTATCGCGATCGTGGAGTTGTGAACTAGTGCTCTGTCACATCTCGAATGAGGGGTAGAGCCGCAACGAAGCTTGCACGCGCATCAATTGGCGATTCACCACCGCCAATGCCCGCATCAAGCTCAAGCGGCTCTACCCCTCATTCGAGATGTGACAGAGCACTAGCCTGCAGCGCAAGCAAGGGCCGCCCTTGCTTGCGCCGCGGGCTAGTGAGTCCGAGATTACATGATGTGGACCGGTAAGCGAATCCTGATACTGATAGGTACGCTCGGCGCGAGCTTGATCGCGTTCACGATCTACGCGGTCGTGCTGGGCGGGATCGACGGCGTGCAGCCGTTGCCGGTGAATTATTTGCCGCAACCGGATGAGGAATGGGTCCCGCCCTTGCCTCCGCCGACCGACAAGTACCTGCAGATGGCGTTCGGCTCCGGCTGTCCGGAATTGCAGCGGCCGTTGCGTCTCTTCGACCCGGGGCGAGGCATTGCGTTTGTTGCCGGCGAGTGTGTCATCGACAAGGGGAAAGTGCGTCTGGCGCCGTTCAGCGCGGCCGTCTTCCACAAGAGCAAGAGCCCCACAGCCCACCCGGAGATCAGCACCATACGCTGCGAAACCGCCCTCCTAACGCTCGATCGTCCGGTAACTCAGTTCGCGGAACTCTCCAATCGCAAGGTAAAAGTCGTCGAGATGGAAGGCAAACGCATCACGCTCAACAACAACCGCGGCACGATCGAGCAGAACGACGACATCGACGTCCTGATCATCAACGGGGCGCTCATCTACGAGGAACGCTACGACTTGATCAAGACCGACGGCGTCGTCTGCCTTACAGATCATCAGGCGAAACCGCCTACGGTCATCAGCGGCCACGGGCTAAAGATGTTTCTCTCGAAGGATTCGAGCCCGAATCGGCCCAAGAGCAATCGGCCCAACGCCAAAGGGGACAGCAACGCGGTTGAGCGCATCCAACTCATGTCCGACGTCGATATGCGCTTCTGGGTCGAGCCCGGATCGGGATTCCTGGGCGGCACCCCGAACGTCAAGAAGGCGCCGACCGTGACGCCCACCATCGCCAAGGTCGCGCCGGCCGACAAGGCGCAGATCCACATTCGCACGGCCGGACCGTTCGTCTACGACCTTGTCAAGGAGACGGCCTGGTTCGAGAGCCCCGCGCGCGACATCAAGCCCGTTCGCGGCGGCGACCGGCCGGGCCAGAACGATCAGGTAAGCGTCGAGCGCATCCAGAAAACCAAAGGCGGCGAGAAGATCGACCAGCTCACATGCGATCGGCTTGACCTGCAGTTCCGCCGCAAGGTGACGCCCGTTTCGCCTCAAGCCGGCGGCGACAAGGAGATCGAAACCGCCCGCGCCACAAGGCGCGACGTCAACCAGGTCGTTTTGGCGCTTGTCAGCGAAGGCATCGACGCCTATGGCAACGAGATGATCTACCGCGCCGGCGATCACGGCAACGGACCGCTGACGATCCTGCGCGGCGACCCACTCCTCACTGCCAAGGATGGACACAAGATGGTGTGCAAGGAGCTTCACCTCCACGCCGCCAATCATCTGGGCGAAGGGCAGAAAGCCTGGGCCAAGGGGCCGGGGCAGATCGACATGCTCGACAGCAAGAATCTCGACAAGAACGTCTTCCCGATGCACGTTCTCTGGCGCGACACTCTCGATGTGGTCAAGGTCAAGGAAGGCGGCCAGGTCTTCGATCTTATGACCGTTGTCGGCGAGGCATCGTTCATCGACGACATTCAGAAACAGCAGCTTCACGGTGAGAAAATACTGGTCTGGATGTGGCAAGCGCAAGAATCGGAACGCAAAGTGGACGCTACGTTCGCCAATCGCCAGGAGGTCCGCCGCGTCCTGGCCGTCGATCGCGTTCGGGCGTCGGCGCCGGAATATGTCGTGCGCAAGGCCAATCGTTTGACGATCACGTTTCTGCCAAAACTTGCGCCCGATCGAGGTCCGACGATGCTGCCAACGTCGATCCAGCCGACGGAAAAAAAGGGCCCCATGGCCATCGTCGACAACGCGGGCACGAAGATCGTCAAAACCGAGCCGACGGTTGAGGCGAAAAAAGCGCCGCCGATCGAACTTGAAGCCAAAGACATCACCGTTGCCATTGCGGATCTTGGCCCGAAGAAGGACCTCCAGGAACTCATCGCCAAGGAAAACGTCTACGTCTTTCAACCCGGCGACAAGCCCGGCGAAAAGCGTCTCGACATCACCGGCACGCTCCTCACCGTGCGCGGCAACGAACAGACACGCACCATGATCGTCTACGGCGAAAAAGATCGCCTCGCCCAGGTCGAAGTCGGCGACACCATCATCTGGGGCCCGGTGGTCATCGTCAATCAGGCTGACAACAAGGCCGAGGTCGACGGTATGGGCGCCATGGATATGCCCAGCAACAAGAGCGTCGATGGCAGCCCGGCCAGCAAGAAGAACACCCGCATCCGC
Source organism: Planctomycetota bacterium (assembly GCA_016872605.1). GTDB lineage: Bacteria > Planctomycetota > Planctomycetia > Gemmatales > Gemmataceae > SIAQ01. Next base: position 9,311 of record VGZI01000053.1, read on the forward strand.
ATCGACTGGAAAAAGAACATGACCTTCGACGGCATGTACGCCCGCTTCTACGGCGGCGTCCAGGCCCGCGAGCACGGCGCCCATTCCCGCGCCTTGTGCGAAATCCTCGAAGCCAAGCTCGACAAGAACATCTCCTTCAAGGACGGGCAGAAGAAGGACGCCGACAATGCCAAAATCGATCGGCTCGTCTTCGACAAGAATGTGTTTATCGAGGACTACAAGCTCGACGACAAGAAACAGCCGTTGCAGTACAGCAAGTTGCAAGGCTGGGTGCTCATCAACCACGAAGAAGGGCGGGCACACGTCCGCGGCCCGGGCTGGGTCAAGCTCTTGGCCAAGGGAAGCCCGGATCAGAACTTCGCGCCGGCCGGCCAACCGGGCGTTGTTCAGAAACCGCCGCCGTCGAAACTCGAATGGAAGCTCACCCACGTCCGCTTCGGGCACAGCATGAATTCGATTCCCAGGCCCGACGGTCGAAAGACGACGTTCTTCGGCGAGAACGCCGGCGTCGAAGTTTTTCATTTCTCGACGGTCAACATCGACGCGGCCATGAACCCCGATCAGCCTCCGGAGGGGGGGCTGTATCTTCGCTGCGATGATCTCGTCCTGGAAGGCAAGCAAAATGCCGACCGCACGACGCACATCATGATTGCCACGCGCAACGTCTACTTCCGCACCGATAAGCACGTAGGCTACGCCGACATCATGAAGTTTGACGAGGTCAACGATCGCGTCATTCTCGAAGGGGTCAACGGCAACCCCGTGCGGCTCTATGAGGTTAACGGCGACCGCCTTGTCCCGGCTTCAATCAAATCCAGCAAGGTGCTCTACAATCGCAGGACCGGCCAAATCGACACCGAAGGGGTCAAGTCGATCTCGAACTAGCATCAGAAGTCAGAGCTCGGAAGTCAGAAATCAGAGGTCAGAAAATCTCCCTTTATTGAAACGAATCTTGTGCGTTTCGGGCCTGACGTCCGACTTCTGCCGTCTGGTACTCGTTTCACGTTTGAATGCCCAACTCGGCAATGCGGCGATACAGGGAACTCAAGCCGACGCCGAGCAAGCGAGCGGCCTCGCGCTTGTCGGGGACGCGGCGGAGGATGCGCTCGATGTGCTGCTTCTCGAAGCGCCGCGTCGCCTCGCCCAAATCGTCCACGAGGTGCGGATCGTCGAGCTGCGGCGTCAGATCGGGCGGCAAGTCCGCGGGCGTCAAGAGCGGGCCATCGCCAAGGATGACGGCACGCTGCAGGGCGTTGTCCAGTTCGCGCACATTTCCCTTCCACAGGCACGCAAGCAGGATTTGCATCGCCTCGTGGCTGACCCCCGTGATCCGCTTGCCCAACGTTGCGACGTGCCGCGCCAATAGATGCTCGATCAAATCCGGGATGTCCTCGCGCCGTTCGCGCAAGGGGGGCAGCGTGATGCAAACCACATTAAGGCGATAGTAAAGGTCCTCGCGGAATCGGCCCGCTTCGACTTCCTTGGCCAGTTGCTTGTTGGTCGCGGCCAGGATTCGGGCGTCGAACGCGATCGGCTCATTGGCCCCGACGGGAATGAACTCCTTCATCTCGATGGCACGCAAAAGCTTCGCCTGCGTCGCCAACGACAGCTCCGCGATCTCGTCGAGGAACACCGTCCCTTGCCCTGCGTGAACAAAGACGCCGGTCTGATCGCGATCCGCCCCGGTGAACGCGCCTTTGCGATGGCCGAAGAGCTGGTTCTCCAGAAGATCGTTGGGGATGGCGGCGCAATTGACGGGGATGAAGCGTGCATCGGCGCGCGGCGATTGTCGGTGAATCGACCGAGCAATCACTTCCTTGCCCGTGCCGCTCTCCCCGGCAAGCAAGACGGTGGCCAAGGTCGGCGCGACCTTGCGGGCCATCTCGAAGACACGCAGCATCGCCGGACTTTTGCCGACGATCGTGCCGTCGCTGGCCCGATTCAGTTCGCGGCGAAGCCATTGGTTGTCAAGCGAGAGCTGGCGATACTGCAAGAGCCGGCGAATCTTGGCGAGCACCTCGTCAAGCAAGATAGGCTTCATGAGGTAATCGTGCGCTCCGCGCTGAAACGCGCTGACCGCGCTATCGACAGTCCCGTAGGCGGTTATGAGGATGACGAACGTGTCGGGGCTGATCTTGAGCAAGCGATCGAGCAGGGCGATGCCGTCGAGCCCCGGAAGCTGCACGTCACAGAGTGCAACATCGAAACGCGACGATTCGGCCAAAGCGAGCGCTTCTTCCGCGGACCCGGCCACGCTGACCGTGAATCCCTCTTGCGTGAGGAATTCGCAAAGGCTGTCGCGGATGATCGGCTCATCGTCGACCACGAGCACGTTTGCGGAGGTTTCTGCGGGCATGGACATACTCGCGATTCTTCAAATACCTAACCACAGAGCCACAGAGATCACAGAGAGAGAGAAGTGTTATAGGTAAACACACTATGCCTCTGTGTTCTCGGGAATCTCTAAGGAAGGCAGGAAAGCAGGAAGAATCGGCTATCGACTTCTCCTGACTTCCTGCTTTCCTTATTGTTAGCCGACGTCAATCGGCCAAAGTCGTAGTTCCATGGATTTTCTCTGTGTTCTCTGTGTCTCTGTGGCAAACAAAATTCGGGCTAAGCGAGGACGGATTCCACCGGCGTCGCGGCGGGGAGACGGAGACGGAACTGCGTCCCCGCGCCGGGCCGCGAGGTCACGCCGATCTCGCCGCCGTGATCGACGATCAGCTTGCGGGTCACGAACAGGCCCAAACCGGTGCCGTGCTTCTTCGTCGTAAAGTAAGGCAGAAACAACTTGGGCAGGTGCTCCTCGGCAATGCCGACGCCCGTGTCGTCGATGTCGATTAGCAGTTGATCGTCGGCGACGTCGGCGCGAACGATGATTTGGCCTCCGGTGTCCGTGGCGTCGATGGCGTTGAGGATCAGGTTGAGAAACACTTGTACGAGTTGATCGCGCACGCCAAGGACGGCGGGGAGTTGTTCGGGCAGGCGCGTCTCGATCTGCCGGCTCTTGGTCCGTTTGTAATACTTGGCGATGTTGAGCGCTTCTTGCACAACTTCGGCGATGGAGACTCGGCCACGGACCGTGCTGGCGGGACGGCTGAAGTTGACCAATTCGCGCAAGGTGGTCTGGATGCGTTCGAGCTGCCCGATGATCAGTGCGAGTTTTTCCTTCGTGTAGGCGTCCTGATCCCGGCGCTGAAGCATCTGGATGAGCGAGCTGATAGAGGTGAGCGGGTTGCCGACTTCATGGGCGATGCCGGCGGCGAGCAGCCCGAAGGCGGCCATCTTCTCCTGGTGCAGCACGTGGGCCTGCGCTTCTTGTAGCTCGCGCGTCCGTTCATCGACGCGCGCCTGAAGCTGGGCCCGATTCTCCTCCAATTCGCGATTAAGCTCGCTCAGGTAATCGCCGACGCGCTTGAGCAACGTCGCCAGCGCGGAACTGGCCCAGGTCACCCAGCCGATGATGACGAGCGTGAGGACAAGCGGCATCGCCAGCCGTCTGTCCTCGTGCAGTACGAAGTACAAAGCCAAGAAACTAAGGCTATGCAGCGCCCAGGTCGCATAGGTGACGGCCGGCGTATGGCGAATCGCGCAGCAGATCAGCGACAGAATGTAGTAATACCGAAAGGCGCTTTCGAGTCCTTTGTGGTAATAGCAGAGCATGGCGATGAAGATCGCTTCCATGACGGAGATCAACATCGGCCAATGGCGCAGGAAAATCTCGCCGCGCAGGCTGTAGGCGGTATCACACGCCGCATAGACGACGCCGAGCGCGAGAATGGCGTTGAGGATCGCTTGATGCTCGCCGACATCGCCGAGGTTGACCAGGACGTAGCCAAAGAGGATGCCGAACCAGCGGATTTTCACTGCGATATTCTCGGCAGCGAGTTCCCAGCGCGAAAGCTCGGCGTTCATGATGACGAATTCCTGAATGGTGATGGGGGACGCCGTCATTATACGCGAGTGCCGCTTTGAAGGGATTGCACGACGCGCTCGTAGTCGTCCGGCGTGTTCACGTTGTCGAGCGATCGAAGGTCCGGATCGATGTCGCGCAGCTCGTCGGCGCCGACGACGCGCGTCGTTGCGAAGTCGACGAGGTCCAGCATCGCGAACCGGCCGGCTTTGATCAACTGCTCAATCAACGCCAATACCTCGACGCGGTAGACAGCCGCTAACGGATGCAACCGATCCGCGAGCTTGGGAAGACAGAGTTGGCTGTGCCCAGCCAAATCGATCATGCGCAGGACGAATGCCGGTTGGAGGAATGGCGCATCGCACCCGGTGACATAAACCATGTCTACCAGGCCTTGTAGCGCGTGGAGCGCGTTTCCCAGACCATGCAGCGGCCCTCGGCCACTTTCGGCGTCTCGAACTACCCGTACCGAATCGGGCAACGGCGGCAGGTCTTGGTCGGGCCCCGCTGCCACCACGATCGGCTGCACTACTTCTTGAAGCAGTCGCACGACGCGTGGCAACATCATTTCCGCGCCGACCTGAAGCCAGGCTTTCGATCGCCCCATGCGCCGGCTTTCGCCGCCGCATAGGACGATTCCGGCTACCCGCATTCGAGAAGCAAGTTCAGACGGCTGATTCACGTTGACTAAACTCTATTAAGATGATAAAGATGATGTCATAGGCGTAGGTCAGGCTTTCCAGGTTTGCTTTGGCGGCATCGTCAGGCCAGAAAACCTGACCTGCTTCGAGGATCAGTGATGCAGGCCTTCTCGGCGGACCAGATTACCGCCGCTTGTGCTATGCTTGACGGACAGCCTCCGCAGACCGTCTTGGCGTGGGCGGTGCAGACATTCTATCCGCGTTTGACCATGGCGACGGCGTTCGGCCCGGAAGGCAACTGCATCATCCATATGCTCGCCGCCATCGAGCCACGCGTTCGCATTTTCAACTTGGAGACCGGCTATCAGTTTCCCGAAACTTTGGAGCTTCGCGAACGCATCAAGGAAAAATACGGTATCGAGGTGGAGTTTGCCAAAGCCGAGATGACCGTCCAGGAATATGAAGAAGAACACGGTGGTCCGCTCTACGTGATCCGCCCGGACCAATGCTGCCACGATCGCAAGATGATTCCGCTGCGCAAGGCGGTCGAAGGCTATGATGCCTGGATCTCGGCCATTCGCAAAGACCAGACCGCCGATCGTGGTCAAGCGTCGGTTGTCCAGTGGGATCCGAAGTTCAGCCTGGTGAAGGTCAATCCGCTGCTTCACTGGACCAAGAGCGACGTGTGGCGCTTCATCGTCAAGAACGATGTGCCCTATAACCCGCTGCACGATCGCGGCTACCCCAGCATCGGCTGCTGGCCTTGCACCGCTCCAGTCGGCGAAGGCGAAGACGATCGGGCCGGGCGATGGCGCGGCACAGGAAAAAAAGAGTGCGGCCTTCATGTTGTCGAACACGAAGGCGGCAGCGGCATCTAGCGGGATTGCAGAACTTTTAGCCGGCGTTCGAAGAACGCCGCGTGCCCGACCACTGCGGTGTTCCTTGAACGCCGGCTAAACACCCAAGAACGTCACGAGACCCTTTATGCGCCTGTCCGCCAAAGCTCAGTACGCGTGCGTGGCGATGCTCGATCTTGCGTGCGCTTACCGCGATCCGAATCCGGTGCATCTGAAGCACATTGCCGAGAAGCATGGCATCTCGCAGCGGTTTCTGGTGCAGATCATGCTGCAACTCAAGGGGGCGGGGTTGGTCGACAGCACGCGCGGGGCGACAGGAGGATATCTGCTGACCAAGTCGCCCGGGCAAATCAGCCTTGCCGACATCGTTCACGCCATCGATCAACCGCCGCCGCCTGCTCCATCGGCCTTGAGCGGGCTTTATGGAACGCCCGCGGTTCAAGTCGTCAGCGATATGCTTCAGGACGCCCAGGACCGCGAGCAACGTCGGCTTGCGGAAGTCACGCTCGAAGACCTCGTCAAGCAGCACCACCAACGCAGCGAACTCGTATACCAGATATAGTCGTTTAGCCGTTCGCCTTCGGCGAGCGCGCTGTCGGCCCCTGCCGCAAACTCAGAGAAAATCCATGCCTTCCTCCACCCTTTACGAGCGCCTTGGCGGCGTGTATGCGATTGCTACGGTTGTCGACGACTTCATCGACCGGGTGATGGCGAATCCGATCTTGAACGCCAATCCCAAGGTGAACGAAGCCCATCACAAGGTTCCTCCGCCCGGCTTCAAGTACTTGGTTACCGAAATGGTGTGCTGGGCGACCGGCGGACCGCAAAAGTATACCGGCAAATCGATGCGCGACTCGCATGCACATCTCGACATCACTGAAGCGGAATGGCTAGCCTTCATGAAAGACCTGCGCGATTGCTTTGCCAAGTTCAAGATTCCGATTCCGGAACAGAATGAATTGATCGCCATCGTTGAGAGCACCAAGAAAGACATCGTGCTCAAATAGAGTTCGGCTCCATGTCAGAACACTCCGCACTGACCGACGAAGAACGCGCCATCTACGAATGGCAGCTATGGGTCGCCGGGTTCGGCGGTGAGGGCCAGGTGCGCTTGAAGAACGCGACGGTGCTCGTCACGCGCGTCGGCGGCGTGGGCGGCATGGTAGCGATGCATCTGGCGGCCGCCGGTGTCGGGCGATTGATCCTCGCCCACGCCGGCGACCTGCGTCCCAGCGATCTCAATCGGCAACTCCTAATGAGCCACGCCGGTCTGGGAAAATCTCGTGTCGAGCAGGCGGCCGATCGGCTGCGGGCGTTTAATCCGCGCGTCGAGGTGGTTGCCGTGGCAGAGAACATCTCCGACGCCAATGCCGATCGTTTGGTGCGCGATGCCGATCTGATCGCGAGTTGCGCCCCGCTTTTCGAGGAACGTCTGCGGCTTAACCGCGCGGCGATCGCGTGCGCAAAGCCACTGGTCGATGCAGCGATGTACGAGATGGAAGCACAACTCACGTGCGTGCTGCCGGGCCAGGGCCCCTGCTTGGCGTGTTTATATCCGACGCCGCCGGCCGACTGGAATCGGCGATTTCCGGTGCTCGGCGCCGTCGCCGGGACGGTCGGCAGTCTGGCGGCCGTCGAAGTCATCAAGATCCTCGCGGGATTCGGCGAGCCGTTGATCGGAAAGATGTTGATCTGCGACCTTTCGGCGATGACGTTTCGCAAGATCGAAATGCGCCGCGACCCCGGATGCCGGGTATGTGGTCATTCTTGAACGAAAGATAGCGGTGCCGTTTCGTCTCGTAAAGAGCGGCGTATAATGCCGGTGTTCTACAACTACAGCCTTCGCAACAGGAGTGCACATGTCCTTCATTCGCATCGCGAGTTTCTTGGCCATCCTCACGTCTATAGTGCCGACGGCGGCCGGGCAGGATAAAGTCAATCCGATCGAAGCCGAGGTGAAGGCCAACCTCAAGGATTTGAAGAAGCCGTTCACGATGCTGGTGATCGTCAAAATCAAGGAAGGAGCCGCGGAGAAATTTGAGTCGGCGTTTGTCAAGGCTCGCGTGGCTACGCGAAAGGAGAAGGGGAACAAGGCGTACAGCCTGAATCGCTCCACCAAAGCGCCCAACGAGTATTTCGTTTACGAACGCTGGGACAACTTCGCGGCCCTTCAAAAGCACCTCAAGGCGCCGCACATCACAGCGCTGCTGGCGGACATCGGCGACCTGCTCGATGGGCCTCCGCAGGTGAAGGTGTTCTTGCCGATACGGGAATAGGTCGCGACGAAGAAAGCGACGTTGTGTGCCCTTCGCTGGCGCTCAGGGTCGGACCGCGGATCGGCATAGTTTAGCGAGGCGGCGCACGCGCTCGGCGCTAACGCTTGACTCGCGATCCCCGGACTCGCAGGCGGCGCCGCGGACGGCGAACCAATCGGGTTGCGCGGGCAGGAGGCGGCTGATCTCCTCCAGCCCGAGCGAGCCGGCCAGCGCAATCCTCACGCCCGCCTGCCGCGCCAGGGCACACATCGACTCGACCTCGGCAACGGACAGCCAATCGAGCATCGTCGGCCGTCCCGTCCCTCGGCCTCGGTCCTTGCAGTGGGTGTCTACCAACAGCATGCTGCCGGGATGGTGACACGCCAGAGCCAACACATCATGGATCGACGGCGCAACGGCGCACTGCCAATCGGCGTAGGCGACGAGGACATGCTGCGGCCGGCGTCGCCAATGCTCCCAGCCGTCGCGCCAGTCGCTTCTGCGTTGGCAGCCCGCCAGCCCCCATTTCACATAGGTCAAGTCGACGTCGGGGACGTCTTTTGCCGATGCGTCGATCCATTCGCCCAGTGCGGCACTCAGCGGACGGCGTTTTCCGACCGTTTCCTGGACAGCGCGGATTACAGCATCGTCGGCACGGCCGAGCGGACCACGCGCCGGCTCCTTGATGTCGATCAGGTCCGCTCCTCCGTCCAGCGCCTGCAGCGCCTCCTCGGCCGACCGCACGCTGACCAACAACCCTGGGCCGGCCCTCGGTGCTTCGTGGTTCATTTTCTTGACATGCAGTTGGGTGCCGCTCCGGGTACCTTGAAGAAGCGAAACCAGCCGGGGAATTTTTGAAAAGGCAGGATTTCCGGATCAACGAATCGAAAGCCATAAAGCAAGGGCGGCTTGAACCAGCTGGCCTCGTTAAAGTGTTTCGCCTGGTCCGAAACAAACTCTGTTAGGTCGCGGTACGAGCGACATTCTTCCAGAATGACAGCCCCGATGATGCCCCCCTTGTACTCGGTCAAAGCCCGGAGATTCTCAGGAACGTGGTTCCACGCCTCGGGTCGTTCATCCGCCACGCCAGCTGCGTGGATCAGGATGCGGCCACGCCGCGCCGTCGGCCAACGGCGGATTTCGATGGTTTTCACCCCTGCTATCACCAGCGCTGCCCACGGCTGCTTAATCGACAGAGCAAACGCAACATTGGCTGCTGTAATCATCGGTCCGTTGCCTCGCCACCACAACGACTCGGCGTGGCCAATCCTCATTACTGTTTCTTTGTATAGATATTCAACGCTGCTTGGTCAATCATTCTTAATCGATCTGTATCCAAAAGTTTGCAGGACACCTACTTGCGACCTAGGCTTCGGGTGGAAGCAGGTACCTTCTCGCACAAGGCATTGCTATGCCCCTACACATTGAACCGAATGCTGAGCCCATCCCCGGCTATCGGCTCATTGAACGGCTCGGCAGCGGCGGTTTCGGCGAAGTCTGGAAAGCTGAGGCGCCCGGCGGTCTGTTCAAAGCGATCAAGTTTGTTCAGCGCAGCGCCGACGACGACTGCGCTGTAAGCATGACTAGCGGCGATCGCTCGCGTGCTGAGCAAGAATGGAAATCTCTCGGGCGCGTCAAGTCGGTCCGTCATCCGTTCATTCTTCTTCTGGATCGCTTCGAATACATCGACAACTTCCTGGTCATCGTGATGGAGTTGGCGGACCGCACGCTCGCGGACCGATTCAAAGAATGCCGCTGCCAAGGCCTTCCCGGGATCCCGCGCGATGAACTCTTGAGTTATCTTGCCGAGGCAGCCGAAGTGCTCGATTTGATGAGCGCCCAGTATCAGTTGCAGCACCTCGACATCAAGCCGCAGAATCTGTTTCTCGTTCACAATCACATCAAGGTTGCCGACTTCGGACTGGTCAAGGACACCAACAGCGGCGGCAAACTGATGACCATCACCGGCGGCGTCACCCCGGTTTACGCGGCCCCAGAAACATTTGATGGCAAATTCAGCCGGCAGAGCGACCAATATAGCCTGGCCATCGTCTATCAAGAAATGTTGACGGGACAAAGGCCGTTCACGGGCACGACCATGAAGCAGATGATACTTCAGCACCTTCAAAATGCCCACGATCTGACGCCGTCGCCGGTGCACGATCGCCCGATCATCGCCCAGGCGTTGTCCAAGAACCCCGATGACCGCCACACAACCTGCAGTGACCTCATTCAGCATCTGCGCAGGATAACGGTCAAGACCAACGGTTCCGACGTCCCGGCAGCGCCCTTGCCGCTGCCCGTGGAGAAGCCGTTCGCCTCCCACAACAAGACGATCGGGGCGCGTGGCGTGTCGGGCCCGGTGGTGCCGGTGGCGCCGAACTTCGCCGTGCATGCCGACCTATTCGTCGGCGGAAAGCCTGAGCCGCGCGAGCCAGCATTGGACTCGCCCAAGAGCGATCCGGTCAGCCGGACGTCGATTAACGTCTTCGCGCGCAAAGCTGCCGGTCGCGCCGCGCCCGCTGCCACGCACGAGTTGCCGGGCATCGTCCAGCCGGCCTTGATTGTGGGCATCGGGCATATGGGAGTCGAGACGCTGGTGCAGATGAAGCGACGGCTGGCCACAGAGTTTGGACTCGATGCCGCGATCTCGCATCTTCGCATGATCGCCATCGATACCGACCCGGATACGCTGCAAGCCGCGACCGCCGGCATTTCCAGCACCACGTTGCGCAACCAGGAAACCTTGCTGACCCGCTTGCAGCGCCCGAGCCATTTTCTCAAGACACGCGACGGCAAACTTCCCACCGATATTTGGCTCAATTCCAAACTGCTGCATCGTATCCCGCGCGATCTGAGCAGCGCCGGCCTCAGACCCCTGGGCCGATTGGCGTTCGTCGACAACTACCGCGGCATCGCGCGCCGACTCGACAGCGAAATCGTTGCTCTGTGCGCGCAAGATACGCCGCATGCGTCAACATCGGTCCTGGACCTAGGGCTGCGCACCGCTCGGCCTCGCGTTTATGTTGTGACATCGCTCTCGGGCAACACGGGAAGCGGCATGTTCATCGATGTCGCCTACTTGCTGCGCCAACTCCTCAACGATCACGGGCATGCCGACGCTGAGATTGTCGGCCTCTTCTACTTGCCATCCGCGCTGCGAACCGCCGGTTCGGCGGCGCCCCTGGCCAATGCCTATGCCGCTCTCACCGAATTGCAGTTCTACACTCAGCCGAATGCGATCTTCTCGGCAAACTACGAAACGGCGGCGTCAGGCCGCGGCGAGCGCGTCAGCACCGTCGGCCCGGCGTTCCAACGCTGCATGCTTCTGCCGCTGACTGAGCCGAGAGGTAAGCTCTCCAACGCCGACAATAGCCAAGCCACCGGGCGCGCCGGCGATTTTCTCTATCGCGACCTGACGACGGTGCTCGGCCAGGCCATCGACGAACGACGGGCGCGCCTCGCCGCGCCGAGCGCCGCCGGCGCCGGCCCCTTGCTGCAATCCATCGGCATGTCGCGCATCCTCTGGCCTCGCCATGCTCTGGTGTCCGAAAGCGGACGCTGGTTGAGCATTCAACTCGTGAAGCGCTGGATGAGCAAAGACGCCTCGTCGTTCGTGAGCACGATTCAACAATGGGCGCAGGAACGCTGGGAATCGATCGGCATGAGGCCCGAAAGCCTCATCGAATGCTTCCAAACAAAAACCGAGCACGCGTTGCAGCAAAAGCCAGATTCACTTTTCGCCGATGTCGTCGCCACGCTAAAGAAGGGGCTTGCCGACGCGTCTCGCAGCGTGACTACTTTGACCACCGTGGTTCCGGTCGTGCAAGCAATGGATTGCCTGGAGCGCATCCTCGGCATACCCGACGATGCACGCACCACGCACCCCGATCCTTCGATGATCGAACGCTCGCTGGACAACATCGTCCATGAAATCACCGACGAGTGCGAGCAGAAGCTGGCGGAGTTGGCCGTTTCACTCCTGGAGGACCCGAATTATCGTCTGGCGGGCGCCGAGGAAGCGCTGCGGCAGTTTTGCCTGACCGTGGAACAGTCGCTGCAATCGCAGGAAACGCTGGCGAAGGAACTCAGCGACAATGCCAGTCAGCTCTACCAGCGAATTCGCAGGTGCATCGACACCTCGGTGCAGACCAACGCCCCGACCACGAGCCAATGGACGCTTATCGCTCGCCGCAACGCTTCGGGAACGGGATTGCCGAACGCCAACGACATGGTCGAGCTTGTGCGCACCTACGCGAAAATGCGCTACCACAGCATGGTGCTCGCGCATCTGAACCGTCTCTATATCGGCTTGCGCGGGCATCTTTCGGATCAGATTCGCGAAGTCGGTTTTTGCCGGGCACGGCTCGGCGAGTTGCTGTCGCTCTTGCAGCCGACCGCTTCGAACCTGTCCGATGGTTCGCTGCGCGGCGACCGATCGCTATTTCCGCCGGGCTGCCTCGATCTCCGAGCCGCCATCGACCAACTCACCTCGACGATCACGACCGATGAAATCCTGCAACTCGACGACCGTGTTCAGGAGTGGCTCAAAACGCACTGCCAGGCGCTCCTCGAAGTCTGCATGGGTTCCGGCACAATGGTGCGCAATCTGGCGCCGGCCCTCTTGCGAGAGGCCGAGGTATTCATGAGCGAGCGGCTACATGGCGCATCGGTCGCGGAAATGTACTTGACCCGCAAGCGCAATGAGTTCAACGACAACTCCGACGCCTTGATCGCCGACGAGTTGCAACACCTCTTCGACGACGCGACGCCGGACTTCGGCCGCATCGTGGATTCGAACGAAGTCTCCGTCATTTGCCTGCCCGATGACGCAGCAGGCCAGCAATTGCACCAACTGCTGCAACCGCAGTTGCCGAACGCCAAATTCCTCCTGACGGATCGGGCTGACGAAATGACATTCTATCACGAGCTCAACAATCTCAAGTGGGAAGACCTTCCCCAGTTGGGCCCGAACGGCCGATCGGCCTATCAGCAACGCTGCACCGCCGACCCCGGTTCGCTTCACAGCCGCGAAGATGTGTTCGAGTGGCAGGCGCTAGTGCTCTGTCACATCTCGAATGAGGGGTAGAGCCGCAACGAAGCTTGCACGCGCATCAATTGGCGATTCACCACCGCCAATGCCCGCATCAAGCTCAAGCGGCTCTACCCCTCATTCGAGATGTGACAGAGCACTAGGTTCCCGTGGTTCTTATTTCTGTCGCGTGGGCCGAGAAGTTCCAAGAAAACAGTGGCATAGTGTATTTTTCCTATCGAGCATTTTCTCGGTAGTAGCTGTGCCTCTGTGGTAAGAAAATTTGCTCAGTAGAATCATCCGGGCTAGTGCGTCGTCCAGACTAAATTTTCGGGTGAGACAATATTGTAGCGTGGACTTCCGTCCACGCGGCGTAGCTCCGGGAGCCTCCTAATCGTGTGGACTGAAGTCCACACTCCGATCGACCAACTCGAAAATTTAGTCTGGACAAGGCACTAGAAAGACCTCCATGTATCGTTTGGTTTGGAAGGCGCCATCAGCCTGGCGCGGCGTCGGGCGGGGCCTTCATCGTGCCCTTGCACTTGGGATAATTGGCGCAACCGTAGAAAAACTTGCCCCAACGGCCCGGACGCAGCTTCATCGGGCCGTCGCATTCGGGGCACTTGACGTCGGCGGGAGCGTCGGCGGCAACCACCTTCTTGCGCGGGTTGGCCGCATCCGCCGCCTTTAGCTTCTCCTTCAATTCCTCCGGCACCGGCTTGGTGCTTCGGCAGTTGGGATAGTTGCTGCATCCCAGGAACGGGCCGCGGAAGCTGCGTTTCACCACCATCGCGCTGCCGCACTTCTCACACGACAATCCGGTGTCAATCGGCTTGACCGGCTTGCCGTCGGCGTCCAGCTCGACGATGTTCTTGCACTTCGGATAGGCGCTGCAGCCAAGGAACGGCCCGCGCCGGCCCATGCGCTGGACCATCGGACTGCTGCACTTTTCGCAGGTATGCTCCGTCGCCTGGCTGGTGACGACGGGTTTTCCTTCGTCGTCGAAGTTCATCGTGGTCTTGCAGTCGGGGTAGCCGCTGCAGCCGAGAAACGTGCCGCTCTTGCCGGCCCGGCGGACCATTTCCTTGCCGCAGTTCGGGCACACGATCGGCTTGCCGTCGGGGCCGACGGGGGGCCCCGTGTCCTCGGCGGTCGGATCGACGCCTTTCTTCTTGATGTAAGTGCATTCTGGATAACCCGAGCAGCCGAAAAACTTGCCGAACTTGCTGAATCGCTCGTTGAGAGGCTTCGCGCACAGCGGACATTTTTCGGCGTCCTTGAGCATCTCCGATTCGGCGATCTTCAGAGCTTCGCTGAACGGATCGTAAAACTCTTGAAGAACGTAGTTGCGCTCGTAGCGTTTGTCCTCGATATGGTCGAGGTCTTCCTCCATGTGCCGGGTGAACTTAAGATCCATGACCTTTGGGAAATGCTGAATCAGCAAGTCGGTGACCTTCATGCCGATGGGGGTGGCGTAGAATCGGCGTTCCTTCATTTCGACGTAGCCGCGGTCTTGAATCTTGCCGATGATCGAGGCGTAGGTGCTCGGTCGGCCGATGCCTTCTTTTTCGAGGGTTTTGACGAGCGACGCTTCGTTGTAGCGCGGCGGCGGCTCGGTGAAATGCTGCGTCGGCTTGAGCGTGACGAGGCCGAGAGGATCAGCTTCCGTCATGGCGGGAAGGATCACGTCCTCCTGCTTGCTCGATTGAACGTAGACCTTGCGATAGCCGTCGAACTTTTGCGTCTTGCCCTGGGCCTTGAAAACGCCATCTCCAGGAGTCAGGGGTCGGGAGTCAGGAGTCAGCGAATCCGAGCCTGACTCCTGACCCGTGGCCCCTGACCTCTGACTCCTGACTCCTGACTCCTGACTCCTGGCAGTGACTTCCACGTTGGTGACGGCGAAGATCGCGGGGTTCATTTGGCAGGCGACGAAGCGGTTGTAGATCAGGGTGTAGAGCTTCAACTGCTCGGCCGGCAGATGCTTGGCGACCCGTTCCGGCGTTTGCGACAGGTCAGTCGGACGAATCGCCTCGTGGGCGCCCTGGGCATCCTTGGAGGACGCGTAGGTGTTCGCTTTTTCCGGAAGGTACTTGTCGCCGTAGTGCTTCTTGATGTGTTCGCGGGCGGCCTTAAGCGCGTCATCGGAGATGCGCGTGCTGTCGGTGCGCATGTAGGTGATGAGCGCGACCTGCCCTTCGGCGCCGACTTGAACGCCTTCGTACAGCTTCTGGGCAACGCTCATGGTGCGCCGAGCCGTGAAACGGAGCTTGAGCGACGCCTGTTGCTGCAGCGTGCTGGTCGTGAACGGGGCCGGCGGCTTCTCCTGGCGATCCTTCTGTTCGACTTTCGTGACGACGTAATTCGCGCCTTGCAGAGCCGCAACAATCGGATCGACTTCCGCTTGGCTCGACGCCTTGAATTTCTTGCCGTCCCACTCGGCCAACTCCGCGCGAAAGGCGCCTTCGGGGAGTTGCTCTTCCTGCTCCGGCGCCTTCTCGGCTTCGTCGTCGAGATCCTCGTCGTCCTCTTTTTTGGGTTTCGGCTTGGCAGTTTTCTTCGGCTTTCCCTTGGCTACGGCGGTTTTTTTCAAATCCTTGGTCTGCAACACCGCGGCGATTTTCCAGAACTCTTCGGGCCTGAACGCGGCGATCTCGCGCTCGCGGTCGACGATGAGTCGAACCGCCACCGATTGCACTCGTCCGGCAGTGAGCTTCTCGGCCAGCGTCGAACTCAAGAGCGGGCTGAGCTTGTAACCGACGATGCGATCAAGAAATCGCCGGGCTTCCTGGGCGGCGACGAGGTCCATGTCGATTTGCCGGGCTTCGTTGAAGGCCTTTTGAACGGCGGACTTGGTGATCTCGTTAAAGGTGACGCGGCGAATCTTCTCGTCTTTGAGCTTCAGGGCTTCCTTGAGATGCCAGGCGATGGCTTCGCCTTCGCGGTCGGGGTCGGGGGCAAGATAGACGATGTCGGCGCCGGCGGCGTGCTTCTTCAAGGCGGCGAGCACGTCTTTGCGGTCCTTCAGATCGCGATAGGTCGGCACCCAGCCCCCCTCGATATCGATGCCAAAGCGCGTCTTGGGCAGATCGCGGACGTGCCCCAGGCTGGCGACGACCTCGAAATCGGGGCCGAGGTACTTGTTGATCGTCTTTGCCTTGGCGGGTGACTCGACAATGACCAGATGTTTCTTCTTCCGTGCCATTCCGATCTCCGTGTGGCCGCCGGCGGATTCGCATCGTAGACCTCACGCTCCGCGTGAGGAATCCGTCACGCGGAGCGTGACGCAAACGGTGCGAAGCCGCGAGCGGCGGAACTCTATTGCACGCGTTTTTACGGCTTCGTTGTCCAAGTGTCCAGCACCGGCATCTCCAGGACGGCGTGAACGACTAGCAAATAGGGGCGAATTCTCTACAATCGTATCGTCGGAACAAGTGTACCCCGAAAGTAGGTTAGGCTTTCCAGCCTGACGCAGAAAGAGGAACGTCAGGCTGGAAAGCCTGACCTACGAACGGAACAAAACCGTCCGAGCGTCCCAATATCTATATGGTAGCGTCCGGTGTCAAGTACTCATGGGGCATGACGGCGGGCATGATGTCCTAACGTGAGGCAACCTATGGCGTTCAATCCGTTCGTCACCTTTCAGAAGAACAAACGCTTCTGGATGGCCGCCATCTTGATGATCTGCATGGTCAGCTTCGTCTTCTGCACCGGCATGCGCGGCGATATGTCCGAACGCATTCCTCAATGGTTCGGGTTCGGCAAAGGCGGCGGCAGCGTCGTTCGCATCGCAGGGCGAACGTACACCCGCAAAGACCTCGAAGACGTAAAAAGCCAACGCAATCTCGCCAATGCTTACATGCGCCACTGCAATGAAAGCGCCTATCGCAATGCCGACAAGGCCTACTTCGACGAGATCAGGAAAGAAGAGGAAGCCGAGAACAGAGCCGAGCGGCTCACTGAGCTTTCCAAACGGCTTCGCACCTTGGGCATTCGCAAACTACGGCCCCGTTACTTCGACGGCGATGTCAAGTATCGCGATCTTGAGGAATTTTTGCTCTGGCGGGCCGAGGCGGACCGTCTGAGTATTCGCATC
Source organism: Planctomycetota bacterium (assembly GCA_016872605.1). Lineage (GTDB taxonomy): Bacteria > Planctomycetota > Planctomycetia > Gemmatales > Gemmataceae > SIAQ01. Next base: position 26,102 of record VGZI01000053.1, read on the forward strand.
GATGACGAGCATCTGAAGCATCTCTTCCATGGCGAATTCTTCGACATGCTGCGGCCTGAAGACAGATCCAACGCCGAGCTCGAGGCACGCCGCGCCGGGGATCACCGTGATGCGACCCCTGAGCAGGTTCGCCAGGCGGTAGCCGACGAATTCCGCGTGCGCATCGCTCAGTACGCGGTGTTCACTGCCCAGCCGTATTCGTTTTTCCAGCGCAAGGATCGCCGCCTTTTGGACGGAAAGTTCCTCGATCCGAACATGCCGGACCAGCAGCGGGCGCTGATGACGTTGGCGCAAATTTGGGATTTCTACAAGGAAAAACGCTCCGCGTTCACGGTGAAGTTCACGCCGGTCTATGTGGAGGACTTCGCGCTGAACAAATTCTTCGACCCCAAGGCGAAGGACGCGAAATCGTTTTTGAACAAGAAGATCGAAGATCCCGATCCGCAGCTTCTGCGGGATTTCTTCGACGCCCACAAGAACGAAGCGTACGATCCGACGTCGTCGGGCTGGGGATTGGAAACGCCGGTGAAGATCAAGGTCGAGTATCTGTACGCCGATCCGAAGTCACCGGAATACCTTGGCGTTGCGGCGACGCTGGCGCAACTCAGCGTGACGCCGCCGCTCGTGTATGATCCGTTCCAGTCGCCGCTCGTGGCGGTAATCCGCCACGGCGCCTTGGAGAGTGACTATCGCCACAAGCTGGAAGCCCAGTACGAAGCGGTCAGAAAGAAAGAGCGTTACGACTCCGCGTCGCCGCTGATGACCAAAGACTACGCGACGCCCGTTCTGGAATATTTCGCCGTGCGGCATACCGAGGCGGCGGCAAGCTTGGTCGGCGCGGGAGCGATGGGCTCGCTAATGGGCGGTGGGACCTTCGCCGTTAGCGGAGACGCTGGCTTCCGAACCTGGGGAATGATCCAGCACCCGCTGGTAGGCGAGCCCGCCCCGCATCCAGAAAAGAAAGACGTCACGGTGCTGACGAAGCTCAAATCCAATACGTCGTACAACTTCGGCACGCCGGACGATTCCAAGAAACTCGATCCCAAAGCCAAGGGATGGGACTTGGCGGACCCGGATCTGGTTCTAAGGGAACTGGATGTCGCGCTGCGTTCCGAGGCCAAACGTCGCAACCTCAACTTCTTCACAAGTCCGGAGTTTACTCGGTATAACCGATGGAAGTACGCGGGCATGGTGGGCACGGGCGCGACCGGTTCGCCGCTCGACGTGGGAGCGGCCTTCCTGCACTTCGATCCTGTGTTTGAGCCGCAAAATCACACCGTCGACACGGTGCGGCGCGAGCTGGAATCGATGCTCGATCATCGCACCGCCGAGCGCTGGGCGCAGGAGAACATGTGGAATGCCAAGAGAGACCTCGAGGCGGCCAGCGGCGATGCGTCCAAGTACAAACGCGAATTGAAGATCATCGTCCCAAAATACAATCTCGTCTACGGCCCACCCGAGGACAAGAAGGGGAATTACTACGACCAGTTCTCGATCGGCGCCGCGCCGGAATTCGCGGGACTTAAGGAATCGTACTTGAAGTACATGCATCAGATCAATCTCTTCGAGGGACGCGACACGCCGGACCGCCAGTTGACCGAGAAGGACTTTCACAAGCTGTTCTTCGGGGAAGCGGCATTCGTCGCCTCGGGAAAATTCGACGCCAAGCCTTGGCCTCCGGAGGTGAAAGCCAATCGGACGCGCGACTTCCGATTTGTCGAGCCGCGTTTAAGCCGAGGCGTGACGCTACAAGCATGGGAGGAGCTCCGCAAGCACGTCGAAGGGCTCGATCCGACGCAGCCGGTGCCGAGCCTTGATCTTTTTCGCACGGCTCAAAAGCCGATGCTCTATTGGCGCACGGCCGTCATCCCCGCGCGGCGCGAGAACGACTATCGAAAGATCGTTGATGACCTGCGTGCCATCGACGATCTGCGTCGCGCGCGTGCCGGCCTGGTCATTCTCGAAACGCTCGGCCGGGCGCTGGGCATCGATGGCCCTGAAAAGCTTTTGCGCGACCGTGCGGCGCAAATTGCCGTCAACGAGGCTCAACTTGAAAAAGACGAGGCCGACTTCCGCTTCATCGAGAATCGCGTGTTCGAGGGGCTCAAGTTCAAGCGTGCCCGCGAAGAGGCCGCCCTGCCGCATGCCAAAGCGCTCGCGCTCGAGTTGATCGACGTCAAAGACATCAAGGCCCGCGTCACGCTCATGGAAAAGCACGCTGCCACCATGCGGCGGTCCACGATCGACATTCCGAATCTCACGGAGATGCACGCGGAGGACATCCTGCGCACCGAGGATACCAACACCGGTGAAGTTCGCATGCCCAACAAGGACTATTTCCTGCCGTCTCTGGCAGACGGGACCATTATGTTCCCGCATGACAAGACGGTTGAGCAACTGATCAGCTTGCACGGCCTGAAAAAGCCGATCGAAGTCGGGACGCGGGAAATCGACGACATCAACAAAGATCTTTTCGAGAAGGCCAAGAAGAATAACCAGCCGGACGGCTACGTGCAAATCCTGACCAACAAGCCGCGCACCATTTTTTATGTCGCCACGATCACCGAAGGCCCGACGACGAACGATGCCGGGTTCGTTCGTTCGATGAGCGGCGCCAGTTCGATAGCCGGCGTCCTGCAAGGGCATCGCGACCTCTTCATCGAACGGGCGCAAAAAGCGCACGCGGAGCAGTATCGCCAGGCAATGCTCACCAGCTTGCGCATCACGCACGACTACAAGCTGATCGGCCCCGAGCTAGTTCGTCAAATCGACGGCGAACGCGAGTAGATCGTCAGGGCCATGCTTTCTCGTTTAGCCCCGCCTCGTAGAGGCGGGCGGGCGCGTCGTCCGCCTGCCTCTACGACGGGGGGCTAAACTTGGCAAAATGCAAAACGACATATCGACAATAGCGCTGCCAGCCGGGCCATTTCATCAGCAACCAGTCATCGCACCAGCGCAAGCCGGCGAGTAACCACGACGACCGACAAAGCCGGCCCAGCATCGCCAGTATCTGATAACCGCGAACGCGAAGGCGTGGGAACGATCGCTTCAAGCGGCACAGATCGGCGAAGGTTAGGGGAGATTCGTCGGCGGTGCGGTGTTTACCTGGGTACGGGAGTTCGCGTCGCGCCCAGTTGAGCAAGCGGTTGCCTGCCCACGGTTCGCAGAAGACGGCTTGTCCGCCAGGGGCCAAAACGCGGCGAAGCTCGGCCGCGGCGAGCTCTAGGTCGAGGTGGTGCAAGATGGCGTTGCCCCAGATGCCGTCGAACGCCTCGTCGGCGAAAGGAAGTCGCTCGGCATCGCAAACCACGTGTTGTACCGAGGCATGATTGGCCTTGGCCCGCTGCGACGCTTCCTGTACATACCCGGCCGACAGGTCGCATCCGATGACCTGGGCGCCGCGTCTCGCCAGGACGACCGACGCCATGCCGTGGCCGCAGCCCAAATCCAGAATGCGCTTGCCTCGGACTTCGCCCAACAGATCCAATGCCGGCGCGATCCAGGATTCGTGCTGCAGATAGGCGTCGTCGCTGAAGACGTAATCGCAGGGGCGCAGCGCACCGGCGCGCTGAGCGGCCTGCTCGTCGTGAAAAAGCCGTTCACTTTCCAGGCGAGTCCGATGCATGGGCATCTCCGCGGCGTGGGCGATCCGTAATATACCCGGCGAGCCTTATTGACAACAACCCGAAGGTGGAGGGAGGCCGCGAGATGACGCGTTGGAAGATTGCCGGCGTGCAGATGGATTGCGCTTTCGCGGATCGGGTGAAGAACCTGGACGCGATTCGCGCTCGCCTGCGCGAAGCCGCGGGAAATGGCGCCCGGCTCGTGATTTTTCCCGAGTGTGCGCTGCCGGGCTATTGCTACGAAAGCAAGGATGAGGCGCTGCCGCACGCCGAGACGGTGCCGGGGCCATCGACCGAGAGATTGGCGACCGATTGCCGAACGCTGGATGTCTTCTCGGTGGTCGGATTGCTGGAGCGAGCTGGGGACAAGCTGTTTAACGTCTGCGCGCTGATTGGGCCGAGCGGTTTGATCGCGAGTTATCGCAAGATTCACTTGCCATTTCTGGGCGTCGATCGCTTCACGACGCCGGGGGATCAGCCGTTCGCGGTGCACGACATCGGCGGGCTTAAAGTCGGCATGAATATCTGTTATGACGGGAGCTTTCCGGAGTCGGCCCGGTGCATGATGCTTCTGGGCGCCGACCTCATCGTCCTGCCGACGAACTGGCCGACCGGCGCGATAGGGACGGCCAAGACGCTCATCCCCGCTCGCGCTCTGGAGAACCACCTCTACTACGCTGCCGTCAATCGCATCGGCACGGAACGCGGCTTTCGCTTCATCGGCATGTCGCGCATCCTGGGGTGCACGGGCGAATTCCTGGCCGTCAGCGACGACGACACTCCAACGATCCTCTACGCCGATATCGAGGCGCAAAAAGCGCGCGACAAGCACCTGGTGAACATTCCCGGCAAATATGAACTGCACCGCCTGCGCGACCGCCGACCTGAGATGTACGGGACAATCGCCGCGACGAATGAAGAGTGAAGCACTTCGCCAAACGTGCCAAGCACGGTCCTCCGTTGCCAGCGCGTTTGGCCAACGCTCGGCTCATGGGAAGAATATCGAAGAGGACGGCCTGGTCTTCTCCGGCGCCGGCTGTGCGGGCTGCTTGGGGAGAAACGGGATTTGAATCACCGCTTGCGGCCCCGTGAACACGTTGCGCATCAGCATCGCGTTTTGGAAATGAGACCACGACGGCATCATCGCGCCGAAGTTGAGCGGCGTCGGCATCATTGGCCGAATCGACATCCCGGAGAAGTCAGGCTTGGCAAACGGCGCCGAAAAGAAGGATGATCCGCTCGGCAGCGCCGTCGTCCTCGCTCCGCCGGAGACGCCCAGCTGCGCCGACGCCGGCATCGCCAACGCCAGCGCCGCCCCGATCGCCAAAATCCAAACCTGTATGCGCACGGTCCACCTCCCCCGTTTTCGACAATCGTTCTATTTCACCGTTTGACGAGCTGGCACAATACCGGGCGATCACGGGCCGTCAAGCCCGAAATCGAACCATAAGAGCTTGCGGCCACAACAATTAGCCAAGAACGCCCCTCTTTTTCATTGCACTCGCCCTTGGAATTGGACACAATAGCAGCGTGCATCATTCTCCTCGTGGGTCTTCATCATGTGCCGATACATTTTTGGTTGGTGTTGCATTGCCATCCTGCCGTTGGCGTTGCTTTCCGGCGATGGCAAGGACGCTCAGGCGGAGAAAGCGAAGAAAAAGCGCGGCAGCTTTAGCATCGGAAAGGACACGACCTTCGTCGATGGGCCGGTCGACGCGGATGGCTACGTCGATTACGAGACGGCTCTCAACGAACAGCAGCGAAAGGAAATCACGCCCGACACCAACGCCAATGTCGTGTTGTGCCGAGTGTTCGGCCCGCGCCCGGAAGGCGCCACCATGGCGCCGGCGTTCTACAAGTGGATGCAAATGGTCGCGCCACCTGACGAAGGAGAGTATTTCGTATCGCACAGCACGTACCTCTCGGGACTCAAGCTCCAATCGGATGCGTTGGAGGCGGCGCTGAAACAGTACGAGCAGGTCATGACGAAGCCGTGGTCTGCCAAAAAGTTTCCCGATGTGGCCGCATGGCTGGAGAAAAACGAAAAGCCGCTCGCCCTGGCCATCGAAGCGACCAAGAGGCCACGCTATTACTATCCGCTCGTGGCCCAACGCAAGGCCGGCAAATCGCAGGGGCTCTTGACGGCGCTCCTGCCCGGCGTGCAAAAGTGTCGAGGCCTGGGCAGCGCCCTCATCGTTCGCGCCATGCTCCGCATGCACGAGAAAAAAATCGATGAAGCCTGGAACGATCTGCTCGCGGTCCATCGGTTGGCTCGCCTCGTAGGCCGCGGCGGCACGCTCATCGAGGGGCTGGTCGGCGTCGCTCTCGACAATATCGCCTGCAATGCCGACCTGGCCTTCATCGAAGCCGCCAAGCTCGACTCCAAGAAGCTCAAGCAATGCCTGGTTGACTTGAAGGCGCTGCCCCCCATGCCGCGGATGGCCGACAAGATGAACCTGGCCGAACGGTTCTGGTTTCTGGAGTTTGTCATGATGCTCGACCGCGACGGCGTCGAGCAGCTCAAACAAGTCATGGCCAAAGAAAACGATGCCACGACGAAGCTCCTCGCCAAGATCGCCTTCACCGATATTCAGTGGGATTCGGCAATGCGAGCGAGCAACAAGTTCTACGATCGACTGCACGCCGCCATGTCGCTCAAGGAACGATCGGCACGCGAACGGGCGATGACGCTGGTCGAGAGGGACATCAAGGTGCTCAAGGGGTCGATCTCCAACATCGAAGATGTTTTGGCCCGAATCACGCGTGCGCCGAACCATGCCGAGGCCAAGGGAAAGTACCTCGGCGACCTGATGATTTGCTTGCTGATGCCGGCGGTGGCCAAGGTGCAGACCGCGGCCGATCGAATCGAGCAGATGGAGCGCAACCTGCATGTCGCTTTCGCCCTGGCTGCGTACAAGTCCGACAATGGGAGCTTTCCGATGACGCTCGAAGCGTTGGCGCCGAAATATTTGGCGAAGGCGCCGAACGATCTGTTCAGCGAGAAGGCGTTGATCTATCGCACGACGGAAAAAGGCTACTTGCTCTACAGCGTCGGCGTCAACGGCAAGGACGATGGAGGCCGCGGCTACGATGACGATCCCGCCGGCGATGACCTCGTCGTCCGCATGCCTCGCTAGCGGCGACGACGGGATTGAGTCACATGATCTTGACGTCGTGGACTGTATTGGTGCTTGTGGTGTTCACGGGGTCTGCCTGATTGTTCGGAGCGGGAGCCGGGTCGATGCGTGAGTAAATCTCCAGAGCATGCATGACGATTTCCGCGTCGATGCCGCGATAGCGCGTGAAGTACGTGAGTTCGCCCTTGATGATGCCTTCCAACTCCACCACCCACTCGGTGAGTCCGTTTTTGAGCGCTTTATTGACGCGAACGCGAACGATGTGATCGAGATTGACATATTCCCCAGTGAGCTTAACCCACATGACTTGCCCCGCATCGGATGTCCAAGCGTCCGTTCGGGATCGGATGCCCGGCTCTGTGCCTATACAAACTGTAGCACGAAAATCGCAAAGGCAAGCTTAAAAATAGCTTAAGACGAACGCAATCGGCGCCAGGGCGAAAAAACGGCATTCGGTCTTGGCGATTCGCGATCCGGTATCGTATCATGAATTCACAAGCCGTTGCCCGGCATGCCGAAGTGGCGGAACTGGCAGACGCGCCAGCTTCAGGAGCTGGTTCCCGTTAGGGAGTGGAGGTTCGAGTCCTCTCTTCGGCACTGTTGTAGGATAAGGGGTTGTGGCAAACACGGCCCCTTTCCTTTCCCCGGCAGCCCTTCATTTTCCGCCAAATTTCCGCCAGTAGGGGCTTTTCAGGGCGTTTCCAAAGTTGGGAGACGCACATGGCAGGCATCCGAAAAAAAGGCGACGGCTATCACTGCACCTTTCGATTTCAGGGGCAACGCTACTATTTTGCCA
>VGZI01000054.1 GCA_016872605.1 Planctomycetota bacterium
CCCATTCTTGATCAGGTCCTTGCGAACGTTGTCGCCGTCAAGATAGAGATAGAGCGACGTTTCGAGCTCGCAGGCATGGGCGCAGCCGCCGGGGAACTTGCTCTGCCGCCAACTCGGCATGAAGTTTTTGTCGACCATCAAGAGTTGCCACCAGCAGATCGGCACGCACTCGGCATCGGTTTCAAGGTTGGTGCGGCGAGCGACAAGATCGAGGTTCGGCCAATTTGAGCCATGGCCGTTGAGCAGGATGATCTTCTTGAAGCCGTGGTAGGCGAGCGACTTGGTGATGTCGAGTACATGGTGCATGAAGTGCTCGAAATCGTTGTTGATCGTGCCGGGGAAGTCCATGACGTGCCCGGTGTAGCCATAGGCGACGATCGGCAGCACCAGAATCTTGTCGGCAAGCGCCTGGCCGGCGCCCTTGGCGATGCCGCCCGGACAGACGAGATCGACGTCAAGCGGCAAATGCGGTCCATGCTGCTCGACGGCGCCGCACGGCACGATGCATACCTTGCCCATGTCGATGGCGTCATTGATCTCAGGCCAGGTCAGTTTCTCATAACGGTACTCAGTAGCGGCTCGGCTCGGCATGGGTTCTCCTAGAAGCATGGTCATGGAATGCGTCACCGAATTCATGTTATGGCAGCAGCACAAAAAAAGAGGACAGGCTCGAAAGCCTGTCCCCTCGTGGACGATTTTCACTTTGCGTTAGCGGCGTGTCACGCTGAAACTCCAATGGCTTGATTGGCCGCGAGCGGTACCGGAGATCGTGTTGCCGACCATGCGACCGGTGTAGACCGTTCGTCCGCCGTTAAACCGCAGGGTGACGACGTCGCCTTGCGAACTCCAGGTTCCCGCGGTCTGGCCACGTGTGTCCGTCATAACTACCCTGCCGCCGTTCTGGAAGGCGAAGCTCAGGTTGCCGAACCCCTGCAGGTTTTCGCGTCCCTGCCACACGACCGCTCCGGCCGTGGTCCCGCCGCCACCACCACCGCCACCCGTCGAGGAACGTCCGATCGGCATGCCGCCGTTGGTCGAGTAGACGATGGTGTGCTGCTTGCCTTGCGTGAGCTGGCCTACTCGCGTGTACACGTAGTTGTGCATCTCTTGCAGCGTGATGATCCCGTCCCGATTGGCGTCGGCTCGGCCGCTCATGGCTTCCAAGAACGCTTGCGTGAAAGCGCCGTTGCGGAATTGAGCAAGTTCCGCGCTGGTTTCACGCGACAGGCTTGAGCTGATCACCACCGTCTGATTTGACGGATTCGGCCGAACCAAATGGGTCTTCGTAAACCCCGTGGCGCCTGAGTGGCACGAGTCGATGATCAAGAACACTCGCCCAGGGATGTTCTTGAGCCGGGCATACAGCACTTCGCCAGAGACACTGGTCCGGGCATCGTAATCGTGCGGGCAGAAGAGCCAGTGGCCGTTGCGGTCGCGCGTGCCGTGGCCGGACAGATAGAGCACTGTGTACGAGTTGGGCGTCGCACGCTGGGCCAGAAGGTCAACGGCTCGCATGATGTTCGCGGCAGTGGCTTGCTGGTCGAGCAGGATGTTGACATCTTTGCGAGCGAACATTGAGTTCGAGCTCATCGCTCGGATCATGTCCTGAGCGTCGGCGACGCACCAGCTAAGGTCGTTGCCGGGGGTGCGATAACGATTGACGCCGACGGCCACCATGTTCAGATTCGCGTTCTGAGCAGCCGCCAGGCTTGGCAGCATCAGACCGAGGAGCAAAGCGGCAATCACAAGGCCGCGACGCAGGGAAGACACAAGGTTTGTGAGGAAAAGTTTCATGACTATTTCCGGTTGAAGGGTTCGTTGTTGTTCACACCATGAGATTGCCAAGGACAATAATAAGCGGACAGGAAAACAAAACTTTTCAAGAAAAAGAGTGTGCCACGGCTATGCCCGCATTATGATCAGTGGGAGACAGGGCTTTCGCGCCGTGCAGAAAGGAGAAAGTGATGGCAAAGGAAAAGACGCCAGGCGCCCGGAAGTATCTTGCGTTCGACATCGAAACCGCCAAACAAACGCCTGGCGATTTCTCGAACTGGCGCAAGCATCGTCCGCTCGGCATCTGTTGTGCGGCAACGTGCGCCAGCGACGGCGAGCCGGTCCTTTGGCACTCAAAATCGGCTGGGGGCGCGCCGGCCGGTAAGATGGCGCCGGGCGACACGCGCTTACTCCTTGACCACTTGCTCGCCATGGCAGAGGCTGGGTACACCCTAGTCACCTGGAACGGCGCCGGTTTCGACTTCGACATTCTGGCGGAAGAATCGGGCGGCCACACTGAGTGCACCGGCCTCGTTCACGATCATGTCGACATGATGTTCCACGTCGTGTGCCTTCTCGGTTTTCCCATTGGCATGGACAAAGTGGCCGAGGGGATGTCGCTGGCGCGCAAAGCGGGGGGCCTTTCGGGCAGCGATGCGCCGGCGCTCTGGGCCAAGGGATGTCACGACCAAGTGCTGGATTATGTCGCCCAGGACGTTCGCATGACGCTGGAGATCGCTGCCACCGGCGATCGGAAAAATGCGTTTTCGTGGATCACTCAGAAAGGCATGCGCCGCACGCAAGCGCTGCCGGGCGGATGGAAACCCGTCCGCGCCGCCATGACATTGCCGCTGCCTGACACCTCGTGGATGAAGACGCCCATCCGCCGCGAGGATTTCTTGGCTTGGGTCAGAACGAAATAAGTTTCGGCCGCCTCATGTCTGGGTGTTTGCATCGTTCGAGCCACGGCGTTTCCGATTGGCCCTTCGCCGGCGCCGAGGAACGGACGATGGTGAGTTACAACTGCAGCGTCGGCAGTTCTTCGGTGGCGTCGGTCATCCTGACAACTTGCTGGATGACCACGTTGGCAAGGTTGAGATACGTCTTGGCGACGTCGGTGTCGGGGTATTTGTGGACGATGGGGTCGCCGCCGTCGCCGCACTCGGCGACGCGCGGGTCGATGGGGATTTCGCCGAGGAAGGGGACGCCGGCTTCCTTGGCGAGCTTAATGCCGCCGCCACGACCGAACGGTTCGTAGCGTTTGCCGTCGGCGCCGACGAAAAAGCTCATGTTCTCGATGATGCCGAGAACCGGGACGCGAACCTGGTTGAACATTTCGAGTCCCTTGCGGGCATCGATCAGGCTGACCTCTTGCGGCGTGGTGACGATGACGGCGCCGGAGAGCGGCGCGGTTTGGGTGAGGGTGAGTTGCGCATCGCCGGTGCCGGGGGGCAGGTCGATGACGAGGTAATCGAGAACGCCCCAATCGATTTGCGCCAGGAATGCCGTGAGGTATTTGTGCACCATGGGGCCGCGCCAAATCATGGCGGTTTCCGGCTTGACGAGAAAACCCATCGACATGAGCTTCAGACCATGGCGTGTCAGAGGAAACGGCGTTGTATTGGCGTCGAACGTTTCCTTGACACCCATCATGATCGGGATGCTGGGGCCGTAGATGTCGGCATCGAGGAGCCCGACGCGCCGGCCGAGCATGTGCAGGGCGAGAGCGAGGTTGGTGGCGACGGTCGACTTGCCGACGCCCCCCTTGCCGCTGGCGACCGCGACGACCGATTTGACGCCGGGCATGGCGATTTTTTGCTGAGGTTGGTGCGCTTCTGGCGGAGGCATGGTCGTGCTCCTTTTTTCGGTTAGCGATCGCGCGGCATCGGGCGGGCGCTAAACGATGAGGGGTTCATTGCTTCGAGCATTGCGGACATTGGCAGATTCGGCGAAGGTGTTCCAGCGTGAACAGGCCGGAGTCGTGGCCGTCGCTCCAGACGATCTTGTAGGCGTAATGACCGATCGGGCTTATCGAAACCGGCTTGAGCGGGACCAACTCGCCTGGCTTCAAGATCCGAAACGGATCGGGCGGCTGCTCGCGTTCCTCCCGGCAACCGGCACACGGGCATTGCACGCGCAGGTGGGTCCAGAGGTATTCGCTGCGATGCCCATCGTTCCATTCAATGATGAGCCGGTCCTCGCCCTCTTTCTTCAGCGCGACAGGGCGCAGCGTGGAGACAGCCATGACAAGCCCTTCGTTCCGCATTCGGTTCACGAAGAGAATTATAGCGACGGGAGGTGTTTTCGTTTAGCGCCCGCAGTGCGCCATGCGAACGCGTGGCGCACTGCGGGCGCTAAACGAAAAAAAGTACACGGATCAGTTCCCCTTCTTCGGGAACAAGGAAAAACCGCCGGTTTGGATGACCGGGCCGACCGGGGCAATCGACACGACAACCCCGTCGGCTTGCGGGATCGCATTCATCTGACATGCCTGGTTGGCGATGCGGACAGGAACGTTGCTCCCGCCGGCGTTGCCTTCCCAGATCTTGCGCGGGCCGTCCCAAAGTTGCAACGTGACGGTCTTGCGGACCACTTCGTAGCCCGGCTCGATCGGCTGCATCGGAATCTTCACGGAGCTATTGAGGTTGACCGCCATCGACACGATGCCGCGATCGATGGTCAAAGGCTGCGATCGGCGTTCCTGAGCCAGCTTCAGCTCAGCGACCCAGTGCGGGGGCGTTCCCTTGGCCAGGATGCTGGTCGGCCGAACCAACTCGCCCGACAGCGTGACCTTCGCCTTGTCGGCGACGACCTCGTACTTGACGTTGCGCACCGGCGAATTCTTGTCGTCCTTGTTCACCAGTGCTGCGCTGAGGATGGAGAACCCCGGCTCGGCCAGCCATTCCTTGCGAAACGGCGATGTGGTCGCCTTGGTATCCCCCTGCCAGCCGCAGTAGATGCGAGCGACCTTGTCGAGGCGATCAACGCGGATCGCTTGGTAGGAGACGAGCAATCGGGCCATCGGCGCGGAGTTGTCGCTGGCGCCGACATAGACGGTTTTGGTTTGCTCGACGAGCTGCTTGCCGTTCACTGCCGCAAGGCGAATGGTGTAGGAGCCCATCTCTTCGAAGCTGATATAGCGCTTCTGAACCGCGCCGGCGTCGATGATCTCCATCGGCTTGTTGTCGCCGCACGAGAGGATGCAGAATCCCGCATTGCTGGCCTTGGTGGTGAATTCGTAAATAGCCGGCGCCAACTCGCGTTTGTCGAGCGGTTTCAATTCGAACTGTTCGATCGCCGGCGCCGTGGCGAGAGGTCCGGCAGCGCCGACGTCGACGCTGACGGGGGCGGTGCGATCGCTTTCCTCACCGAGCAAGTTGGCAAGGGTGAGCTTGACGTTGTAGGTTCCGGACTTGGGATACGTGTGCTTGACGGTTTCGACTTTCGGGTCGAAGGGTTCGAGCGCAGTGCCGTCGCCGAAGTCCCACCAGCCTTGGACGCCGCCGGTGGAGCGATTGCTGAATTCGACCGTCAGGCCAGCGGCCTGAGCGGCGAAATTGGACACGGGTTTGGGGGGCTTGATAGCGCTATTGACGAGCGGGGTGAGGTACATGAAAAAGGCGCCCGCGACCAAACCGACAACGCTCGTGGCTGCCGCCTTCGCCCAGGTTCCCAGGGTGCTTTCGTTGGCATCCGGTTTTTGTTGTTCGGACATTTCGGTCCTCCCTGACCAGGTCCATGGTGATGCGGCGTAGTGTACGAAATCGCGACAAGTCGCGTCGAGATCAATTTGAGCCAACGAAAAAAGAAGCACGCCCGGGGAACGCCCCCGGGCGCCTTCTATTGGGGAAGAGTTGGTGCCATGGTTGGGGTCGGTGAGCGAAACCGACGTGCACAGCGATGGAAAACGGCATCGCTGCAACTTACACGGTAACAACGCAACGGCCTGGCGAACTTGCGCCGTGAATGTCATTTTTTTCAAAAGCTTGCCGCACGCGCGGAAGAGTCACCAAATGGTCGTATGTCCACTCGCAGGTCCGCAAAGACTACACGACCGCCAACGCTTGCCTATTTTCATTGATTTTTCTGAGGTTCTGCTGTCGATCAAATGGATAAGTGCAGATATGGTGCGAGATTCCGTGGAAACTACGCGATCGACCTACGGCATGACGCTAATCGGTGTGCTCTGCGTGTTTACCACGGGGTGCGTGCCCGCGCAACCGGTGCGTCCACGCCTGGCCGAGCGACCCGCAACGCCTAGTCCAACAGCGGTTCCAGCGACGGCGGCGGTTTCGGCGGTCGAGCCGGGAACGTTGGACGAGTTGGTGCAGATTGCCGCCGAGCATCATCCCGATATTCGAGCGGCGCGGGCCACGGTTGAGGCGGCGCGCGGCCGTTTGATCCAGGCCGGGCTGTATCCGAACCCGTCGTTTGGTCCGAACTTTGCCCAGCTCGGCGACAACGCCAATCGGCTCGGACAGCCCGGTGCTCGATGGACGCAGACAATTGTCACCAACGGCAAACTGCGTATTGCCAAGGATGGCGCGGCCCGGGCAGTGGAAGCAGCGGATTGGCAAGCCGTGACCAAGTGGCACGACATGGTGGCGCGCGTGCGTCTGGCCTACTTTGAAACACTGCTGGCTCGCCGTGAGCTCGCGACATTGGGCGAGATCGGCGACATTGCAGACAAGATCCTGAACACCGCAGAGCGCTTGGAGAAAGAGGGCGTCGGCAGTCGGCCCGACGTGTTGCGGGCGCGCGTCGAGGCGGAACAGTATGCTCTGAAGCGCGAGGTTGCCGCAAGGCGCGTCGAGTCCGCCGAGCAAAATCTGCTGACGGCGCTCGGCCGCCCGACGCTCGGCGTGGACCGATTTCGGCTCAACCCGAAGGACATGGAGAAGCCGCCGCCCGCGTTCGATTGGCCCCGTATGCTGGCGTGCGTGCGGGAAACCTCGAGCGAGATGCACGAAGCACGCTCGTTAATCGCCGAGCAGGAACGCCTCGTCGCCAAGGCCAAGGCCGAGGTCATGCCCAACGTCACCTTGACGGCCATCCCGTCTTACGAGTCGGCCTCCCGCGAGCTGCGTGCCGAGATCATCGTGCAAGCGCCGATTCCCCTGTTCGATCGTAATCAGGGCAACATCCACGCCGCCGAAAGTGAGTTGGCCCGTGCCATCGCCGTCGAGAAGCAGATCGAGCTGCGGCTCATCGAACGGCTCACCAACGCCTATCAGCGCTATCTGGCTGCGCTCAAGCAGACGGAAGCCTACAAGAAGTCAATCCTCCCCCATGCCGAGGCGTCGCGGCAGTTGATTGAAGCCGGCTATCGCGCCGGCGACAAAAAGTACGATTATTCCGCCCTCTTGCAAGCACAGCAAGCGCTCGCCCAGGCACGCCTTGGCCAAACGCAAGCCCTCGGCGAACTCTGGCGTGCCGTCGTTGACCTCGCCGGTATCTTGCAACAGGAGCACTTGCCGCTCGGTTGCGGCATCCGCGAGCAGCAGGGAGTCACCGCAACCTTCGGCACGCCTACCGTCTCGGAGTAAGCCGGGGCCGGAGGTCAGGAATCAGGAGTCAGGGATCAGAGGTCAGGGACCTGGTTGGTACTTAGTACTCGATACTTCGCTATCAGGGCTGTGAATCGTGGACACACCCGCGGAATCAACGTCTTGGTTCGACGAGCTTTGGCCACGGCTGATTGCCTACAGCGGCATTGGCTACGTGGTCACGGCGTACGCCGTTTCGCGCTGGTTGACTCGATGCTCGCCGGCCGATCTGACGCCGCCGGCGCTCTGTCAGCGGGTCGATTCGTTGTCGTGTCAGACGGCCGACGGGATTACTCTGCATGGGTGGTGCGTTGAGCCGATGTCGCCTCGCGCAAGCGTCGTGCTCTTTCATGGCATGCGGCTAAACCGAAGCGCACTCCTGGATCGCGTGGAGTTCTTGTGCGACGCGGGTTATCGCTGCGTATTGTTCGATCATCGCGCGCATGGACAAAGCGGCGGACACCTCACGAGTTTCGGATATCACGAGCGACACGACGTGGCTGCGGTAGCCGAGTTGGTGGCGAGGTATTGGCCGAACCAGCCTCGGGCGGCGCTGGGCAATTCGATGGGCGCGGCAGCGTTGTGCTTCGCGGGGAACGTGGCGCATCTTTTCGCCGCCGTTGTTCTCGAAAGCATGTACCACGATCTGGACAGCGCATTTCGCCATCGTGTCGGCCGCGGCATGCCGGGCTGGTTCGCCCATTTTCGCCGCGGGATCCGATGCTTCACCGAATACCGGCTCGGCATGTCCATTCATGAAGTCTCGCCGGCTGAGCACGTCGTCAACCTGGCGCCGCAGCCCGTGCTGCTTTTGACCGGCAGCAATGACCCACATGCGCCGCCGCACGAGGTTCGAGCGATTGCCGATCGCATTCCACATTGCAGTGAGTTTCATGTGATCGACGGGGCCGGCCACCACGGCCTGTGCGAACACGGCGGCGACCCCTATCGCGACCTGATCCTCGGCTTCCTCGCCAAGCACCTCTTCGCGCGCCGGCAATCGCGCGCGGCGTGATTGGCGCGGCACGACGTCCGCCGGACTCTGCCATGCAGGGCTAAACGATCACTTGATCGGAAGTGCCTTGACCAGTTCGTGCCACTTGGCAGCGTCGGCGACACGCCCCGCATGATAGGCGTTGCCATTGCGGCGATCGAATTGAGCCGCTCGGTCATTTGCGTCGGTCGTGAGCCAAGCGAGCAAATCGCCGACCTCGTAGAGACCTTTTTCATGATGCAGCGGGAATGCCGTCGGAAGGCGCAGTTTGAGCGACGGCGTCTCTGCCTTCTGCAAACGCTCCATCAGGAACTTGGCGGACAAACAAAACAGAAAGCGATCGCCCAGGTCCGTCGCTTCGAGGGCCCAAATCAAGTGCTTTTCGAAGAGCTTCGTTGCCTTGGGCAGGTTGTCGGTTATTGCTAGAAACAACAAGTGCTCGGCGAGGATGTCGAGCATCGCCGGCGTCCTGGACACGAGCCGATAGCCGTTGCGATGCATCTGGCGGGCCTCGTCGAGTCGACCTAATCGATAGAGCGGCATCAGCAGTCGGCCGTAGGTCAGATGCGGAACCTCCGCGCAACTCAAACGCCCGCCGATGATCGGTTCTGCGGTCTGCACGGCCAATTCATCCAGCCCGAGGAAGTTGGCGTAGTTCACTTTCTCATCCATCTCGCAGGCCGGGCAGTCGGACATCCAGTCGCGCGGCATGTCGCGAAACGCCTTATAGGAGGATTTAGCAAGCGCTTTCTCGCCCATCTTGATCGCCAGCTTCCAGCGTGCCATCCATACCGGTCGCATGCTGATTCCGGCTCGCTCGTAGCGGCGAGCCATTTCATCGAGCATGTCCTCGATCTGCTTGCGGCTGATCTGTGGGAAATCACCGAGAGAGTTGACAATCCATTTGAATTTCCAGAACAGTTCGCTTTCCGGAAACTGATCCGGGTGCTTGTCGGCCTGCGACAGGCACCAAGAGAAGGCGACCAGGGCCTTGTCCGGAGCACCGGAAAACGTCGCCGCCTCGATGAGCGCAAGCCGAGCCGGAAATGCAAGGTCGATCATGTTGCGCGCGTCGGCTCGGCGAACGATTTCCTCCAGGACCGCGCACTTGGCCGGCCCATTTTCCATGGCCTCGGCGTCCCACAGATCCAGTTCCAGGCTTTCGTCGTTCTTGCGGGTCATGTCGCCACCAGTCACCGTCTGAGGTGCGCCAAGCGAACGCGTGGCACACGGCGGGCGCTAATAAAAGAGAGGCAAAGCTCAATCCACGAAGGCAAACTCGTTCGATGTCAGCAGCACGCGGGCGTAGCTCGTCCATGGTGACAATTCTAGTCGCTCGGCAGGTTCGCCGGCCCGTTTCAATTCGTCGCGGTACCTTTCGACGTAGGACGACGCCTTGGCGATCTCGTCCTTCGTCGCAGGTCGGCCCAAGGCAGTCTCGTATGCCCAGCCGATGCGGCGATCAGCGGGCAGGGCCAACATCCTCTTGGCAAACGCTTCGGCTTGCTCGCGCACAAATGGATGATTCATGAGGTACAGCGCCTGCAACGGCACTAACGATGTCGTGCGTTTTTCCGTCGAGGCGTTGGTGTCGGGGCCGTCGAACAGCGCGAGGTACGGATGGCGCTGGATGCGCTGCGTCATCAAGTAAACGCTGCGATGGTTCGATGGATAGACATCCTTGAACGGATTGTGCTGCGTCCAGTTCCAATTCTGAATCGGTGGAAACGGATGCGGGCCAGGACGCCTTAGGTCGAGGTTCCCGCTCGCCGCCAGCATGCTGTCGCGCAGCGCCTCGGCATCGAGGCGACGACGCGAAAATCGCCCCAGCCAGCGATTGCTCGGGTCCTTGGCCAACAGCTCCGGCGATGGATTGCTGGATAGCTGATATGTCTTCGAACTGAGGATGTAGCGGTGCAGCCATTTGATCGACCAGCCATGCTTGATGAACTCGTCGGCAAGATGGTCGAGCAATTCCGGATGGCTGGGCGGTTCGCCGCGCATGCCGAAGTTGTTGGGCGTGGCGACGAGCCCTTGGCCGAAGTGGTGCTGCCAGATGCGATTGACGATGACACGGGCGGTGAGCGGATGATCGGACCGCGTCAGCCACTTGGCGAGTTCAAGCCGGCCGCTCTGGTTGGGCGGAAACGTCAATGGCTTGCCCTCGATGAACTTTGGGACACGCCGCGGCGCAAGATCGCCGAGCTTGTCGGGGTCGCCGGCCAGGTGAATGCGCGTCTCGATGACCTTACCGTCCTGCACGGCATACGCGCCTGGCACATCGGTGGGCAAGCCCCAACGGAAGAGCACGCGTTCTTCAGATCGCAAGGCCGCGAGTCTTCCAGGGTCGCTTTTGGACGCTTCGAGTTTCTTGATCTCGGCCGGCAATTCCTTGAGGCGACGCCGGTAATCCGCCATCACCTTGGACGGGTTTGACGCCAGCGGCACGAAGTTGAAGCGTGGCTTCTTCATCGAATGAAACTCTTCCGAACCAGCGAATGGGTATGTCACGCTGGCGAAGATGCCGTAGAGACCGTAATAGTCTTCGCGGGTGATCGGGTCGAACTTGTGATCGTGGCAGCGGGCGCAACGTAAGGTCAGACCCATGAAGGCGGCGCCGGTCGTGTCGATGGCGTCTTCCAGCGTCAGGTGCATGAACTCGAACGGCGCCGTCGCATAGCGCCGACTGAGCGCAAGGAATCCCGTGGCGATGATTCGTTCATCCTTCATCCTTCCGCCTTCATCCTTCATCAGGTCGCCCGCCAACTGCTCGTGAATGAACTGGTCGAACGGTTTGTCATTGTTGAACGAGTCAATGATGTAGTCGCGATATCGAATCATCTCGGGAATTGGATAGTCGGCGTTGTCTCCCGCAGTGTCAGCGTAGCGGACGACGTCCATCCAGTGCCGGCCCCAGCGCTCGCCATAGC
This sequence comes from Planctomycetota bacterium, assembly GCA_016872605.1. Classification (GTDB taxonomy): domain Bacteria; phylum Planctomycetota; class Planctomycetia; order Gemmatales; family Gemmataceae; genus SIAQ01. Next base: position 11,244 of record VGZI01000054.1, read on the forward strand.
GCGACGACACCAGGAGGCGATCGACGACCTGCTCGTAGGTCAGGCTTTCCAGCCTGAAAGCAGCCGCTTTCGCGTCAGGCTGGAAAGCCTGACCCACGGGCAACCCCGTCAAATCAAACGTCACACGCCGAAACAGCGTTCGCGCGTCCGCCGGACCGACCGGCTTCACGCCCTGCTCGCGCAGTTTTCTGGCGATATAGCGATCGATCGGATGTGTCGCCCAGCCAGTCGGATCGTCGGGAGGCGGAACGTTCTTGATCGGACGAAACGCCCACTGTTCTGTGGCCTTGAACGCGGCATGACTCGATTTCGGCCAAGCGGCGCCGCGCTCGATCCATGTGGAGAAATCGTTGACGACGTGGGCCGGCAGCTTTTGGCCCGGGGGCATCTTGAACTCATCGTGCGTCTGTCGGATCGCTTGGAGCAGCACGCTCTTGTCAGGATGACCGGGGACGATTGCGGGCCCGCTTCGCCCGCCGATGATGAGGGCGTCGCGCGAATCGACACGAAGTTTGTTGGAGACCTTCGTGCCGCCGTGGCACTTGAAGCATGATTCCAGCAGCACGGGGCGAATCTTTGCTTCGAAAAACGCCTCGCCGCCCGGGCTTGCTTGTCCGGTGATCAACGCCAATGCCAAGATGGTTGGTTGCATGATCATGGTGTGATTTGCGAGCCCAAAGGTGAGGTACCCCTAACCTCTGGGATCCCAGAGGTTTCGGAATACCTCACCTCTGGGTTTCCCGAGCTTCAAAGTAGTATTACACCACAACGCACAGCCATAGGCCAGCATTTTCCCGGCGGGCGTCGGTCGTGAGATCTCATAAAGTTTTAATCACAACGACTTGCTGCGATGGGCCAAAGGTCTTACATAAAAGGCTACCCTCATCAGCATGTCGAATGGATTCTTAAAAATACCTGAAGGGAACGGACCCTTTTGGGTCCCTCAGTGTTAAAGAGACTACGGGAATTTTGCCCGCATGGGGCGGGCACCCCTCATGACTCGCTTCTCAGGAGTGTGTGCGATGGTTCGTAAACTGTTCTGCTCGATGTTCGTGATGGCGATCGCGTTGGGCGTCGCCGCGGCTGGTGAATTCCAGGGCCGCATCCTCAAGGTCGACGGCGACACCGTCACCGTGCAAAAGCTCAAGGGTAAGGGCAAGAAGGTCGAAAACGATGGCGATCCGGTCAAGCTGAAAGTCGGCAAAGACGCCAAGATCGTCGGCGGGAAATTCGACAAGGATGCCAAGAAAGTCGTCGACGGCGACGCGGTCACCGACGGTCTGAAGAACGAGATGTTCTCCAAGATCAGCGACAAGGGTCTCCAAGCCACCATCACGACCGAAGGCGAAGGCGACAAGGAGGCGATCTCCAAGATTCGCGTGTTCGTCAAGAAGAAAGCTGCCGCCGAGTAGTTTTGGCGACATGCCGGATCAAAAAAAAACCACGGGCGTCACGTCCGTGGTTTTTTTTAATCCCTTTCCTCTGAGCGCGGCTCCTGTTACGCCGTCGGTTTACGGCAACGGATCAGGTACGCTTGCCCCGCGAAGCTCGTGCGGTGTTCGACATCGACGAATCCTGCCGCGTGCAGCTTGCCCACGATTTTCTCGATTGGCAGATAATGAAATCGGCCACGCTGTGATTCGCGCGTAAGCCAGTTTCCGTAGGTCCACATCCGCCAGGCGTTCTTTAGATAACTGAACGGCCTCGACTTGGAAAACACGGCCAAAAACGACACCCAGGCGACTCTTCCCCAGGCGGGATCCGGTACATTCACAGAAAAGACGAAGACTCCACCCGGTTTCAGCAGGCGATTTGTTTCCGCCAAAATACGGTCATACGCGGTCTGGGTCCAAGTTCCCATTTCCTCCGAGTACGACTCGGCATACTGCAGCGACAGTCCCGACACGATGCCATCGAACTGATCGCCAGACCAATCGGGAAAGCCTTGCGAGAAATCGCGAGCCAGAAAGCGCAGGCACATCGCCATCGGCTTCGGTTGAAGCCGAGTTCGCAGTTTCGCGTAGGCTTCCTCGTTGACAGGCGCCACATCGACGCCGAGGACCGATTCGACGAGCCCCTGGCTTTTCTCCCAAATCACTCGTGATAACTGCCCTGAGCCACAGCCCAGATCCAGCCAGCGCTGCCCCCTAGTCGGCTCAAGCCAGTCCGCCGTGTCCCGCAACAACTCCTGATACGGCGGCAGTTCGTGCTGGTTCCAGAACGCCTTCGCGCACTTCGTGTCCGGCCAATAATTGACGGTCGCGCCCATGATTCCTGACTCCTGACCCCTGACTCCTGGCCTCACGCCGCCTTCGTTCCGTGCTGACGGCGATCCTTCACACCCTCGCGGATCACTGCCGGTTTGGCGTGATCGCGATGTTTGAAAAAATTGTCCCGATACCGCTGAATCAACTCCGGCTGCCCCTTGATGATCAGCAGATTCTCGGCATTCTCATGCTCGGCCTGGTTCGTGAAATTGAAGCTGCCGGTGATCAGCGTTGTCTGGTCGATGATGATGATCTTGTTGTGGGCGATGGCGTGATCGTGGTCGATTTTCACATCGACCCCGTTCTCGAGGAAGATGTGCAGATCGGAATAACGCTCCAGTTCGTTGCTCTTGTCCAGCACGATTTCGACATTGATGCCGCGGTTCTTGGCGTCGACCAAGCCGAACGTGAGCGGGTCGGCGGTGAAGGAGTAGGCCTGCACGAGGATTTCGCTTTGGGCAGCCTTGAGCTCCTGTACGATGGCTTCCTGGCATCCGCCCTTGGGAGAGAAGAAGATCAGCGTCTGTGGCTCGTCGCTGAGTTGCTTCGACAGGATGCGATAGAGGTAGACGAGCGTCAACATCCCGGACGCGCCGGTTGCTACCTGAATCCACATCAGCGTCATCGGATCGAGCGGCCAAGTCATTTCTGCCTCCATCCATGAAGGTTGGGCCAGAGCATAGCAAAGGTAGGCACGAAGAGATAGCTGAACTCTACATCGTGCGACTCGGCTCGATGCATGCCCGACTCCGCACAGAACTGGGACAGAATGTCCCACTGTGCGATGCGTTTTGCGTTGTTTCGTGCGGCGTAACACCCTGCAAATAAATGAGTTACATGACACCTGCCTATCCCCAGCATACGGTGCGAAAAATGCGTCCTACATGCAGGACCAACCACCGTTTTGTGAAGGAGGATCGGCCATGAACCGCTTCAATCTTCGATTCCTGTTGGTCAGCCTTGTTTCAATCCTCGCCTCGCTGGAGATGTCCACCAACATTGCAAGCGCCCAGACCTCGCCCGCCCGCACGGAGACGATGAACGGCTTCCTCAACTGCAAGGATGGCGCCTGCGTCTTCGGCCTGCACTACGTCGACCTGGTCCGAGGCAGAACCTACGCAATCTGCGTGGAGAGCACGGAAATTCAGCCCCGTCTGTTCCTGGAATCTCTCGATGGGAGCGTGCTCGCGGCCGACACCGACTACGCGGATCTAAACGGCTGTATCGTGTTCCATGCACCGGCGACGGGGCGTTACCGCTTGATCGCTAATTCCTTCACACCGGTCGGCGGCGCCTACGTCATTACCATGCGGGAATTGCCCGTCGTGCTTAGCGTGGAAGGAGTTTTGGCGAACGGACGCGCTCGAGGCCACGACCTGGCCTTGGAAGCTGGACGCCGCTACGTGATCGACCTGGAAAGCCGAGATTTCAGCGCATTTGTCAGGCTGCTAAACTCGGACGATGTGATTGTGGCCTTTGAGGATGAATGCCTGGGCGACATGGCCCGGCTCGTGTTCGTGCCGCGACGCAGCGGCATCTATCGCGTGATGATCACCGCGGCCGGCCCCAGCGTCAATGGCGACTTCGCCATTCGCGTGTGCGAAGATTGATCGCCCAGCGCCGAATGCGTTTAGCCGCTCGCTTTTGGCGAGCGCGTACGGCGCGATCGCCAAAAGCGAGCGACTAAACCGCTTCAGGGACTGATCGCTAAAATCGTTCAAATCGGAACAAATCGCGAAGTCTGCCCCGTTTTCCTGAGCAATTCGTTTGACATCCCTGGCCCGTTCTGTTTAACATGGAACAAGGTCGTTTGCCGCACTTCGGCAGGCGCCAGACTGCGCATTTCCATTGCGAAGAGGTGAATCCATGGCCGGCTTGAAGAAAACGCCTGCGGAAAAGACAACGAGCCCCAATGTCGTGCTCGTGATCTTTTTGGTCTTCTTCGTCCTCGTGGCGATCGGCCTGGGCATCTGGGGCTACTACGGCTACGCCGGCCAGGATGACCTGCAGACCAAGAAGCGTTCGGCCGAGGCCCAAGCCAAGGCGGAAAAGCTCGCCAAAGAGTATTACTCGATGCTCTACCGCCACCTGCGCGGCGCCGTTGGCGACAAGCTCGACAAAAGCGAAGAAGAGCAGATGAAGGCCGATTTTGAGCAGTTCATCAACACCGACGGCGGCAAGTTCAAGGACGAGAAGACGCTGGCCGCTGACCGCAAGGTGATCGAAACGCTGCAAGCGCTGGAGTTGCTCGGCGCAACCGACGATAAGCGCGACTATAAGACCGACTTTCCCAAAGAAATCAAAACACTCCGAGACAAGGTAAAGGCGCTCGAGGCCACGACGGACACCGCAACCAAGAACAAAACGCAATACGACGCGTTCTTGAAGGCGTATCGCGACAAGCAAGACCAGCACATCGCCGACGCCAACAAGCGCATTGCCGACGACAACGCCAAGCAAACAGCCATCGTTCAGCAGAAATCCGATGAGTCGAAGAAGTTTATTGCCAACAACATGGAGTTGATCGAGCAACTTCGAGTGCGCGACGAGGAGTACCAGAAGCTCAAGGAAGACCACAACAATGAAATCAAGATGTTGACTCGCAAGATCAAAGTCCTCGATGAGGAACGCAAAGATCTGTTGGCCGGCGGTGGCGGCGGCGGTGCAGCGGCGCCCACGCGATCTCTCGGCACCGAGTTCCCGCTTATGCTCGACATCACTCCAGGGCGAGCACTCTGGGACAACCCAGTCGGCAGGATTCGCACCGTCGACCTCGATTTGCGCCAGGTCACCATCAACCTCGGCTCCAACCACGGCATCAAGCCCGAAGTCACCTTCAATGTCTTCGGGACCAACGCTTCTGGCCGGGCAGAGGGCATGCTCAAGGGAACCATCGAAGTCGTCAAAGTCGAGGCCAGCACGTCGCTTTGCCGAATCACTTCGCTCTATGACGCCGAGGGCCGCGAGATCCTCATGGCGCTGCGGACGCGCAATCGGTTGCAGCGCGAGACCGAGAACGCCATGCGCGACGGCGACCTGCTGTACAACCTCTTCTGGGGCACGCGCGTCGCCATCATCGGCTACGTCAGCGTCATGGGCGAGCCATCGGAGAACCCGGCAGAGCAAGTCCGCCAGATGAACGACTTCATCATGCTCTTGCGCCGCAACGGCATGGAAGTCGACGCCTACGTCGATCTGCAAGACGGGCAACAGCGCGGCAAAATCACCTCGAAGACGCGTTTCCTCATCCAGGGCGATCCGTTGCGGTCCACCGCCAAGGCCAAGGCCGACGACGACAAGGACAAAGAAGGCGCACTCGACCGCAATGATCTCGTCAACAAAACCAGCCTCGCGCTGCGCAACGACGCCAAGGACCGAGGACTGCTCATGATCTCTGCAGAGAACTTCGCGGTCGTCACCGGCTTCCGCAAGACGCGTAGCGCCAACGTGGCCGAAGTATCGATCCTGCGTTCCGGCTTCCCCGGCCTACCCGTTGCCGGCGCGCCCACGGCCGGCGTTCTGTCCTTGCCCGGCAACCAACCACGCGACGACGCCAAGAAGGACGAGATGCCGAAGAAGGACAATTGACGAGCCCGCTTTCGTTTAGCGCCCGCGCGACGCCATGCGGACGCTAAACGAATTATCTCACCAGCAGCAGCCATGTTTGACAAGCGGAACGAACGCTTTCCCATCAAGGACAAGTACATCTTTTTGTCGCACTGCGGGATTGCGCCACTCTACGGCGCGGCGCTGCGGCGTGAAATCGACGTCGCTGAGGCCCAGCATCGCACAGGGGCGCTTGTTTTTTCTCAATATGACGCCATTCTCGACGGCTTACGATCCGCCGCCGCCGATTTGCTCAAGACGTCGCCCGGCAATCTGGCCTTCGTCAAGAACACGTCGGAGGGGATCAACCTGATCGCCAATGGCTATCCGTTTCAACGCGGCGACCAGGTCATCAGCTACATACACGAATATCCGGCCAACCACTATCCGTGGAAACTGCAAGAGCAGCGCGGCGTCGAGTTGATTCTCCTGCCCGACCGCGACATCACCGGCACGGCGTCGCCGGGACGACCCGTCGCCTGGACCATGCGTGACCTGGAGGAACGCATTACGCCGCACACGCGCGTTGTCGCGCTGAGCCACGTGCAGTTCGCCAGCGGCCATCGCGCCGACCTCAAACCGCTCGCTGAACTTTGCCGAGCGCACGACATCGATCTTGTTCTCGACGTGGCGCAAAGTCTGGGGAGCGTACCGTTCTATCCGGACGAGTTGGGCGTGGCGTCCGCGGTGTCGTCGGGTTGGAAATGGCTCATGGGTCCGATCGGCACCGGGCTCATGTACACGTCGGAGCGCTTTCGCAAGAAGCTCGAGCTTTCCATGGTCGGCGCCGAGTCGATGCGGCAAGGGACCGACTACCTCGATCACACATGGAATCCGTTCGCATCGGCCAAGTGCTTTGAATACAGCACGTCGCCGATTGCGTTGGCGGCGGCGCTCGAGTGCTGCATCCGCGAGTTGCCGTTGGCAACCGGCATCGATGCGATCACCACGGAGATCATTCGCTTGCAAGACGTGTTCCTAAACGTTCTCGATCGTGCGCGGTTTCGCCCGGTGCTCTCACCTGACGCCATGCGCTCACCGATTCTCTCCTTGATCGGACGCGGCGACGTGACCGGCGCCAGGCGAGCGATGCTGAAACAGAACGTCATCACGACCGAGCGTGGCGGGTATCTACGCATCGCCCCCCATTTCTACAACACCGATGACGAAATGGAGCGCTCGGCGCGAATGCTGAACTTGCTCGAGTGATCCGCTTGTGGTTTCGCGCTCTGGCGCGACACACCGTGCGCGAAACCGCAAGCGAGGATCGCGTCACACGCGCGGTTCGAAGCCCTTGTGATATTCGCGCGTCCACAACGCCAGCGATTCCTTGTCATTCTGAATCGTGCCATCGCGCGGGCTGCAGCGAATGACGCGGCCCGTGCGCTGCGCGATGTTGCCGAGGTGGCAGAGCAGGGTGCTCTTGTGAGCTTCCTCGATCTCGCTGTTGAGCCTTTCGTTGCTGCGAATCGCATTGATCAGGTTGATGAAATGCGGGTTGTCGCCCGACTGGACCTTTTCGGTGCGAACGCGCGGCTCTTCGCGCGGGCGTGCCGGGAAGAGCGTGACGACGTAGCTCGAATCGGAGAGCGCCAGCGTTCCCAGTTCGCCGTGGAAGAGAGCGTGATACGGCCGGCCGGGCTGTTGGCTGCACGACAGACCTTCCCAGGTGATTTGCTTGCGTCCCTCAAACTCATAGCTGACGAGATGCGTATCGGGAGTTTCTTGATCGTCCTCGAAGCGATAACGTCCGCCGGTGGAATGAACGCGAGTCGGGTAATCGACGTTGAGGCCCCAGCGGCAGAGGTCGATGATGTGGACGCCGTTGTTGCCCAATTCGCCGTTGCCCCAGTGCCAGAACCAGTGCCAGTTGTAATGGAGGTAGTTGGAGCGGAACGGCCTGCGCGGCGCGGGGCCTTGCCAGAGGTCGTAGTCAAGACCTTTTGGGACGGCGACGGCCTGGCCTCGGCCGATGGTGGGCCGGCGATTGTTGTACCACGCCTGGGCCAAGTAAGGCCGGCCGATGACGCCCTTGCGCAACTCGTCCATGGCGGCGATGACGCCAGTGTAACTGCGCCGCTGATTGCCCATCTGCACCTTCTTCTGATGCTTACGGGCCGCCTGGATCATCAACTCGCCTTCGCGCGGGCAGTAGCTGCACGGCTTCTCGACATACACATGTTTGCCGGCGGCACAGGCCGCGATGGCGGCCGGCGCGTGCCAGTGATTGCACGTCGCGATCACAAGAACATCGACCGACCGCTCTTCGAGGATATTGCGAAAGTCGGTGACGACGCGCGGCGCCGCCCGACCGGACACCTTCGACACCGCCCCCGCTGCCGCGTCGGCGCGGCCGCGATCGACGTCGCATACGAACGTGACGTCGACGTTCGGCTGCTGCTGGAACGACCGAGCCAGGCCCGTGCCGCGTCCGCCCGTTCCCATGACGCCGACGCGCAATCGCTCGTTGGCGCCCTGAATCGCCGCCGCGCCGGCGGCGTCGGCCACCAGAAATGCGCCGGTCACCGCGCCGGCTCCCAGAAGCTCTCGTCGGTCAAGCGTCATATCCACATCTCCTCGAATGCGTCAGGCCTCGCGCCCGATAACCCGTGATGTCCTTGCGACAGACGAACTTCGTCCCCTCTCGCGTGAATGTCATGCTAGGCGATTCGTCCGCGATTGAAAAGAGAAGTTCTCCACGATGAGAATCATGGACTGAATCACGAAATTTCGAAGAAACGATTCGCCCGCGGCGGCTGGGTTTGTTTCTCTGGGCTCCTCAGCGTTGATTTCTTCGTACAGGGTGCGAGCGCCAATAGCCGATGAGTGGATTACGCAAGCGAGAATGCTTGCAACTCCATCTCCAACTCGCGCTTACGCGTTGCCGAGAGCCTACCGGCGTCGGCACGCAAGCGCAGATGTCCGACGAGGTTGTTGGCCACTCGCGCTGCAAGCGTGGCGCCCTTCCCCTCGCGTTGAACCGTCCGGAGATAGGCGGGGTTCGTTTCGGCTGCATCGATTTGAACTCGACGTTGGGCGGCATGGCGTAAAGACAACTCTCCGTTGGCCAGGGCGTCTAGCGTGTCATCCAGGGTATCGCGAAACGATTCGTAGTTTTCAATTTGCTGGCGTGTGCGCCGATAATCGTCATCGCCGACATTCAAGTCCGCGAGAAGAGGGCCCGATCCATTTGACGGTCGCCACTCCGACCGCCCGCGAGCCAGATCGAAAATGCCTGCGGATGGTGATCGCGGCCCAGGCTTCGCCCTTTTTTCTCGACGCGCTTGCCGTGGATCTTGACATCGTCGTACATGCCGGTGTCGTCGAAGGAACCGATGCCGACACGGCCCCACGTGAAAGTACGATCGACCGCGGTCATGATGGGTGTTTTCATGTCGTCGAAGTAGACGGTGATCGCCCCGTCGGCCACGGTGCGAACGATCTTGACCTGATGCCAATCGTCTCCCCAGTTCACGCCTTTTGTGGTCGTTTTGGAAATTTTCACCCGGTCCTTGCCATCGACGATGAAGATCTGGTGGGCTCGGTCGTCCATCTGCTTCGAGATGTGGACGTAGTAGTGGTGTGCCGGGTCCTGCCAACCCCAAAACAGGCACATATCGCGATGGGCCCCATCCTTGGCGGTGCTGAGAACTTTCGCCGTCAAGATGAAGTCGCCGACGATGAGGTCCTTGGCGAGTGCATAGTTGAATGGGCTGCGGTGCGGCGTCTTGATCTTGCTTTGCTGGAATTGCTCGAAAACCTTGCTCCCCGATTTTTCGGCAATGCGCCAGGCCTTGGGGTCGCCCGGTTCCCAGCGGTCCGCCCCGTTCTCGAAATCGTCCTCCAAGAGCAACGGCAGCTTCTGTTCTTGCCCAAGGGCGGTCCCTGCCGCCAACAAGGTGAAGGTCAACGTCAAGGTTCGTAACATAGGTCTGTCTCCCGTAAGTTAGCGGACAAGTCCAGCAATAGCGACGAATGTTGTTAGCCGCAACACATCTCCGACCGCATCAACTAGCTGCAGACCCTGACCCGGCGGCTTACGCCGCTCAACTCGCCAGATCAGAACGTGATTACTTGACGCGAGCGGCGCTATGGCCCAGGACGATGTCGGTCGCGTCGACGCCGGCGGCGACGATGCCGTTGCGATTGACGAAAATGTCGTCGCCGGCGCCGAAGGTCCGTTGTGGCAGGAACTTGACGGCGCCGTCGGCGAATAGAACGTTCTGCCCCGCGCCGCCGTGATTGACGCTGTTCTGCATGATCCCTTCGGCAGGCGGACGGTCGGCCATGATCGGCGTCTGGCTGCGTCCTGCGTCGGGGCAATCGCCGGGCGGATGGTAGACGCCGGCGCCGTCGCGGTAACCCAGCGAATAGGCGTAGCACATCGACAGCCGAGCCGCATGCTCTTGGAATTCGGCAATCGTCATCTTGCGCAACGCTTGCAACGAGACGCTGCACGATTGGAGCGAGCCGACGCCAGGGCAGCCATCCCGCGTCACGGACATGCCGGCGTCGTCAAGCATGGGGCGATAGATGCCGGCGACATCCCGCGGGGGCGCCTCGCCGGTCGGATCGGGAAGTTGACCGTGGAAATCGCGATACTGCTGCAGAGCGACATAGTACCGGCGCAGGTTGTCCTTGCATTCGATGATCGGATTGGCCCAGAGCAGACGCCCCAGGAAGACGACGCCCACGCCCCCCACCGTGATCAACAAGCAAATCGCAACGAGCAGATCGGCGCGACGCCACCACGTTCCGCCCGGCGGCGTCGCGCTCGGCGAAAGCCGCGGGGCTTTGGGCAACTCGCTGAGCACCGGCTTCTCGGCACATTCGGCTTCCGCGACTTTCGCCAGTGTGCGTTCCACCAGCAGCGGCGGCGCTTCGGCGTCGGCATCGACTGCCAACGGCACAAGGCACCGCTCAACGATCGCTAGCTGCTCGCGCGCCTCCGGATGCTCGGCAAGGTACGCTTCGACCGCTTGCTTGTCGCGTTCGTCCAGTGCGTTCAGAACGTAACCGAGGAAGAGTTCTTCCATTGCGATCATCACAATTCTTGGGGGCGCCCCGGGCGGGAGGTATTCCGAACCCCTGGGCTTCATTAATCCCGCAGCGCCGGCATTTCGCTCCATGCTTCTTGCAGCCGGCATAACGCGGTGTGGAGCCTCGATTTCACGGTGCCGACGGGGATCTTCAAAATGTCGGCGATGTCCTTGTATTTCAGTCCCTGGTAATACGCCAGGATAACCACCTGCTTCAGGAAGTCGGGCAAGCTGTCCACAGTTTCGCGCACCAGTTGCTTGCGTTCTTCGCCTTGCACGGCGTCGAGCGGACCGGGGCCAGGGCTCTCCAAGAGCGTCATGAGCTGAGGAAAATCGTCCTCGGCTTCGTCGCTTTCAGTCTGCAACCGAGCTGCGCGATGCCGGCCATCGCGCCGCATGGCGTCGATCGCCTGGTTGGTCGCGATCGCGTAAAGCCAAGGGCGAACTGGGCGGCCCGGCTCGAATTGCTGCGCCTTCGTGTAGACCTGCAGGAACGTGTTCTGAAACACGTCGTCCGCCAGTTCACGATCACCGGTATACCGGCGCAGGTAACCGTAGAGTTCCCCTTCGTAGCGGCGCACGAGCGCCCCGAACGCCTCGCGCGTTCCTTGCCGAAACAAGGCGAGGAGTTCTTCATCCGAGCAGGCTGAGTATGGAGTGCTTGCCACGGCATCTCTGCCCGTTTCTACGCACGGGCCGCGAAATAGGTTCAGGATGCCCTGGGGTGAGGTACTCCGAACCCCAGGGCTCTGCGTTCGATCACTTCTTCGTTTTCTTCTTGGTTTTCGCCGACTTCTTGCCTTTTTCCTTGGCCTTCGGTTCGTCGTCTTTCTTCTTCTTCGGGCCGAAAATGGCGGCATAACCGTCGGAGAAATGCTTGGTTTCCGCCAGGCCGATGCGAACGATGCTCACGGTCAACACCTCACTACAGGTCCGAGCGGCCCTCCCGCGTCACCCAGCGTGCCCGGGGATTCCGCTAATCATCCAGTGTAAAAGAACATCCGCCGCCTGTCATGGGAAAAATCATCTTCTTGCGAACCGGAAAGGTAAGCGACGGATTCTGACGGGCCCGTCGCGTACGCTTCCGGCTCGTAATTTGATGCCCGTCAAATATCCACCTTGAGCCGGGCTTCGTGAATCGTCGCGCCGCGATTGCGACAGGCGATCAACTCAGCGACGATGCTGACGGCGATTTCCGGCACCGTCTGAGATCCGATGTCGAATCCCAACGGTGCATGCACTTTTCCGAGGGCATCCTTCGAGATGCCGCGTGCCAGCAAGTCCTCGTAGATCAGCTTGATTTTTCGCATGCTGCCGATCATGCCCACATACCCGGCACGCGTGGTGGCGAGGTGAAATAGCGCCTCTTCATCATGGGCGTGGCCGCGCGTCACAATCAACGCGTAGGTCGACGGCGTGATCTCGGCGGCTAACTCGCTCAACACGCGCCCGATGTCACCGACGATGTGCCGATTGGCGCTCGGAAATCGCTGAGCATTCGCGAACGCGGCCCGGTCGTCAACGACCCAGATATCGAAATCAACGTCGGCGCCAAGCTTGGCGACCGCCTGACCGACATGCCCGCCGCCCACGATCAACAGCGTGACCCGCGGCAAGATCGGCAGATACGCAATCCCATTCTGATGCGACGGTTTGGGCCGCTTCTCCAGAAGCGGCAAGCCGCGACGCATCACCTCCGGCGGCGGGGCGTCGGCCAACTGGTCGATGACATTTCCCGCAGCGTCGAACAGATACCGGCTGCCGATCGGTACGTTGGCGGGTTCCGGCGAAATCACCACGGCTTCAGTGCAACCAGCTCCCGATTCGCTGATCGCGTGGAATCGCTCGTAGTACGATTCTAGTTGCTTGCGCGAGCAGCGCTGGATCGGGTCCGCCAGAATCGTCATGCGCCCGCCGCAAATGAGGCCGTCGTCCCAGCCGTAGTTGTCGTCCAGACAGAACGTCAAAACGTCGGTTTTCGCCTCGCCGTCGCCGGACAGCGTTTGCAGCGCCTGGCGTTTCACCTCGGCCTCGACGCAGCCGCCGCCCAGCGTGCCGACCTGGCGTCCGTCGGGAAAAACCAGCATCGCCGCCCCGGCCTTCTGCGGCGTGCTGCCACGCGTCTCGACGACGGAACAATAAACGCAATCGCGCCCTGCTCGCAGCGCTTGCGTCAACTCGGCAAGAATCTCACGCATGATCCCATGATACGGCACAGCAGGCCAGCTCGCAACGATGCGCTGCTGTAGCGGCAAGCTGCTAGCTTGCCGTAATCGCGGCACAAGCTAGCAGCTTGTGCCTACGGTAGACACGACACTCACTTCCGCGCTTGCAAATACGCCAGCAGGTCGCGAATCTCCTGGTCTGTGAGTCGATCGACCAGCCCGTCCGGCATGATCGACGTCGTCAGCGGGCGTTGCTCGACGAGATCGCCGGTGCGGACCTTGAAGCGTTCCCCCTTGGCGTCGAGATAGGTGTACTCGTCAAGGTACGTGTGCAGCAGCATGCCGTTGCGCACTTTGCCGTCGGCGGTTTCGAGATGCCAGGCAACGTAATGCGGCGCGACGTTGGCCGACGGTTGCAGGATCGATTCGAGGATCGCCCGGCGTTCGACCCTGCCGATCGAGCTGAGGTCCGGACCGACATCGGCGCCGCGCCCATCGATGCGATGGCATTTGGCGCAGCCCGCGAGCTTCGGATGAAAGAAGACGCGGGCGCCGGCGTCGGCGTCGGCTTTTCCGTCGAGCCGCTTCAGCCAGCCGTCGATGTCCTTGGTGGCGGGCCGGTCCTTGAAGAACTTATCCTTGCTTATGCGATTGACGAGGGGACTGGTTGCTTCGTCCAGTGGCAAGGCGTGTAGTTCCCCGAGGTCCATCACGGTGGTTGGAACGTCTACAAGCGTGCGCAATGCTTCGTCCCGCAATCGCGGCTCTTTTCCGCGGGCAAAACGATAGAGGTCATTACGATATTTCTGGGCGCGAGGTGACAGGCCCACAACCGCCCATGAACGCAACGACTCCGTTTCAGTGGGATCGGTCGCCATCGCGAGCAAGACATCGTCGCGTTTCGGACTCGAATGTTCGACCAGCGCCCGCACCGCTTCCATCTTCAATGCGGTATCGTCCGACTTCAGCAGCTTCATGAGCAAATCCACCGTCAGCTTCGGATGCGACGCCGGCACTTGCCGCAATAGCATCGGAAGCTGAGCGGCTGGCGTCTTGGCGTCGGCGAGGCGATTCACGAAGTAGTCGGCCAGGCTCTTCTCGTTGACCTCCTTGCCGTCGATGCGCGCAAGCGCGGTGGCACAGGCCATGTACATGCGAACGCTGAGCTTCGGGTCGGCCATCAGCTTTTCGATGTCCTTGCGACGATCCTTCAACTTTTCGTCGGCGATCCATTTGACTGACATGAATCGAATCTCTTCATCGGCGTCCGACAAGAGCGGGCCGATGAAGATTCTCTCACCGATATTTGCCTTGGGAAGCATCTGTCTTAGTGCCAGCATGCCGCCAAGCCGACTGCGTGCCTCTTTGCTTTCCACAGTCTTGTGAAACACAAAAAAAGCATCGGGTTTTTTCGCGGCAAGTCGTTGAATCGCCGCACTGTAAAGGAATGGGTCCTTTTCGGAAAGAGCAGCAATCAGCAGTTTTTCGTCGTCGTGTGGGTCGAGCGATTGGATCCAGTCGCGGCGCAGACTGGCCGGCGATTTGTCCGTGATGATACCGTTCTTGAGCTCACCGCGCCGCACAAGCTCGCGCATCGCCATTTCCTGGATGCCAGGGTCAGTGCTCTTCTTGACGATGACTTCAAGAAATTGCGACGTTGGTTTGGAATCCTTGCTCTGGATTAACGCATCGAGAGACGCAGAGGCAGGGCGGCCATCCCCGGCCCAGCGGTTGATGACATGGCCGCGGTTTGGTCCGTCATCGGCGAGCTTTTTCGCCGCTGCCTCTCGCAACGGCCAATGGTCGCTCAGCAGCGCCTCCTTCGGGTCGGCCGGTCGCTTGCGCTCGCGGCTGGTATCATCTTTCATGCGAACACGCCAGATCGCGCCTTTGCCGTGCAGGTTGTAGTTGCTCAGCACCCAGTCGCTGACGTAGAGCGAACCGTCCGGGGCGACGCACAGTCCCACCGGGCGAAAGTTGTTGCCGCCTTGCACGAACGGTTGCCGCTCGGCCTTGAACGACGCGCCGTGCGGGACGACCTTGTACAGTTCGACGCGGTGGTCGGCCCAGCTCGTCACCATCAGCTTGCCGAGATACTCCTTGGGCAGCCCGTCCGATTCGTAGCTGAGGATTTCGCACGGGGCCTCGCCGACGCCGGTCATCATCGGCAACGTGCCGGGCAGCTCACCATGCCACGATTGAAACGGATGCCGGCCCGATCGCCCGTAGCAAAAGCGGTAGCCGTAATCGCCCCCTTCGACGACGTGCACCATTCGGCACGGCGGCGACTGGTCCGGATCGTTGTCGACGCAGAACATGCGGCCATAGATGTCGCGACAGATGCCGAACGGATTCCAAAAACCGGTGGCGACACGGCGCAGCTTCTTGCCGTCCGCGGTGCAATGGAAGATGTGTCCGCCTTGCTCGTCGGTAATGGTCGTGCCGTCGGAACCGATCAGTTTGAAGTGAACGCCGAGGTTTTCGCCCATGCCGAAGGTGAGATCGCCCTTCGAGTCGAAGCAGAGTCCGGAGAGGCCGTTATGCGGATAGTTGCCTTTGGTTTCCATGTACACGATTCGTACGGACTTCACGCCGTCCTTCGTTTCGTGCAGCCGCAGGATCTCGTTGCGCGTGGCAACGTAGACCGAGCCATCGGGATGCACGGCGAGGTCCATGGTGTGCTTCATACCTTCGAAGAAGATCGTCGGCTTGCTGCCCGGCTTGGACACATCGAATGCCAGGATGCGATCGTGCTTCGGCCCCTTGTAGTCCTTCGGCGCGAAGTGCGTGTGGCTCTCGATCACGAGGAGGCGTCCCTTGTGATCGAAATCGCACGAAACCGGATGCACGATGTCCGGGGCCTGCGCGACGAGTTCGACGACGAGCCGCGCGTCGGCGACCTTGGGGATTTCGTGTTGGGCGAAAGCAGGGGAGGCGAGGCATACTGCGATACCAAGAACACAGAAGAATTTCATGGACTGGCCCTCATCGCATTTGGCGGGATGGCGTATTCCTACGCAATCGAACGATCCGCGGCGAGGCGAGCAAATGATAGCGCCGATTGACAGCCCGGCCCCAACCGGCCGATTACGCGGCCCGGCTCGCTGATCAAGCGATTCTCGCCTGCCTTCACGGTTCTTTAAGAATCTGTCGCTACAATTTAGCAGGATCCGTTTGTGGCGTGAACCGACTTTGACTTCGGAGATTGTTGCATGTACTCTCGCTCTCTCTTGTTCGGAACACTACTTTGCACTCTGATCCTCGGCTCGGCCGCTCAGGGCCAGGGCAAGGCCAAAGGCAAGGGCAACAATATCGTCGCCATGCAGAACGGCTGGCTGTTCAGCTTCTCGGACGCCAAGCGTCAGGGCGCCGCGACCGGAAAGCCGATCATGGTGGTCATCCGCTGCGAGCCTTGAATTGACTGCCGCCAGTTTGACGCGCAGGTTGCGCGTCTCGAGAAGATCAAAGACGTTGCCAATTCCTTCATTCGCCTGCGTCTGACGCGCATCGAAGAGTACGATTTGAACCTCTTCGAGTTCGACTACGATTTGACGATGATGATTTTCTTCCTTGATCCAACGGGGAAGAAGGTCTACGCCCGCTACGGCCAGCGCAACGGCGCCAGTGCCGACGCTTTGCAATCGCCCGATGGGCTGGCTCACACGATGAAGTCGGTGCTGGCGATGCACGCGAGCGCCGAGCCGAAGTTCGCGCCGCGCTCCAGCGAGCAGCCGCGCTACGTCCAGGATATTCAGGGCGCCAAAGCGCGTGGGTGCTTCCATTGCCACAATGTCCGCGAGTCGCTCAATCGCGAGCTCAAGATCAAAGGGCAGTGGACCGCCGACAAGGCCTGGCACTTCCCGCTGCCCGAGAACATCGGCCTGACCATGGAAGTGAATCGCGGCAACGTAGTAGCCAAGGTGAAGCCGAAGACGCCGGCGGAAAAGGCGGGGCTTCAAAAAGGCGATCAACTGACATTCGCGGGCAACGTGCCGATCCACTCGATTGCTGATTTGCAGTACGCCCTCGAGCATCAACCAACCAACTTGGAGTTGAAACTTCGCTGGCTGCGCGAGAGCAAATTGCAGACGGCTGAATTAGCGCTGAGCGACGGCTGGCGCAAAGGGGACATCCGCTGGCGGCACTCGGTGCGCGGGTTGGTCCCGAATCTCTACCTGGGCGGGGCCAACCTCACTGCCGACGAGCGAACGAAACTCGGCCTGTCTGCAACGCAACTCGCCTTTCGCTTGAATACACCGCTTGGCGTCCGCGCCAAGGCCGCCGGATTCGAGCCCGGCGATATCGTCCTGGGCGTCGATGGAAAAATGCTCGATAACATGGACGACAACGGGTTCTACTATTGGCTGCAGGCTCAGTACCTTGTCGGAGACACCGTGCGTTTCGACATCGTTCGCCAAGGCAAACGGACGACCCAAACAGTCGCGATACGGTGACGCATGCTTTACGCGGCTAAACGGACCGGCGCGATCGGCTCCAGCAAGCCCTGAGCGCACAACCATTCATGGGCTTCGGCGAGCGATTGGTCAACAGGCCGCGCCCGGAAGCCCAGCTCCGCTTCTGCGCGGGCCGATGAAAAGTGCCAGCAATGTCGGCTCATCCGCGCGAACTGCATCGACGGATACGGCTCGCGGCCGAGAATCGCGCCTCGCCATTCGCCGAACCACGCCAGAGCGGTATTCATCCACACCGGCATGGAGAAACGCCAGCGCATCGACATGCCGCGCACGGCCGCCAGTTGAGAGGCGAATTCGCGGATCGTGAGGTTCTCGCCGCCGAGGATGTAACGGCGGCCGCGCTCGCCCCGCTCGGCGGCCAGCAAATGCCCGATCGCGACATCGCGCACATCGACAAAGTTCAGCGCTCCAGGCGGCAGGATCGGCATCTTTCGCTTCCAGAACCGCAGGCAGAATTTTCCCATCACCGAGTTCTCGTAATCGACCGGCCCAGTCAGATAGCCGGGATTTACGATGACCGCATCGACGCCGCGCTCGGCTGCGCCCCGCACCAACCCCTCCGCATTGCGCTTGGCATGGACATAGTCGACCTGGAAGTCGTGCAGGTTGAAGGGCGTCTCCTCGGTCAGCACTTCGCCATCGCTACTTGCGCCGATCGCCATGATGCTCGATGTGTGCACGAGCCGAGCATGAGGTGCGAGGGCGGCGACGACGTTTTGCGTGCCGAGCTGGTGAATCTCGTACATCGCCGCCAGGCCGGGGCCCCAGACCGCGATGTTCCCCGCGGCGTGGAAGACGACGTCGCAGTCGGCGACCGCATGGCGCAGGATCGTCGAATCACGCACGTCCCCGAAGACGCAATCGATCGATCGCATCGAATCGGCTAGCTCCTTGGCTCTGGGCGGCAGCCCGAAAATGCGCACATGCGGCGTCAGGTCCAGAAGTTGGCGCACCAGGTGCCAACCGAGAAACCCCGTCCCACCCGTGACACACACGCGTTTGTTCGCCCAGTATTCGCGATTGGGTAGCATAGCTATGTTCATCCGTTGAATTCATGCCGCGGCGGATGGCGACATCCAGAATGCGTAGGCGTCGGCCAGCGTCTGGCGCAGCGAGCGCGGTTGATAACCGAGTTCATAGCGAGCCTTGGCGTTGTCGTAGTAGAAGTACAGGCCCATGAGCGCGGCCTGGGCGGACGACAGGATCGGGCGGCCGCGCTTCTGCTTGCGGTCCTCGATGTACCCGATCAACGGCGCAAGCGCGGACGGCAAGCAGAAACGCGGAAACGGTCGGCCCGCAGTCCGCGCCATCTCAGCGAAGAAGGCGTAATACGCCACGTTTTCACCCGACAGCAGATAGCGTTCCCCCGGTCGGCCACGCTCGGCAGCGAGGCGAATGCCCGATGCGACATCGCGGACATCGACGAAATTGTTGCCGCCGCCGAAATGAAACAGCAATCGGCGCTTCCAGAAGCGGCGCAACAAGGTCCCGAACTCGCTCTCGGTGAAATCGTCCGGCCCGATCACGCTGGCCGGGTTCACGACGACGACATCCATGTCGGAGCCGTTCGCTGCCAGGGCCGCCTCTTCCGCCCAGCGTTTCGTCGTCACATACGGCACGCGATAGTGTCCGAGATTCCACGTCGCGGATTCGTCGAGCGGCGTCGGCGTCTCCAGCGCACCGACGGCGACGATCGAGCTGACATGGACGAACCGCCGAACGCCCGCGTGCCGCGACGCTTCGAGGAGATTGCGCGTGCCCTGAACATTGACCCGGAAATAGGTGTCCCATTCGTTCGTGAAGCCCACGGCACCGGCCGCGTGGACGACGATTTCCATCCCGGCAAGCTGTCGGTGCAGGTCGTCCACATCGTCGAGCGAAGTTGGTCGGCAGTCGATTCCATCCGCTCGAAGATGCTGCACGTTCGACGTCGCGCGAACGAGTGCGCGGACGGAGGCGCCATGGCGATGCAGTTCCCGGGCCGCGTGCAGCCCGACAAATCCGGTCGCCCCGGTGACCGCGATATTTCGTCTCTGCCAGAAGGACATCGGGTGACCCCCGCCGCTTGCGGTTTTTCGCTCGCTCTGCGCGGCCGGCGAGCGCAAAGCCGCAAGCGGGAAAATAGCCGCGGATTGGCGAAAAAGTCAAGATCGGTAGCATCTTGACCTGTTCCGGGCAAAGCGCTAGGCTTTCCAGATCGATTACGCTCAAAGGATACACTCAACATGAACGTCTTTAGCGAATTGCATTGGCGTGGCCTGGTGCATCAGGCGACCGCCGAGAATCTGCAAGCCGTCTTCGAAAACGACAAGATGCCGATGTACATCGGCTTCGACCCGACGGCAACGAGCTTGCACGCCGGCAGTCTCATTCCGCTCATGTGCCTAAGGCATTTTCGCCGGGCCGGGCATCCGATCATCGTCCTCATCGGCGGCGCGACCGGGCTTATCGGCGATCCCTCCGGCAAGTCCGAAGAACGCATCCTGGAGACGATTGATACCGTTCGAGCCCGCGGCGACGCGATGCGCGCCCAGATCGAGCGATTCGTGACTTCCGACGGTGCCGAAGCGTTAGCGACAGTCGGCCCGATGCCGAAGTTCGTCAACAACATCGATTGGCTCGGCGAGTTCAAGCTGCTCGAATTCCTGCGCGACATCGGCAAGCACTTCTCCGTCAACGAGATGATTCACAAGGATTCGGTTCGCAAACGCTTCGAGAAGGAAGGCGCCGGCATCTCGTACACCGAATTCACCTACATGCTGCTGCAAGCGACCGACTTTCTCGAACTTTATCGCCGGCATGGCTGTAAGGTGCAATGCGGGGCGTCCGACCAGTGGGGCAACATTTGCGAGGGAATTGAGCTCATTCGCCGCATCGATCGCGGCCAGGCCTATGGCTTGACTATGCCGCTCCTGACGAATTCCGAAGGCAAGAAGATGGGCAAAAGCGAGAAGGGAGCGATCTGGCTCGATCCGAAGCAAACATCGCCGTACGCCTTCTACCAGTTCTGGGTGAATATGGCCGACGCCGACGCCGGACGTTTTCTGCGCTGGTTCACGTTCCTGGATGAGCCGACGATTCGTGAATTGGAAACCAAGATCGGCACGGGCGAGCGCGTCGCACAGAAAACGCTGGCCCAGGAAATCACCACGCTGGTGCACGGCAAGCAGGAAATGGAGACGGCGAAAAAGGCGTCCGAGGCGCTCTTCAGCGGCGACATCGCGTCGTTGCCGGTGAGTTTGCTCAAGCAGATGGCCGACGACGTCCCATCGATCAAGCTAACGCTGCAAGAGCTGGGCGCCGCGACGCCGCTCGTCGATCTGCTGGTCAAATGTGGCGCGTGTTCGTCCAAAGCGGACGCACGCCGCAATCTGTCGCAAAAGGGCATTCGCCTGAACGGCAAGCAGCCGGCTGGGGAGAATCCCACCGTCAGTGCCGCTGACTTTCTTGAGGGCGAAGTATTGGTCGTGCAGCGCGGAAAGCGGAATAGTTTCCTCGTGATTCTGGCGAAGGTGTAACGCGCGACAAAGGGCAAATGGTCGACGAGATGCCGTGGCACAATACCACACACGCATGGTATTTTGACGGCGAAGGGAACACATGGCAATATCGACCTTCGATATCAGCGAACAGTCAAATGCGCTCCTCGTGGAATTAACCCAGAAAACAGGGCGCAGTCCCTCGGACGTGATTGAGCAGGCGCTCGTGGCCTATCGCCGACAGGTTTTTTTCGAGGAAATGAACGCTGGCTACGAAGCGCTGCGTGCTGATGCATCAGCCTGGGCGGAACATGAATCCGAACGGGTGAAATTCGATGCGGCCATGGCGGACGGTCTGGAATCGTAGCATTGGACCGACGATGGCGCCTGCCGTTAGACCGAATAGAAGCCGCCCATGTCCGATCCGAGTCGCGGCGAAATCTGGCTGGCAGAACTGACCAGTGGCGAAGGGCACGAGCAGGCGGGAAGACGGCCTGTCCTGATCGTTAGCAATGATCGCTTCAATGCCGGTTTGTCCGGCCTGACCATGATCGTGCCCCTCACGTCGAAAACACAGAAATCCAGAGCCACTCCAGCACACATTCTCATTCATCCCCTCGGAGGGCGGACTCAAGATACCAAGCGTGATCCTCTGCGATCAGCTTCGCACGAAAAGCAAGACCCGGTTGATTGGTCCTCCATGGGGAACCGTTTCTTCGGCGACAATGGTCAACGTCGAGGATATCCTTCGCAATCTCTTGGCCCTCTGATCGGCATAAGCTTGGCTACCCCATTGGCCTTTACGCATTTCGTTGAGTTCGTATAAACTCGCTGCTTACGGTTTTTTTTGGCAATCATCAGAGTCTGAAGCACCAGCGAAGATATGTTCTTACTTCGC
>VGZI01000055.1 GCA_016872605.1 Planctomycetota bacterium
TGGTTTGGCCGAGATCCCCAGCGTTTCGACCGCTTCCTCTACACACCTCGCCCCTACCGTCGCCACCCAACGGACAACTGCTCAGGGACTTGTAAAATGGCCATCTAGCAATTTGAGTTCGAAATCGGGCGCATGATCCCCGACCTTGGGGCCGCTCCTTTTCGGACCGACCCCGCCTTTCTTGAGCGGGGGTCCGTTGGGCGAAAGAGTCGGCGCCTGATCGAGATCTGGCGTGTATTCGGTGCTGGCGGCAAGCGCGATGGCCATCAGAGTTGCAAATGTCGAGGTCGACGTCATTGCGTAGTCTCTCAGCACATGGGACCGCAGACTTTCGCTCCGTATACTAACACTTTGGCGGAGCCGTTCAAGCGGAAATCGTGCGCGCGTGTCCACAGCGTGTTGGAATCGACGCTTCTGTTGCATTTTGATCGGTCAGGCGCGAATCATAGTTGGCAGCACATCTTTTGGGTTCGCTGATTCGTCTTATTGGTGAAACGACAACATTTCCGAAAAGGGAAAGGGGATTGCCATGCGTCGTATGTTGGTTACCCTGGCAATGGTGCTGGCGCTGGGTGGCTCGGCACAGGCCACGGGAATGTTGATTCCGGTGGAAAAGAAGCTGCCGCCGCTCGCTTTGGTCGACCAGAAGGTCACGATCAACATCGAGGATCAGGTCGCGGTCACGCGGATTGAGCAATCATTTCGCAATCATACCGGCCGTGAACTCGAAGCGACCTATTTGTTCCCGGTTCCCAAGGGCGCATCGGTTCGCAAGTTCACGATGTGGGTCAACGGCGTCGAGGTTCCCGGCGAAATCGTCAAGGCCGAGGAAGCACGAAAGATCTACACCGACATCGTCTCCCGCTCGCACGATCCGGGCTTGTTGGAATACATGAATCAATCGTTGATGAAAGTCCGGGTCTTCCCGGTTCCGCCCAAGGGCGATCAGCGTATCTCGATTTCCTACACCAGCGTCTCCAACAGCGACAACGGCCTGGTCGAGTACATGTACCCGATGCGAACCGACGGAAAAGCAGCGGAGACGCTCGAGAAGTTTTCGATCAGCATCAACTTGAAGGATCAGCGTCCGCTCACGAACATCTACTCGCCGAGCCATCCGATCACGATCACACGGCCCAACGACAAGGAAGCGGTCATCGGCTTCGAGAAGAATGCCGCCATCCTTGATCGCGACTTCCAACTGTTCTATCAAGCCGGCAACAAGGACATCGGGCTGACTGCGGTCACGCATCGGCCGATTTCCGATCGGCCCGGCTATTTCATGATGCTCCTGTCTCCGCGAGCTGAGCTATCCAAGATGCAAGTGCAGCCACGCGATTTCGTCTATGTCATCGACACCTCCGGATCGATGCGCGGCAAGCGCTTGACCCAGGCCAAGAATGCACTCAAGTATTGCCTCAAGCAGCTGAATGAAGGCGATCGATTCGCACTCATCAACTTCGCCTCGACCGTCACCAAATACGCTAACAATCTTCAGACCGCCACCACCTCGAACCTCGAAGCAGCTCGCAAGTGGGTCGATGATCTTGAAGCGACCGGCGGTACGAACATCGATGAAGCCCTTCGCGACGCTCTCGCCATTCGCTCCAGCGATACCAGCCGAACTTACACGATGATCTTCTTCACGGACGGTCAGCCGACATGGGGTGAACGCAATCCGCAGAAGATCCTCGAGAACGTCAAACGCAACAACACCGGCAGCACCCGCATCTTCAGCTTCGGCGTCGGCGATGACGTCAACACGGTTCTCCTCGACGGCCTGGCCGACACGACCAAAGCTGTCAGCAGCTACGTTCGTGAAGCCGAAGACATTGAGGCCAAGGTGTCAAGCTTGTATGCCAAGATCAGCAATCCAGTTCTCGCCAACCTCAAGCTCGAAGTCGGCGGCGACATCGCCATCAACGAAATGTATCCCCAGCAACTGCCCGACCTCTTCCACGGCAGCCAACTCGTGATCTTTGGCCGGTACACCGGCAAGGGGCATGCGGGAATCCGGCTCGTCGGCCAAATCGGCAAGGAGACGAAGACATTCGATTACGAACTCAACTTCACCGACAAGACGACGGGCAACCAGGGCTTCGTTGAAGACCTTTGGGCTCGCCGCAAGGTCGGACACTTGCTCGACCAGATTCGTTTGCAGGGCGAAACCAAGGAAGTCGTCGAAGAAGTAGTCACGCTGGCCAAGCGCTACGGCATCACGACGCCGTACACAAGCTATCTACTTGTTCCGGATGCTCCTCCGCCGGGACCCGTGGGCGGCGGTGGCGGCGGTGGCAATCGCCCGTTCGCGAAGGGCAAGAAGGGTGGTCCCTCCGACGCGCCGCCGGCTTTGCTCCCAGGCCCAGGCGGATTCGGCAGCACGACGAAGCCGACGTCGCCAATCCCGCTGGCCGACCTTGCCAAGCAGCTCGACCCTAAGATCGACATTAACACGGCTCGTGGTCAGCTTGAAGACTCTCGCTTGAAAAACGACGCCGAGAAGGGGGACGCCAAGGACAAGAAGGCGGCCAAGGAAACCCTTGAACAGCAATCCGCTCTGCAGAAAGCTCAGGCCGCGTTTAATTCACGCCGCCTTGGCGAAGTTCAGAACGGGAAGCTCGGCGTTGACTTCGCCGTCCAGAACAACGCCCTGCGCTTCGAGCAGCAACTCCGCAACACGGCGTCGCGCTTTGTCCAGAACCGCAATGTTGTCGATGTCGGCGGCGTCTGGATCGACGACGGGTTCAACGCCAAGATGGACATGGTCACCGTCAAGGCGCAGTCCGAAGCCTATTTCGACATCCTCAAGCTTCATCCCGAAGTCAAGGATGTGTACGCCCTGGGCAACTACGTCATCTGGGTAACGCCAAGCGGCAAGGCCCTCATCATCGACCGCAACTCCGGCCGGGAGACGATGCCCGCCGCCGAGATAGAAGGCCTCTTCAAGGCCGCTCCGAAGAAGACCGATAAGAAGTAACGACAAAGACGCCAAGGGGTGAGCGCAGCGAACCCTTGGGATTACCATGAAAGCCGCGCCGATCCCTATCGGCGCGGTTTTTTTTGCAGGTGAGCTTCGCAATGCTCCCTTTGTGCGCAACCGGTAACTCACTCGTCGCGGACCGGCCTTGAAAACACGTCCGAAATCTGGTCTAAGCCGACCTCGCGCAGATCAGCGATGACACAGAAAGTTTGTACCTTGCAAGACCTTAAGCCAAGAGGCACGCATGGCAAGCGCAACGCCAATGCAGAATCTCGCCAATGCCGTCGGGCAGCATGGACTTGTCCGCTTCATCGAACACTATGCGCGCGAGTTTCCCAACGCGCATCTGAAGGACCTGATCGTCGACAAGTTAGGCCCAAACCGCGAGATGGAAGTGGACGGCCGGCACGTGATCAACTTCGGGTCGGACAGTTTTCTCGGATTGGATCAGGATCCACGTGTCAAATCAGCAATCACCAAAGGCGCGGAAGCCTGGGGCAGTCACAATGGGGCGTCCCGGGCGTTTGCATCGGTGCGAAGCAACGAGGTGGCGGAGGCGAAGTTGGCATATTGGCTAGGTACGGAGGACGTGCTCATCTATCCGTCTGTGACGCTCGCCAATATGGGCGCCCTCCCCGGTTTGGTCACCAAGCGCGATCTTCTGATTATCGACGAGCACGCCCACAACTCGATGCAGGAAGGCGCCAAGATCGCTCAGGCCAATGGCGTCCGTGTGGTCATGTTTCGCCATTGCGATCCGAACGACTTGCAGCGCGCTTTCGACGAGGCGGCTGAATACCGTGTCGCCGTGGTCGCCATCGATGGCGTGTACAGCATGACCGGCGCACTGCCGCCGTTGGCTGAGCTCAATCAAGTCTGCTTGCGGAACAACGCCATCTTGTATGTGGACGACGCGCACGCCACGGCCGTCCTTGGCTGCCAGGGGCGTGGCACTGTCCTTGACGCGCTCGGCAACTACGACAACACGCTTGTCGTCGGGTCGCTGTCGAAGGGGTTTTCGTGTTATGGCGGTTTCATCGGCTGCGCGAAGGAATTCAAGCGCATGCTAAAAATCCGATCCAACACGTTCATTTTCGGCGGTCCCGTTCCCCCGTCCTATCTGGATGCGATCTGTGTCGTTTGCGATATTCTGGTTTCTCCTGAGTACGAAGAGATTCACGGCCGCCTGAGACGCAACGTGAGGCATTTGGTCGCCGCAGCGGAAGCAATGGGCTTGATCGTCTTGGGGGGTGAGACGCCGATCGTCTCGATTTTGGTCGGCGAAGAGGAAATGACGTTGGGTGCGGGCAAATATCTTTTCGAAAAAGGGTACTACGTGCAATCCGTGACGTTTCCGGCCGTTCCGTATCACGGCGGCGTGTTGCGGATTCAAGTCAACGCCAATCACAAGCCGGAGTCGATTGACGGACTCCTTGCCGTATTAGTTGAAGTGAGCAAGAAGTTTGGCTTTCCGCGCTCGGGCGGCAACATTGCAGCGTAGGAACGAGCGGCGCCGAGAACGCGTCTGGCTTAGTTGGACAGCGCACCATCACGCGGCAACATTGGCGAAGCTGGGCTCATAGCCGCGGAGCGGCGGAAGCCAATAGCCAGGGTCGCAAAACCCTGGACCTGGCCGAGACGACAAAAGCCGCGGAGCGGCGAAAGCACGGGAAACACGTTGCTTTCGCCGCTACGCGGCTCTGATTGATGCGATGCCTTCCCAGGGTCTCATGACCCTGGCTATTGGCTTCCGTCACTCCGCTACTCAATCATGGTGCGCTGTCACATTAGGTAGCCGATGATCAAGCCGCCTTTTGGCCGCTCTCCGCAAGTTTCCGCTGAAGTAGATCGAGCACATCACCTACGGTGACAACCTTTTCCAGTTCAGGCTGCGAGAGCCGGATGCGAAAGCGCCGTTCGACTTGCGAGACGACGCTGACGACATCGACCGAATCGAGCCCAAGATCGGTGCGCAGGTTTTGGGCATCGTCAACCTTGGCGAAGTTGCCCCCGGTGTCGGCTTCGAGGAGTTCAATCAGCGTTTTTCGAATCGTGTCGCGATCCAACATTGGCGTGTCTCCTCCATGCGACCGCACGTGACGAGCCGGATGCGTAAGCGCGGTTTAGCCGAAAGTCCGTCGATCACCTTTCCGGCTTGTGCTAACGTCGAATGTTCGTTAGCTGGACAATCGTCTTATGCCCCTGTTCGGTAAACTCCTGGCGCACTAATCGATGATGCTTGTCATACCACAGATGCACCGGGCCAAGCGGCGCGGTCACCTGGAAGCGGTAGCATTCTTGGAGGTCCTTGCCGATCGGCACTTTCTCCGTGCCGACGTACTTGAGTTCGCTCGTGAATTCCTTGCCGGTATCGCTCTCGACGATCGGAACTTGCTTGTTGTGAAAGCGAGCGTCGGCCAGCTTCCAGTAACTTGACGCCCATACGTCCGGATTGAGCATGGATTCTCGGCCGTTGACCCGCATGCGTAGTTGTCTATTGTCGGCGGCGATGATCACTTCGGTTTTCTTGCTGTTCTCGACGCTCAGCGTTTTGAGGCCGATGAGCCGATTGTCCTTCCACCATTCCTGCGTTTCGAGCTTCAGCTTGTAATCGATAACAACAAGGTGCTTGAACGTAACGTCGACCTGTGCGGACATGTACGTCGTCCCGTCGCCTTTTTGCACAATGACCATGCGTGAGGAGCCGGACTCCTTTCCGTCAACGAAGATGGCGAATTCGCGATGCTCCGTGTGGTCGGCGCAGGCTGGGGCGCATGGAGCGAGAACGGCAAGAAGGCAGGCCAGGAAAATCGGTTTGCTTGTTCGCCATCGCGTCATGGCGCTGCCTCCGTGAAAGTTTCCCGAGTACCTTCATCGGCCGACGCTCGGCCACGGAACAGGAATATAGCATAATGCCCCGAACCGGGCCAAGATGAACCTTTTCGACAGTTCGACCCTATGAGCCGGAAGCGTAAGCGACGGATTCTGTGCTGACCGCCGCTAGCGCTTCCCGGCGAGTGAGCGTTGTGAACTTCCGGTTGATTCGCGAATCCGGGCATGGTATCACCGTCCCACATCGCATCCCGTGCCATGAAATCGGAGGACTCGCATGCAAGCCAACTACTACGTCCATCCCTCCTCGTATGTCGACATCCCCTGCGAAATCGGCGATGGCACCAAGATCTGGCACTTCTGCCACGTGATGCCGCACGCCAAGATCGGCATGAACTGCATTCTCGGGCAGAATGTGCTCGTTTCCAGCCATGTCGAGATCGGCAACAACGTCAAGATTCAGAACAATGTCTCGCTCTACACCGGCGCGATCATCGAGGACGACGTTTTCCTCGGTCCCTCGTGCGTGCTCACCAATATCGTCAATCCCCGCAGCGAGATCGTGCGCCGGCATATGTACGAAAAGACCATCATCCGCAAAGGCGCCTCCGTCGGCGCCAACGCCACGATTGTGTGCGGTTCGACGATCGGCCGCTATGCCTTTGTCGCTGCCGGCGCCGTCGTAACAAAAGATGTGCCTGAGTACGCCTTGGTGATGGGTGTGCCCGCTCGCCGCGTCGGCTGGATGAGCCGGCACGGCTATCGGTTGGGCGCTCCCGATGCCGAGGGAATTCTGACCTGTCCGTTCAGCGGCATGCGCTATCGCGAGGTGGAGGCCGATGTGCTGCGCTGCCTGGACCTCGACGAATCCGCGCCATTGCCCAAGGCGGCGTGACGAGACTCAGGAGCCCAGGGGTGAGCGCAGCGAATCCTTGGGATGCGCATTCCAATCCCAGAGGTTCGCTGCGCTCACCTCTGGGCTTCGCAAGGATACTGCATGACAACGATCGGCATGATCGGTGCGGGACGTTGGGGGGCCAACTGGATTCGTACGCTCGCCGGCCTTCCCGGCACCCAACTCCGCTGGGTGTGCGACGTCAATCCCGCCTCGCTGGATCGCGTTCGCCAGCAATTCCCTCATGTCCAAACAACGACTCAGCTCGACGACCTCTATGGCGATGCGACGCTCGACGGCGTCGTCATCGCCACGATTGCGCCAACGCATTTCGATGTTGCTCGCCGCGCTTTGTTCGCGGGAAAGCACGTCATGGTCGAGAAGCCGATGACCTTGACCACGCGCGATGCCGTCGAGTTGACGGACGTCGCTCGCCGGTTGCATCGTGTGCTCATGGTCGGCCATCTGCTCGAGTATCATCCGATCACTCGCCATATTCGCCAGTTGATCGATTGTGGCGAACTGGGCGAAGTTTGCTACCTGTATCAACAACGGCTCAATCTGGGCACGATTCGTGCCGATGAAAATGCCTGGTGGTCGCTGGCGCCGCACGATATCTCGGTGGCTAACCGGCTGTTCGGCGCGGCGCCCGTGTCAGTGCAATGCCGCGGGCAGAACATTGTCAACAAGAACGTCGCCGACGTTGTCTTCGCGACGTTGGAGTATCCCGGCGGAAAACTGGCGCACGTCCACGTCAGCTGGCTCGACCCGCAGAAAAGCCGAAAGCTTGTGGTCGTTGGCTCGCGCAAGATGGCAATCTTCGACGACACCGCTGCCCAAAAGCTCGTTGTGCTCGACAAGGGATATCAGAAAGACGGCGACTTGATCACGCTGCGGCAAGGGGAATCTACAGTTCCCACGATCGATGCCGCAGAGCCGTTGGCCATCGAGGCACAACATTTCGTCGACTGCATTCGCACGGGCGCTAGGCCGATCTCCGACGGCGAAGCGGGAACGCAGGTCGTGTCGGTGCTCGAGCATGGACAACGATCGCTGGACGAAGGCGGTGGCGTCATTGCGATTCCGCACGTGTCATCGGTGTCGTTGGCGGCAGCATAGATTCTGTGCGGCGCGATGCGGGCGCCAAACGAAGAAGAAAAACGGAACATCCCTCAAGGAGGAGGCCATGGACAATAATAGCCCCATTCCGATGCTGGACCTGAAGGCCCAGTACCTCGCTCTGAAGCCGGAACTTGATGAGGCGGTCATGCGCGTCATCGAGTCAACGCATTTCATCAATGGCCCCGATGTCGAAGCGATGGAACAGGAAGTCGCGCAGTATTGCCGGGCCGGTCATTGCATCGGCGTGTCGTCTGGCTCGGACGCGTTGTTGGTCTGCCTGATGGCCCTGGATATCGGGCAGGGCGACGAAGTCATCACGACACCTTACACGTTTTTTGCGACCGCCGGCGCGATCGTTCGCATGGGCGCCAGGCCGGTGTTTTGCGATATCGATCCAGTGACCTTCAATATCGACCCAGCGCAAATCGCGGCAAAGGTCACCAAGCGTACGCGGGCCATCATGCCGGTGCACTTGTTCGGGCAGTGCGCCGAAATGGATCCGATTCTCGAAATCGCCAGCAAGCACAAGCTAGCAGTGATTGAAGACGCGGCTCAGGCGATCGGCTCCGAATACAAAGGGCGCCGCGCGGGTTCAATGGGAACCGTCGGCTGCTACTCATTCTTCCCATCGAAGAACCTCGGCTGTTTCGGCGACGGCGGCGCCGTGGTCACCCAGGACCGAGCGCTGGCGGACAAGATTCGCCTGCTGCGCGGCCACGGCTCGCATCCGAAGTACTTTCACAAGCTGGTCGGAGGAAACTTCCGGCTCGATTCGATTCACGCCGCCGTTCTGCGAGTCAAGCTTAAGCATCTCGATAGCTGGACGCAAGCCCGTCAGCAAGGCGCTGCATACTACACGGCGTGCCTGATGAAGTATGGCCTGGGCCGCCTCATCGAAGCGCCCAAGATACTGCAATCGCGGCATATCTTCAATCAATATGTCGTTCGTTGCGACGATCGCGAGGGGGTCCGGGAGCATCTGAAGAAGGAGAAGATCACCACGGAAGTTTACTATCCGCAACCGATGCACTTGCAGGAATGCTTCGCCAATCTCGGCTATAAGAAGGGCGAGTTTCCCGAAAGCGAGCTGGCCGCGGTCACGAGCTTGGCGCTGCCGATGTATCCGGAGCTTCCGAACGCACAGCGAGAACGCGTAGTCCGCGGCATTGTGACCCATTTCGAAGCGGCCGGCAAGCTGTCGCGCCGCGCGACGGCATGATGAGATGTCGTGTCTCGAACCGAGCCGGAAGCGTGAGCGACAGTTGGGCAAAAACCCGTCGCTTACGCTTCCGGCTCGTCGGCATTTGCATGCGGCCATGCTGTCGAAAGACTGAATCAAAAGTACCGAAGTTCTGTACGGTCCTGTGTCGATTTTGAAGGAAGAGTACGCGCAGTCGAAACGCTCTGCGCAGACCGCCCCTATTTGCACTTGTGGTGGAAACACCGTTCCTTTATAACCAGACCCCATCGTCACGCGGAGCGTGGCGACGACGCATCCATGGAAGGAGACCCCGATGTCGCAGACTTCGCAACGCCGCACCTCCCGGCCTGATCTGGGCGCTCGCCTCGGCCACAAGTACCTGGGCGGCCCGCACCTGCGCATCGTCGGCGAGCATTCCGAAGCCGAGATTCAGGTACGTGTCAACGATCTGCTGGCAAAGATTCAGAATCACACAGCTGTCGTCGGCGTCGTCGGCATGGGCTACGTCGGCTTGCCGTTCGCGGTCGAGAAAGGCAAGGTCGGCTTCAACGTCATCGGAATCGAACAGAATCCTAGCCGGGCTGAGGCGCTCAATCGCGGCGAGAACTACATTCCCGATGTCAAGGACGAGGAACTGCGCGATCTGGTCAAGAGCGGACATTTGCGAGTCGTCTGTGATTATCGTGAAGTGCCGGCGATGGATGTAATCGTCATCTGCGTTCCGACACCGTTGACCAAGAATCTCAATCCCGATCTTCAATACGTGGAGAGCGTTACCCGCGAACTGGCGAAGTATCTTCGGCCCGGACAACTCATCAGCCTCGAATCGACGACTTATCCCGGCACAACGCAAGAAGTCATGTTGCCGATCCTCGAAGCATCGGGGCTCAAAGCGGAGGTCGACTTCTTCCTGTCGCATTCACCGGAGCGCGTCGATCCGGGCAACTCGCGCTATACAACCAAGAACACGAACAAGGTCGTCGGCGGCATCGGCCCGAGCTCGCAGACGGTCGCAGTCGCGTTTTATCAGCAGACCATCGATCACGTCGTGCCGGTTTCCAGCGCCGATGCGGCCGAGATGGTGAAGGTCTTCGAGAACACCTTCCGCGCCGTCAACATCGCACTCGTGAACGAACTGGCGCTCCTTTGCGACAAAATGAACCTAAATGTGTGGGAGGTGCTCGACGCGGCCTTCACGAAGCCGTTCGGCATCATGCCGTTCTATCCGGGGCCGGGCGTCGGCGGACATTGCATCCCGCTCGATCCGCATTACCTGGAATGGAAGGCGCGCGAGTACAACTTCAACACGCGTTTCATCGCGTTGGCGGGTGAGATCAATCGCCGCATGCCGGAGTTTGTGCGCGAAAAGACGCACCGCGTGCTGAATATGCTCGGCGTGTCGCCGTCGAAGTCGAAGATTCTGCTCCTGGGCGTCTCCTACAAGCGCGACTTGGGCGACTGGCGCGAGTCGCCGTCGATTGAGGTGATCAAGCTGCTCCAGGAAGACGGCGCCGAGGTCGTGTATCACGATCCCTATGTGCCTAACTTCGACGAACATGGCATTGCCATGGAGAATCAGCCCTTGACCGATGACTTGCTCGCCAGTTGCACGATGGCAATCATCACGACCGATCACAAGGCTGTCGACTACGATTACGTTGTGTCGAAAGTGCCGCACGTTCTTGACACGCGCAATGCCACGAAACGACTGAAGGGCAATCACGACAAGGTGACGCTGTTGTAAAGCGCCGGCTACAAGATGTAGGGTGCGTGAAACGCACCATTCCGGCTGTTGTAGCGGCCCGTACTCCATCGGAAACCGTTGCGGATGCCGCTGGGAATAGCTGGAGGACGATTTTCTTGAAGGTTTCCACTCGACAGCCTTTGGCAAAAGCAATGAGCTTGCGCGTGGCGGCATGCGGCGTCCTTGGCGCGGACGCCGAGACGATTGCACGCTGGCGCAAGGAACCGATCAACTTCGCTGGCGAATCGCTGAGCGTTTCATTTCTTCGCCATGCAGATGAGCAAACCGTGGTTGCGCTGCGCGCCGTGCTTGCTGCAGTTTCGCCGCAAGGCTGGAACGAAATGTCGTTTCGGGACTGGGGGGTCATCGCGGCAGGCAACTTCCTGGGGCGATCGATCATGGCACAAACGGTCGAGCGCCTGATTCAGGAAGGCGCATGGGGCGTCTCGCCGCATTTCATCCCACACCAGTCCTTGCACGCCATGTCCGGTACGATTAGTCAGGCTCTAAAGATCCACGGCCCGAATTTCGGTGTCAGCGGCGGTCCGAACGCCAGCCTCGATGCGTTCCTCGTTGCGTCCGCCATGATGATGGATCGCCAACTTCCAGGACTGTGGCTCGTTCTGAGTGGACATGACTCCGAGTGTATTCCGCCCCGCCCCAGCGCTTCGGCGCCGCCACCGACTTGTCGGGCGGTCGCTCTTGCCATGACGCATCCCAATGCGGGCGAGCCGGGCATTCATGTTTCCGTTGGATGCTCCTTGCCAAACGCAGGACCAGCTGAGAGCTTGGCGTACTTGCCAGAATTCCACATTTCCAACTTGGCCGAAGTATTGAAGGACGATCCTCCCGCTCCGGCGCAAACATGGAGGCTCGGCGACACGCACTGGCTTGAGGTCGAAACGTTGCTCGCCGCCATGGAGGGCGCGGCATGACTCTCCCTGCCGTCTGTATCACTGGCATCGGCGCTGTCACGCCCATCGGCAATACGTATGCACAAATCGCCGACAACATGCTCTCGGGCGCCAGCGGCATTCGTCGCGTTACGAAGTTTCCTATCGACGATCACCCGTCACAGATTGCATCGGTTATCGACCACATTTCCTGCCCGGCGGCGTGGTCTGCCGATGACTTTGCCTCGCTATCACCCGTCGATCAAGCGACGACGTCGTGCTGCATTGACGCGCTTCTCGATTCCGGCTGGTGGGAGCGACGGTCCGAGGCGCGGATCGGTATCGTTCTCGGCAACGCGGGAGAATGGTCGACATGTTGGGAGATTGATCGATTGGCCGGCGGCGACGCCGTCTATCGAGTGCAGGGCCATGTCGAAACCCTGACGCAACGTACCCGGCGGCGCCTGGGCTTATCCGGACCGGCGGTAAGCTTGTCGGCCGCATGCGCAAGCGGCAACTATGCGATCGCCCTGGCACGCCGTTGGTTGCAGATGAACTGGGTCGATGTCTGTTTGGCCGGCGCCTGCGATATGGCAGTCACGCCGCTGACACTGGCCGGCTTCGGCAACATGCGTGCGCTCTCGCGGCGGAACGACGAGCCGGCGAAAGCGTCGCGCCCGTTTGATATGGACCGCGACGGCTTCGTGATGGGGGAGGGGGGCGCGATGTTCGTCATGGAACGCGCCGACTCTGCCCGAAAGCGATCTGCTCGCGCCTATGCCGAGGTCGCGGGCTGCGGCGCCTCGAGCGATGCGTATCACATGGTCATTCCCAGCCCGCACCTGGAGCCGGCGATCTCGGCCATGCGTCAAGCCATCAGCGACGCCGGCATCGATCCGAGCGAAGTCGACTACGTCAACGCTCACGCGACCAGCACTCCCGTCGGCGATCAAGCCGAGGCGAAGATCTTGAACACCGTGTTCGGCTCGCACATCGAGGATTTGCCGGTCAGCTCGACCAAGAGCATGACCGGACACCTTCTGACGGCCGCGGCGTCCGTCGAAGCGCTGGCTTGCATCATCTCCATCGATCGGCAGAAAGTCCCGCCGACAATCAATCTCGACAAGCCTGATCCCGAATGCCGGCTGCGCCACGTCGCCAATCACGCTGAATCGCATAGAGTCCGTGTGACCGCGTCCAACTCCTTCGGCTTCGGCGGGAGCAACACCTGCCTCATTCTGCGCGCGGCGTGATTCGCCGCTTGCGGCTTCGCGATCGCGCGGCGCCATGCGAGCGCTGAACGTGAACCCGATTAATGATAGATCGTAAAGTTCCCGTCCGCCTCCGCGACCACTGCCGGCAGCCCCCAGACCGAGATTGCCCCGGCGCGGCGGCCTGAGTCCATCGGTTGCATATTCTTGTCGTAGACCTGCCAGGCCAAAGTTCCGCCGCGGTTCCAGCCGGTGCCTTCGGTCCAGACCAGGATCATGTCGCCCTTCTTGTTGAATGCGAGGGCAGGGTGCTTCCGCAACGGCCCTTTGCCTGGCGCTTGATAGATTCGCAGCTCTTTTTCTTTCGAGAACAGACCGTCCGAGAAGT
Source organism: Planctomycetota bacterium (assembly GCA_016872605.1). Lineage (GTDB taxonomy): Bacteria > Planctomycetota > Planctomycetia > Gemmatales > Gemmataceae > SIAQ01. The sequence continues at coordinate 13,267 of VGZI01000055.1, forward strand.
AGAGTTGGCCGTCGGTATCCCACGCCGCGACGACGCCGTTGGGCCCCTGAGCAAATGCTTCGGAACTCATCGGGCAGTGGTCGATCTTCCAGTTGTCGAGTTGATGCGCCATGAATCGTTCGCCGATGTCACCTGACTTGAGGACGTACATGCCGCGATTGATGTTTGCCGAGGCCGCCCGATAGAGGAAGTAGACGTTGCCCGTGGAATCGCTGAAGCCGCGCATGCCGCAGCAGCCGCAGGCGCCGGTGCCTGAGTCGACGGGCGTTTCGGCCGCGAAAGATCTCCCTTCATCCTTCGACACGCTCACCCAAACGCGGCGATTGCCTTCACCCTTCTCGAGGTTGGCGTCGAGACCGTGCCAGGCGACGAAGACGTTGCCGGCCGCATCCGCCGCCAGCGTGCCGCCGCCGTCGAGAACCGCCGACTTCGTCATCAGATTGCGTTGCGGCTCGAACGCAGTCCCTTTATCGTTCATGCGCGCGTACAGCATCGGCATGCCCTGGATCGGATTCTTCGGCTCCGCTTTGCCCGAGCCGTTCCAGGCGACATGGACGCGGCCGTTCTTGCCGAGCGCCAGATGCCCGCCACGAATGGTGCCCATGGCGATCGCGCTGCCATCCTGGCTGTTGACCTGGATCGGCTCGCTGAAGTCGGCCTTGCCGGCGTCCCGGCGAACATACATGAGATTGCCATTGCGCGGATCGCCGCTGTAGTAGAGCAGATGCACGCTGCCCTTGCCGTCGACCACGGTCTGCGGCTGAATGCCGCGGTTGGGGGTTTTGACCAAGACGACATCGGCGTACGATGGGCTGACGACGGCCCAGAAAAGTACGGATGCAACGAAGCGAGGGATCACTTGAGCGTTCCTTAAGTCTTGTATTTGTTTAGCGCTCGCCGGGCGCCAAGCGAGCGCTAAGCGAAAATCGGTTACAACGTCGGCCCAATCGACCACGGAGCGAACTCCTCTTCGCCGACGCCGTTGATTTCGCTTTTTGTCTTCTTGCCGGACGCGACGGCGAGGATCTCTTCGAAAATCTGCTTACCGACGGTTTCGACCGAGGCGCCTTCGAGGATGACGCCGGCGTTGATGTCCATGTCGTCGATCATGTGATGATAGAGCGGCGAGTTCGTGGCGATCTTGAGCGACGGGGACGGCTTGCAGCCGAACACGCTTCCGCGTCCCGTCGTGAAAACACAAACGTTGGCGCCGCCGGCCACGATGCCGGTCATGCTCACCGGATCGTAGCCGGGTGTATCCATGACGATGAAACCTTTGGCTTTGACCGGCTCGGCGTAATGCACAACATCGACCATCGCCGTCGAGCCGCCCTTGGCGATGGCGCCGAGCGACTTCTCGTAGATCGTAGTCAGGCCCCCTTCCTTGTTGCCGGGTGACGGGTTGTTGTTAATCTCGGCCCCGAAGATGCCGGTGTACCATTCCCACCATTTGATGCGTTCGACGAGTTTTTCGCCGACTTCGCGTGAAATCGCTCGGCGTGTCAGCAGATGCTCGGCCCCGTAGATTTCGGGCGTTTCGCCGATGATCGAGATACCGCCTTGCGCAACTAAAAGATCGCTGGCCACGCCGAGTGCGGGGTTGGCGGTGACGCCGGAGTTCCCGTCCGATCCTCCGCAATTCGTGCCGAGAATCAGATGCTTGGCGGGCAGTTCGACGCGGCGAATATCGTTGACGCGGGGCAGCAATTCGCCGATGGCCTTGACGCCGGCATCGACCGTTTTGGAGATGCCGCCGCATTCCTGGATCGTCAGCGTGATCGGCGGCGCGGTCGGCGCTGGCGGATGGGGAAAGCCGAGTTGCGTCAGGTGCTCGCCGTTGATCAGATGCATCGCCTGGCCGGTTTCGCAGCCGAGGCCGACGAGGATGTACGCGGCAATGTTGGCGTGCCGTGCGAATCCGGCCAGCGTGCGGTCGAGCTGGCGATGATCTGGGCCGTCATACTGCATCGCACAACCTGCTTTGTGCGTGATGGAAATGACGCCGTCGACGTTCGGATAATTCTTCAGCAAGTCTGTAGTGTTGAATCGCTGTGTGATGTATTTGCTGGTGTGCGCGGAGCAGTTGACAGTGCTGATGACGGCGATGTAGTTGCGAGTGCCGTACCGGTAGGGTTCTGTTCGATCCGGACCACGATCGTACCCTAGAAAGGTTCGCGTTTCCTTGGCGACCGGGCGCGGCGGGCAATCCCGGCAGAACGCGTAATCCCGTTCAAATGTATCGGCGGCGACATTATGTACGTGAACCCAATCGCCCGGAGCGATATCCTTCGACGCGAAGCCGATGATCTGCCCGTACTTGTAGACCGCCTCGCCTTTCTTGATCGGCTGCAGGGCCATCTTGTGCCCCATGCCGATGCGCCCCGTGGCCGTCAAACGCTTCCCCGCATGATCCAACGTGAGGCCCGCTGAGATCGGCTTGGCGACGATCGCGACGTTGTCTTGGGGACGCAGGTGTACTCCAACTTCGGCGAGCGGCACAACGGACGGCATTGGTTTTTCCTTGAAATGACGGCGACGATACTATTCAAAATATGGCGTTTTTCAGGCGTTGCAAGACGCAGCTGCGTAGGAGTGGCACCTGTGCGCGAAACCGCGAGCGAGCTCTTGCGCGTCTAGTTGAGCGCCCATAGGACCGCGCTGACGAGGGTTGCTGCCAACGCAATTGCAAAGCACGCGACCGTGAGCCTGGGATAGTCGTTGAGGACGGCGCGCACGGCCGTCATCACCAGGCCGACCGTGGTCTGATGCCGCATCGATTTGAATCGTTGCCTCAAGAACTTTCGATGGGCGCGCAGAACTTCGTAGCCATCCTGCCAATCGCACAGCAGTTCCTCGCGCTGATCAGGATTCATGGCCCGAACCGTGGCGAGCGGCAGCCCGAGCGTAGCTTGCGCGACGACGCGATAGCCCGGCCTGCCCGCGTGCCCCATGAACCCCGGAAACGTCTTCATCACTTCGGCAATGATCTGTAGCCGCTTCGCGTATAAATCGCTTTCCTTCGGCGATGTCTTCTTTGAGTTGGCACGAAGATAGCGGCCGACCCGCTCCCAGGCGTACAACAGTCGCCGCGTCAACTCGACGCGGGCGATGACGGCATCCAGCGTGCCCAGGTTGCTGATCGCTTCGTCCGATTCCTCTGCCAACTCGCGAATCTGATCGGCACTGAGAAGCCGGCGCTGGTGCTTGACCGGCGGCGCGAACGGCTGAGAGACCGGCACTTCCTCGGTTTCGGCGTCGTCATCGGCGATCGCTTCGGGCGCCGCCGGACCCTCGTCGCGCACCGGCGGCGGATCATCGCGCCAATCTTGGCTCGGCGCATCGAGAACCGACGTATCGTCTTTGTTCGCCAGCTTTGTCGCGGCCGGCGCCTTCGTCTCGGGCGGCGGTTTTTTTTTCGCCGACTCCGTCAATGCGACAAAGGCCTCGGCAAGGCGATTCATCCCCTCGGTCGCTTCTTCGGGGTACGAGAGTTGATAGGTGCGTAGTTTGGCCATCCGCTCATGCACGCGTTCTTCGATCGTTGCCGCATCGTGATCGCCGGGCGGCAAACCCAACAGGGTCCACGGATCGGGCGGCCAATCGGTCGTCGGCAATCCCAGCCACTTGCAAAGGCGTTCCTTGTTCATTCCGTCGTCACCAACTGTTTAGCCCCGCATCGTAGAGGCGGGCGAACATCCCCATTGCACCGTCTTCGATCCATTGATGAATCGACGTAGGGTGCGTGAAACGCACCGCCAAGCGGAGCGGTGCGTTTCACGCACCCTGCATCCATCAATCCATGGAAGCCAGAACACTAGCAATCATCATCGCAAAAAGCGAAGCATGTTGCAAAGTCCTGGCATTGACAGCAACGCGCCAGTTGGTTTACCGTTCGTTGCTGGTCCATGCGAGGAACATCATGCCGTCGCTGCCGATTTCGTTTGGAAAACGTCTGGGTGAATCGATAAAGGCGGGCTGCCGTTTTTTCTGTCAGCCCCTCTTGCCCATTCTACCGGACGCCGTTGTCAACCGCCTGCCGTTCTTGGGGCAAGTTCGTGTTGATGGGCCGGACAACCTCAAGCTGCGCATGCACTCCTACGGGCCGCACGGTAAGGATCGCATCGCCATCAAACTGGCCCGGCGCGGCCTGTGGGGCTATGAAGGCGAAACGACTCGGCTGTTCCTTGCGCTCGTCAAGGAAGCCCGAAACGTCATCGACATAGGCGCCAACACGGGCCTGTTCGCGCTACTTGCGGGACTAGTGAATCCGAGCTGCCGTGTGTGGGCCTTCGAACCCGTCTCGTTCATCCACGAAATGTTGCAAAACAACATTCGCCTCAATGAGGCGACCAATATCAACGCCATCGCGATGGCAGTCTCCGACTTCGTGGGTGAGACGACATTTTACATCACACGCACCAACGTCGGCATTCCGACCGATTCGTCCGCATGTCAGGGCTTCCGCGATCAAGTCGACGAACATCGTGTACCGACGACAACGCTCGACCGGTTCGCTCAGGACACAGCAGGCGCGCCGATCGATGTCGTTAAGATCGACGCTGAATCGGCCGAGAGCAAAGTCGTTCGCGGCAGCCTCATCACGATACAACAGCACCGGCCGTTCCTCATCTGCGAAGTGCTCGACCAGGTCGATCACACGTTTTTGCAAGAGACGTTTCCGCCGCTCGATTATCGGTTTTACCACATTACGAACGAGGGGCTTTTGCGCCGCGATCGCTTGCAGGGGAGCCTACACGTTGCGCAGCGCAATCATCTTTTTGCGCCGGCGGAAAAGGCGAGCTTGTTGGAAAGTCGCTGCCGCGACGCGGAAATCACGATTCGTGAGTAGAACCTGCTAATTGCGACGCCAGAGGAACTGCCAAGAGGTTTGCCATGTGCCGGCTCATCGCTATTCTCATTGTGACATGCTGTGCCAGCGTCGCCGCCGCGCAGCCCGATGCGAAAGAAAAGGTGATGCAGCCGTCTCCTGCATTTACCATTATCCACAGCGTCAACAAGGAGAAGAAAACACTGACGGTTAGCCGCGCCATTGCCGTCATGGCGCCAGCCACGGTGACAAAGCCGATCAAGTTCATGGCGTTCTCGATTGGCACGAGCACCAGCACGGAAATGCAGCCGGTGATTCGAGTGGTTGAAAGCGAGATCGATTTGACGACGTGGAAAGTGATGACGAAGAAGGGCGAAATCGTGCCAACGCAGGAAGCGTTGAAACGATTTCGCCCTGGCGAGACGGTGCCGGAGAGCTGGACCAACGGATTGCCGCATGAACGTTATCTGAGCATCATTTTTTCCGACGTGCTTATCTTGGTGCCGACGAAGTAGCGGTACGTCATTTTTTCTGCGCTTCTGCGGCAACAACAAATCCGCGAGCGAACGCCTGGTCGCCGAAAACAAGATTCACGCGATCGGCGGGCTTGGCGTCAGTGAACTTCTTGAGGCACTCCGGCGAGCAAAGATTTATCTTGAGGCCGCCAATGGTGGCGGTGACGCCGGGATCGTGCTTGTCGCCACACAACGGACATTTCTGTTGCGTCGCGATTTTGCGAGCGATGAGTTGATGATTGGCGGACACCGCGAACTTGGCGGGGTTTTCCTTGAACGTTTTGACACAGCCACCGCAACAGAATTGGAGCTTGACCCCTTTGTAATCGGCAGTGACTCCCGGCTTCGGCTGCAGAGAGCAATAGTAGCCGCTGCTACACGGACACCGCGTCGCGTCGGGAATACCGACCACGGGGCAATAGTAGGTGACCTTGGCGGGCTCCTTGGGTGCATCCGATGTTTCACCGACGGCGCCCGGTTGAGCGCACAAAGCGAACGCGAGCAGGCAGGAGGACAAAACAGATACGAATCGCATGGCATTGGCCCCTTGACAAGAAATCCTCAGTAAAAGTCAGGCTGGAAAGCCTCACCTACATCCAGAACGCCGGCGCGTCCCAGCAGAGATTGCAAATTCTGCAACAAAAGTTGCAACTTCTGACGTGATTTACACATCCGGCGAAACTGCGATTGCATTTTTCCAGAGGTTCTTCTAAGGTTGGCCTCGCGATTGCCGCGCCAGGAAGGCGGGGCGACGATTTCACTCGCAAAGCAAGGATGCTTGCATGTCCCGATTGATCATTTTTTCTCCCGCTGGAATCCTCGTTGTTGGCTTGGCCGTGTTGGCGAGCCCGACCGACGATGCGAAGTTCAATAACGCGCTGGCCGTGCAGCAAGCGATGGTGCGCGCCCGAACGCACCTGAGCGAGTCGCAGCCGAAGAAGGCTGTCGACGTGCTCGAGGAGGCGCTGCCGAAGGTCAGCAGTAATCCGCAGTACTTGCAGCTATTGCGCGAGGCGTATCGGTCGCACATTCGGGGTTTGCTATTGGCCAATGATGCGACGCAAGCGAAGCGTTATCTCGATCGCCTGTGCATTCTGGAGCCCGACGCCGCCAAAGACGCGTCGCTCAAAGCCGAGGCGAATGCGCCGGCGCGGAAGTTCGAGATTGAACCTGAGAAGCCGAGCAAACTCGCCTTGCCGTCATGGAAGCTGCCGGCTCTGTCGAATCTGTTCGGCAAGAAGGAAGAGCCGAAGAATCAGCCGATGCCTCAGGCGACGTTCCGAGCGCAGGCGGACGATTCGCTGCAAGTCGATCCGTTCGACCCGAAGTTTCAGCGTGAATCGCCGATTGCGACGACGAATGTGGAAGCCGTCGGCGAGCACCTGACGCGCGGCGCCAACATGTTCAAGGCCGGCCGCTATGCCGAGGCACGCGTGAGCTTTGAGTTGGCCCAGCAAGCTGACCGGCGCTCGCTCGAAGTCTGCAAGGATCAGTGGGCGTACTGCATTATCTTTGGAGTGAGCCAGGCGCTGGACGCGCCGAACGCGGTTCACGCCCAGCTTCGCCAACAAGTCGAACAGGCGATCGAAATGGCCCCCACCAAGATGATGAAAGTCGGTCAAGAGCTGCTGCAAAAGATCGACCAGCGCTCCAAGGCCGGCGCCGCGCCGGTGGTCGCGACCAGCTTCGCCGCCGTCGAGAATCTCGGCACCAACAAAGAAGGCTGGCAGGTGACACAGTCGAAGCACTTCCGCGTCTTCCACAAGCAGAATGGCGAACTGGCCCAGCGCGTCGCTCAGATCGCCGAAGCGACGCGAGCCGCCATGTATCGCAAGTGGTTCGACACCGACGGCGATGGGTGGGAACTTCGCTGCGAATTGGTGCTGCACCCGACGAGCGCGGGCTATACGAGCATGACCGGCGTGCCCGGCTCGTCGCCTGGTCACGCGCGCATTGAAGCCGACCGTTCGGGTCGCATCGTCGCGCGGCGCATGGATCTGCGTCTAGATATTCCCGCGATGACCGAAACCGTGCTGCCTCACGAGACGACCCACGTCGTGCTCGCCGGCAACTTCGGAGGAAAAAACGTCCCGCGCTGGGTTGACGAGGGAATCGCCGTCCTGTCCGAGCCGAACGAACGCATCGAGCAGCATCGCCGCAACTTGCACAAGCACTACAAGGACGGTTTGACGTTTAAGCTGAAGGAATTGATGGAGTTGCCTGACTATCCGAACCCGAGCCGAATCGGCGCGTTTTATGCGCAAAGCGTTGTGCTGGTCGAGTTCATGACCCAGCAGCGCGGGCCGAAAGCGTTCACCGAATTCGTCAAAGACGGCATGCGTTACGGCTACGACACGGCACTGCAGCGCCACTACCAGATGTCGTTCGCACAGCTGGAGCAACTCTGGCGCGATCGCGTCGTCGGCAATCCGCAATACGCGGGGATGAAGTAATATCCGGTTGAAGTTCAACGTAAACGATGTCAGCTATACATCTGAAACCGATCGGTCGCCTCGAAGGCGTTGGGATAGTGGACGATGGTCGGTTCGGGTTGCTCCGCGGGCCAGCTGATGGCGAGCACATCGAATCGAGCAGATTGTTCGAGCAGACCTCTCGCTTTCAAGTAATAGAGCGCCATTCGGGTCAAACGCTTTTGCTTTTTCGGATCGACCGAGACGGCCGGCGCCTTGGCGTCGGCGCCTTCGGTTGAGCGCACTTCAACAAACACGACGCATCGGCCATCCAGAGCGACGATGTCGATCTCGCTCAGGTCGCATGAGAAGTTGTGTTCGAGAATGGTAAGGCCGAGATCGCGCAAAAAAGCGGCGGCGGCGCGTTCGGAGCGATTGCCGAACCAGCGCCGCCACCAGGGATGCGTGGTGAACGAGAACATGAGGCTGCTACGCCGCTGGCGATTATTCTTTGTGCGCTTCGGACGACGTGGGGGCAGAAGGCGTCGGGGCGGTTTCCGGTGATCCCGGCACGACGACTTTGACCTTCTTCTTGCGTTCGCGGAGGCGAGTCGCTTCCTTGCCGACGCGGTCGCGCAGATAATACAGCTTCGCCCGGCGGACCTTTCCCGAGCGTTTCACCTCAACACGGGCAATCTTCGGCGAGTTGAGCGGAAAGGTGCGTTCGACCCCTTCGCCCTGGACAATACGGCGAACAGTGAACATGTCGCGCATGCCTTCGCCCTTGCGAGCGATTACCAGACCTGCGAAGACCTGCGTGCGTTCCTTGTCGCCGTCCAGAATCTTCTGGTGGACTTCGACAAGGTCGCCGATATCGAACTGGGGAATATCTTTTTTGAGGCCGGGTTCCTCGACAGCGGCCATCAGTTTATTTTTCATTGCTCGCTCCGATTGTTGGTCCCTTCGCTTACGCTTCAGGCTCTGATTTTTTCTTGCTTCGCAAATCCGATTGTTGCAATCGCCATTTGGCGATGGCTTCGTGGTTGCCGCTCAGCAGGATTTCGGGAACCTCCATGTCGCGAAAAACGCGGGGGCGGGTGTACTGCGGATACTCCAGGCGACCCGGCTCGCTGTGCGATTCCTCGACGACGCTTTCTTCATCGCCGAGCACTCCAGGCACAAAACGAATTACCGCGTCAATCACCACCATCGCCGGTACTTCGCCGCCGTTGCAGACGAAATCGCCAATCGAAATCTCACGCGGCTTCAATCCAAGGCGAATGCGTTCGTCGAATCCCTCGTAGCGGCCACAAAGCAACAGCAGCCGCTTGTGTGCGGCCAATTCGCGAATCACCGATTGCGTCAGTCGTTCACCGCCCGGGGTCAACAGGATGAGCTGTCCTGGCGACAGCGCCTTGGCCTGCACGCTCTCAACAGCGTCGTAAACAGGTTCGGGCATGATCACCATGCCGGGGCCGCCGCCGAAGGGCCGGTCGTCGACCGTCTTGTGTTTTCCCTTTGCCCAATCGCGGAGGTTCCAAACGTTGATTTCGACCAATCCCTTGTCGATCGCGAGTTTCAAGAGGCTCTGCGTGAAATAACCCTGAAAGATATCAGGGAACAGGGTCAGAACGTCGAATCGCATGACGCCGGACCTCTGATTTCCGATCCCTGGCACTAGCTCTGTGCCGGAGCGGCTGCGGCCTGAGCGTTTGCTTCTTCGATCCGCTTCAGGTGCTTATCCAAGATCGCTTGCACTTTCTCGCTCGGCAACGCGCCGACGCTCATCCAATATTTGATCCTGTCCGGCTTCAGCGTGACCCGGTTTTCCTTGTTCTTGACCATCGGATCGTAGGTGCCGAGATCCTCCAGCGTCCGGCCGTCGTTCGGCTGGCGGGAGTCGATCGCGACGATACGGAAGTAGGGACGATGCTTGCGCCCCATCCTTTTCATGCGAATGCGAACAGCCACAAATGCACCTTTCGTTAACGAAATCGCGATATTTCTTGAGCCGATTATTCTAGGTGAACAGAGAAAAAAAGCAAGCATCGGGTCGGCGTGTTTAGCCGCTCGCCTTTGGCGAGGGAGGACGCCACGCTCGTCAGAGGCGAGCGGCAAAACAATGCAAAAAAACTGTCCGGTCGTCCCCTGAGCAGGGATCAACATTACGAAACAGGCGGTTCGCGACGGGCGAACAGCCGTACACCTTAGGCTCTAGCCGGAGATTGTGATCATGAAAACCACCACCGCCATTTTCGCTGTGTGTGTGCTCGGCATATCGCTCATGTTCGTGGACTCGGTTCATGCAGTCCGAGTTTGCCACGATTTCACGTTGTTCAAAGTTACCAATCGTGACTGGGATGACCTCGGCCGCAACAACCTGACCGACCACCTGAAGCAGCAGCCGCGAAAGTACCGGAACATATTGTCGTTCAACTCGTCCGATGCCGCCATGCTCGCGAAAGGTCAACGCTATCTGCGCCAGGGCGACGTGGTTATCCTGGGCACGGACAACGGGCATTCGGGCTTCATGACCGCGCAGGGCATCGAGCACTACATCATGGTCCCCGGCCAACTTCGCGATAAGCGCGATCCGAATCGGCTGCCCGCCGGTCCGACACGAGCTGCCAACGCGGCGGCGCCGCCCCATGTGTTCGGTGGTCATTTCCGCGGTGATTCGCTGGTCGGCATGCTCGGGCGACTGTCCACTCGCCGTCCGCAACCGGTCGAGATCTGGAGCAACGCTAATGATCTCAAGGTGAAGATGACATGGAACACGCGCACCGATGTCGATCTCTGGGTCGAAGAGCCGAACAATCAGAAAGCATGGTTCAGCCACCGTACGACGACCAACGGCGGCACGCTGCTCGAAGACGTGACCTCAGGGTTCGGCCCGGAGCATTATGCCCTGGCGCGAGCGGAACCAGGCGCCTACACGATCAAGGTCAACTACTACAGCGGCCCGCGCAACGCCCGCGTCGAGCCGACCACGGTCACGATCGTCGTGACAGAATTCGAAGGCACGCCGCGGGAACGGACGCAGACCTTCACGAAGGTGTTGCACAACCGCAACCAGACGGAAACAGTGCACACGGTGCGGTTTCAGTTATAAACAGCTCAAGGAGCGTCGTCAACAAAGAAGCCCGGTCGATCGCGACCGGGCTTCTTCATGTCACTCAGTACTCAGTACTCGTTACTTTGCAATTAGTTCGATCGGCTCACCAGATTCACTTGTCGGGTCTGTGAACCGTTGACGTCGATGCGACTCGCGTAGACCGGCTGATCGTTGGCGCCGTGCAGATACATGTGCCAGCTACCGGCGGGGAGATCGACGTAGAAGCGGCCGGCGGTGTTGGCATAGGTCACTTGCTTCGAACCGGTCATCGCGTTGATGAATAGCACCTTGGCGTTCGGCTTCGGCGTGTTGTCAGACCGAACGACCTGGCCGTCGACGCGCGAATCCGGGCTCACCGCGATGCGATCCAGCTTAACAGGCGGTTGCGGGGCGGCCGGCGCCGGCTGCATGATCGGCAGCGGAAGCTCCAGACGCGGCGGTTGGAACGACGAGCTGCGATTCTCTGGCGTGATCTTCTCGCTCTTCGGATAGTAGTCATACCACATCGGCGGCTTCGACGTGCCGGTCCCCGGCGTCTTGTCGATATTGACGATTGGCGGCTTGTCGCCGGGAGTCGGCGCCATCGATGGCGCGGTCGGCATCGATCCGCTCGGCGGCGGCGACGTGCCATAGACCGGCGCGCCGGTCGTCGTCGTGCAGCACGTGGTCACCGGTTGCCAGTAGTCGACCTTCTGCACGCTCTGCACCGGGACTTGGACGCAGCGCGACACCCAGCTTTCGACCGGGCACTGCTTCGCACGCAACTCGTACGAGCACTGCGGAACGGCGACTTGCTGATAGCAGCACGTCGTCGGATCGTAGTAGCTGGAGTAGCGATAGGTCGTCACCGGAGCGTAATAGTAGCTCGTGTGCATCGTCGTGATTTTTTCCGATACCGTGCGTGTTTCCATGGTCGTGATTGGCTGATAATAGCTGCGCTGCACCCAGTTCGTCGAGCATTTCTTCTGCTCGCACGGATCACACGGCGACGACTGCGCCACGACCACCGGCGGCGATGATTGAACTACGATCGGCGACGATTGCACGACGACGGCCGGCGGCACGTAGTACATGCTCGTGCTCGGGCGACGCCAGCGCTCGAACAACGTCGGCTGGAAAACATTGTCCCAGCCTGCCGATGCCGGCAGCACCGCCGACGCCCATACGCACACAACGCTCAACCCTGCCAAGAAGCTACGCATGATGTTCATCTCCCGGTGGTCCCGATCGGCGAATCTACGCTAGTTTCACTTCGGCGCGGCCCCGACGCTATGCCGCAAGCGGCTATTCGGAGCCTAGCGCACGATCGATACTGACAGCTTAATTCTACCTTGACCGGTTGCAACAATGCGCTGGAGGGAAGTGCAAAAAATCCGATTTTGCCCTCTGTAAATATAACATAATCGGCAAAGTCGTTGCAAGCCGCACAGCTTAACAACCTAGAAAATACGGGAAATGGATGATTGCTTGGCAATTGCGTAATAATGTCCGTTTGGAGAATGTCGTTGCTAACAGAGTCTTTAGCGGGCCGTTGAAAAGTGCAGCCAGGGGTTTTTTCTCATGGGCTCTTAATGCGAAACATGCTATCCTTTTACCGAGTATAGAGTTACGGTGGAATATATCCGTCGAAGAAAAGGAGACGACCAATGAGGCTCGTTTTCGGACTGCGTGCCACGTGTTTGGGCGTTGTAGGGCTGCTTCTCACATCGGCAGGTCTGGTCACAGCGAATGCACCGAAAAAAGAGGAGAAGAAGCCGGCCGTCACACTCCCGGTCGGCGCTCTCGACACCAAGGACTGGCTCAAGTACTCGACAAAGGCAATCGAGCCGGGCGAGATTGATCGCTTGGTCAACGCCGAGTTGGTTAAAGTCAAGATCAAGCCGGCCGCGCTGACCAACGATGAGCAGTTCTTACGCCGTGCCTACATCGACCTGACCGGCAAACTGCCATCGCAGACGGACATCACGGAGTTCTTGGCCGATAAGACGCCGACCAAGCGAGCCAAACTCATCGACAAACTGCTCGAAACCGACGAGTACGCCAAGCATTGGGGCAACTACTGGCGCACTGTGATCACCACCCGCGCGACCATCGACTTTCGGCTGCAACAAGTCGTACCGCAATACGAACGCTGGATGACCGCCCAGCTCAAGGCCAACAAGAGTTGGGCTGAGATCACCCGCGAGCAACTGACCGCGAGCGGAAAGATCATGTACAACGAGCCGGACAAGAACGCTCAAGCGTTCTTTCTCATGTCGCGCCGCGGCGCCGATGCCGTTACTGAGATCGCCGCAGAGACATCACGCATTTTCCTCGGCATTCAGATTCAGTGTGCCCAATGCCACGATCACCCCAGTGACGTTTGGAAGCGCCAGAACTTCCACGAATTCGCGGCTTACTTCGCTCGCTACCGGGGAGAACGGCCAGTCCTCGAAGAAAAGAAATTCGTCGGCGTGCAACTCACGTCGCTACCGTTCGGCGAACACCGCATGCCGGACAAGAACGACCCGAAGTCCGGCCTGTCGATGAATCCGAAGTTCCTCGACGGCAAGGCGCCGGCGGGGGCCAAACCCGTCGCCAGCACCAAAGGACCGATTGATCCCAAGGGCTTCGGCAAAGGCGGGTTCGGAAAGGGAGGATTTGGTGGAGGCGGCATGAGCGATGAGGCGCGCCGCAAAGGACTCACCGATCAGATCACCGACAAAAACAACCCGTGGTTCGCCGCTGCGTTCGTCAACCGCATGTGGGGCGAACTGATGGGGCAGGCGTTCTATTCACCGATCGACGATCTCGGTCCGCAGAAGGACGCCATGATGCCGACCGTGTTGGCGCGTGTCTCCGGCTCGTTCCGAGGCAACGATTACAACATCAAGCAGCTCTTCCGCGACATCATGAACAGCGAGACGTACCAACGTCAAATCCGCCCCGGCGAACCGGGCGAAGAACACCTGATGTTCGCCACGCGCAATCTTGTCCGCATGAACGGGAACGCCATGTGGCAAACGCTCAACACGGTCCTCGGGCCGATCAACTCCGGCCTGGGGGGCAAGTTCGGCGCGGCCGGCGCGGGGCCGCTGGGCCGATTCGGGGGACTCGAACAGCAATTCAAGAACGAGTTCTCCTTCGATCCGTCGACCAAGGCCGAGGAGATCGAAGGCAGCATCAGCCAGGCGTTGATGCTGATGAACAACCCGCAGATCAACCAGAGGATTCGCGCCCAGGGCAACAACATGCTGGCCCGCATCCTGTCGTCGTACAAGGAAGACGACGAAGCGCTGCGTGCGGTCTACCTTCGCACGCTGGGACGACGCCCGACGGACCGCGAACTGAAAACGTTGCGCGGCCACATCGGCAGTGTGGGCAACCGGTCCGAGGCCTTCGAGGACATCCTCTGGGCGTTGATCAACTCCACCGAATTTCAGATGCGTCGTTAACACATGTTTAGCCGCTCGCCTTTGGCGAGCGCGAATCCCGCGCTCGCCGAAAGCAAGCGGCTAAACCAAAGGAGATATCCATGAGCACCCAACTTCACATGCAAGTGCAAGTCAATGACGACGGCGTGTTCAGCCGGCGTTCGTTTCTCCGTACCGTCGCCGCCGGCGCTGCTGGCCTCGGATTGATGCCGACGTTAGCCGCGCATGCCCAGGAGCTGCGCCGCCGACAGATGGCGTGCATCCTGTTGTTCATGAACGGCGGCCCAAGCCAGTTCGAGACGTTCGATCCCAAGCCGGGTCATACCAACGGCGGCCCGACGCAATCCATCCAGACCGCGGTCAACAGCATCCGCATCGCCGACAGTTGGCCGACCGTGGCGCGCGAGATGGGGAGCATTGCTCTCGTCCGCTCGATGAACAACCGCGAAGGCGAGCATCAACGGGCCACTTACCTGATGAAGACGGGATATCTTCCCGTCGGCGGCGTGCGTTTTCCAAGCATCGGCTCGCTCGTCGCCAGCGAGATTGGCCCGCGCGATTTCGATCTTCCGCAGTTCGTGCAGATCGGCGGCGGGGGCCTCGGCGGCGCGATCAACAACGGCTTCCTCCCCATGCAGTACGCTCCGTTCCGCGTCGGCAACCCGAATCAAATGCCCGCCAACACGACGCTTCCGGGCGACACGAGCCGAACGCGTTTCGATCGTCGCTTGGGCCTAATGCAAGATCTCGAGCGCGACTTCGCGGAATCCGGCGGCGAGGCGCGCGTGACCGATCATCGCGCTCACGTCAACGGCGCCGCCAACATGGTCCGCAGCCCTCGCTTGCAAGCTTTCGACCTGTCCCGTGAAACCGCGGCGACGCGCGATCGCTACGGGCGCGGCGCGGGTGGATTCGGCGGTGGCGGCGCTTTCGGCCAGGGCTGTTTGCTCGCGCGTCGGCTCGTCGAAACGGGCGTCACCTTCGTTGAAGTCGGCATGGGTGGCTGGGATACGCACCAGAATAACTTCGATTCGTGCCGAACGCTGAGCGCTCAGTCCGACGCCGGTTTCGGCAATCTTGTCAAGGACCTGCGCGAAAGAAACATGTTGGAGCGGACGCTGGTCATCTGGATGGGCGAGTTCGGCCGGACGCCGCGTATCAACGCCAACAATGGCCGCGATCATTATCCACGAGCGTTCTCGATCGCGATGGCCGGCGCCGGCATCCGCGGCGGCCGCGTGCTCGGCTCAACCTCCGACGGGGGCAACGACATCACCAATCGGCCTGTCGGCGTCTCTGATCTCTTTTGCACGATTTGCCACGCCCTCGGCATCGACCCACGCAAGGAGAATCAAACGCCGATCGGTCGCCCCATCCGCATCGTCGATGGCGGCAACGCTGTCCGCGAGTTGTTCTGATGGCCGTTCACGTTTAGCGCTCCCATGCCGCCATGCGAGCGCTAGACGATTCAGGCTCGTTCGCCAAGTCATCTTGCCAATTCTGCTGCTCCGAACGCTATAATGCCGGCAGGTCCGCTTGTATTCCAGACATTGCAAAGGAGTTTGCCATGCGCACCGTGTGCTTGAACGCGCTCATTGCGGGGGTTCTGTTAGGCATGGGCACGACAACAGCACAAGACGCGAAGGAGGCGCCCTCGAAGCCGCCAACCCTTGCCGAGTTGCAAGCCGCCGCCCTGAAGAACAACGGCGATATCAAAGTTGCCGAAGCGAAAGTCCGGCTGGCGGAAGCCGAGCTGGACCGCGTACGCGCCCATGTTCAAGCGAAGGTGGCGGTGGCGTTCGCTGAGTTCGAGGCGACGCGATTGGCCATGGCGGAAGGCACCGAACGCTACCAGCGTGTCAGTGAACTGTACAACCGGCGCCCGCCGGCCATTTCCAAGGAGGAATTCAGCGCCGCGAAACTGACGGCTGAGAGGTTGCGCGATGAATTCCAGTTGAGAGAAGCCGAGCTGCGCGTGATTGTCGGAGTGAATACGCCCAAAGCGACGCAGAAAGCGCGAGACAAGCAGTAATGGCCAAGAAGAAAAAACGCGTCGAGCTGAAAAAGAATCGCTCCAAGCCCGCGCGCGACAAAGGCTGGACGCGAGGCTTTCAGCAGCACGGGTTTGCCGACGAAGCCACGGTGTCGACCGAGCGCGTCCGGGCCAAGGGGGACCTGTCGCGCAAGCGCACTATCGAAACCGACGACGATGCATCGATGCCTTCCGCCGACATGGCCAAGTGCATTCAGGGCCGAGTCGTATCCGTCCATGGCATCGACAACTTCGTGGAAACCGAGGATGGCCGACGCTTCCGCTGCAAGATTCGCCAGGTCCTGAAGAACCTTTCCACCGATGAGCGCAACATCGTCGCCACCGGCGATCGCGTCTGCATCCTCCCGCTCGACCACTCATCACTCACCACTCACCACTCACTACTCACCAAAGATGGCGTCATCGAACGCGTCGAGCCTCGCCATGGCATCCTCACGCGCGCGTCGAAGGGGCGCGAGCAGGTCCTCGTGGCGAACGTCGATCAGGTCGTCGTCGTCGTGGCGCTCAAAGAGCCCGACCTCAAGCTGCACCTGATCGATCGCTATCTTGCCAGCGCCATGCAAGGCGGCATCGCGCCAATCATCTGCCTGAACAAAGCCGATCTCGTCGAGCCCGTCGAGATTCAGCCGATCGTCGGCTACTATTCTCAGCTCGGCATTCCGACGCTGCTCACCAGCGCCCGCACCGGTCTCGGCGTCGAACGCTTGCAGCGCATGTTGAAGGGTCGCCAGAGCGTCATCTCGGGGCAATCCGGCGTCGGCAAATCGTCGCTGCTCAATGCGATCCAGCCAGAACTCGGCCTGCGCGTGCGCGAGGTCAGCGATGTGAATCAGAAAGGCAAACACACCACGACGACAGCGGAGTTGATTCGCCTCGACTTCGGCGGATGGGTCGTCGATACGCCGGGGATTCGTCAGTTCGAACTGTGGGATATGTTGCCTGAAGAGGCAGAAGGGTTCTTCGTGGAATTTCGGCCGTACGTAGCTCTCTGCGCGTTTCCCGACTGCACGCACACGCACGAGGAACGCTGCGCGGTCAAGAATGCCGTCGCTCTGCGCTACCTGAGCGAGCAGCGCTATTTCAGCTACCTGGGCATGTTTACGCAAGACGGCGCCCAAGCCCCAGGATGAGCGCACCGATTCCTGGGGATCATTTCCTCAACAGCTCCGGTTCCGCGCTTTGCGATGAATTGACGTTCACCGGCGCCACGCCGCAGCCATTCGATGGCGCCATCCACCCGTGCGGCTCGCCATAGTAGTCATGATCCATCAGCACGCACCCGCCGCACGACGCGAGCAACACCAGGACAAATAGCCAGCGAAACATAGCGTGATCCTCCTTGGTCGCCAACCCTGATACGTAGTTCGAGACTCCGTGTCAATTGCAAGTGTTTGGCAACTTGGGAGGACGAGGCAACGCATTCGCTACTTCTTCTTCGGCAACACGACCGGCGTACTGGGGTCGTTGCCCCATTCGGACCAGCTGCGGTAGTAGTTGGACACGCCGTCCGAGCCCATCATTTCCAGGGCGAACGCCATCACGGCGGCTCGGCCTCCCGATTGGCAGTGCGTGACGCTTTTCTTCTTCAGGTCGATGCCGGCGTCCTTGAAGAGCTTGGTCAATTCCCCGGCCGACTTGAATCGCTTCGTCTTCGGATCGATGGCGTCGGTCCATTCGAGGTGGATGGCGCCCGGGATGGCGCCGCCGCGCTTGGCGAGCTTGGTTTCGCCGCAGTACTCCTTTTCGGATCGCGTATCGATAATTTGCACGCCGGTGCGGTTATTGAGAATATCGAGCACCGATGCCTTGTCGGCCAGCCGAGCTTGCGCGGGGGACGCAATCGCAAAGGTCTGCGGTTGGATGACGCCGACCTTCGTCGTCGCCGCCACGTCGGCCTGCATTAAGCCATGCCAGCCGGCGTGAACGATGCGCACCTTGGTGTGATTGAAGTAACGCATGACCCACCAGACGCGGGCGGCGTCCTTGGTCGAGCCGTCGTCGTAGATCGCGACTTCCGTTTGATTATCGATGCCGAGATCGCCGATGATCTTGCTCCACGCCTTGAGGTCTTGGTGCTTGGCGAACGTCTTGGCCCAGGCGTCGTGATCGACCCAGACGGCCCAGCGCAGGTGGCCCTTCTCGAACTGAGTCTGCGGGCGGACATCGAGAACGCGATACTTGGCCACATTCGCGATCAGATCCTTCGGCTCGATCAATAGCTCGGCCCGTGGATACGGCGTGGATTGCTGAACGAAGGCAAGAGCAAGTAGGAACGAAAGCGACATGCGAATCCTCCCAACGAAGAAAATCTAAACCACAGAGGCACAGAGAAAATGCAGGATAGGTCCAACAACCCATGTCCGCTCATTCTTTGTCGAGGCGAAGGCACAGTTTATCATCTTCAGTGACTTTCTCTGTGAGACTCTGTGGTGAAAAAACTCTCGTTAATGAGTCGGTTCGAACAGTTCATAGGTTTTGTATCCGCCGCCCAGGTTGGCGGCGCGGTAGCCGGATTGAAGCAGGATGCGCGTCGCCAGGTAGCCGCGCTGGCCGACCTGGCAGTAGACGACGATGTCGCGGTTGCGCGGCAGTTCGCTCATCCGGCGGCGCAGGTCGTCCACGGGGATGTTGATCGCGCCCTCGATGTGCCCGCGGGCGAATTCGATGGGCGTGCGAACATCGAGCAAAAAGTACCCCACCGCGGACGCATCGGAGTGCACGGTTTCGACGTCGATCTGCGGATGATCGCCGCGCGGAAGCCCCGTGGCGACGAAGCCGGCCATGTTGATCGGGTCTTTCGCGGAACCATATTGCGGCGAATAGGCCAGCTCCATTTCTTCGAGGTCGAACACGGTCATTCCCGCCTGAATGGCGACGGCGAGCACGTCGATGCGCTTATCGACGCCGTCGCCGCCGACCGCTTGGGCGCCGAGGATATTGCCGTCGCTCGGATCGAAGAGCAACTTGAGCGTCAATTGTTCCGCGCCGGGATAGTAGCCGGCATGTTGATTCGGGTGAACGTAGATTTTGCGGTACGCCCGTTTGACACGCTGCAGCGTTTTCTCACTAGGGCGTGTGGACAATAGCTGGGAGAAATCGGGTGGTTAGGTTACAGCAACAGCACCGTGATCGCCGCGACTTGGACGAAGGCCAAGAAGTTGCGTGCTGTCTTTTCGT
>VGZI01000056.1 GCA_016872605.1 Planctomycetota bacterium
GGCGGGGGTGGTGGGGGTGGTGGCGGTGGAGCCGACAACAAAGGCGGTGGTGATGGTGGCGGTGGAGCTGACAACAAGGGCGGTGGTGGTGGCGGGGGCGACAACAAAGGTGGTGGCGGCGGCGGCGCCGACAACAAGGGTGGCGGCGGCGGCGGCAAGGACAAAGGCCCCATGAAGCTCGACGACAAAAAAGACAAAGGCGGCCAAAACGATAAGGACAAGAAGGACGACAAGGACAAAAAAGACGACAAGCTCAACAACAAGAACGACAAAGACAAAAAAGACGACAAGGGCGGCGGCGGTGGCATGGGCGACCCCAAGGACAAGGACAAAGACAAAAAGGACGACAAAGGCGGTGGAGGCATGGGCGACCCCAAGGACAAGGACAAAGACAACAAGGACGCCGGCAACAACCCCGGTGACGGCGGTAAAAGCACCGGCCCCGAAAAGAAGGCCAACCTTGACCCGAAGATCGACTACTGGGGCCATCTCCCGCCCAACCGCAGACAAGAGATGGACGCCCAGATGCGCGAACGCGTCATGGAACGCTATTATCGCCTCATCGGCCAGTACTACGACAGCATTGGCCGAAAGAAAGATAACGACTGACGCCTTCGATTAGCGTCAGCTCCGCGTCCAGAGAGCCTTTTGTGTAACCTCACATGGGAGGATTTGCGCCATGTTCCGAATAGTCTCGCTTGTTGCCATGTTCGCCGGGGCTTTCGCGATCGATTCGATCGCTGCCGGCGAGAAGAAATCTGAGCCGGCGCGCGATCGCCAAAAAGTCGTAGAGCAACTTCAGACGGACTTCCAGGACGTTTCGGACCGGCTGAGGAAAAGCGATCCGGGCGCCGTTACTCGGAAGCAGCAGAATCAGATCATCGAAGGGCTCAATCGCCTGATCGACGAACCTCCGCCGAGCCCGCCCTCGCCTCCGCCTTTGCCGAGTCCGCCCCCGCCGTCACCGAAGCCCGATGGCAAGCCGACGCCGCCTATCGGTCCCCTGGCAGAGCCCAAACCGGAAGCGAATCCATCTCCCTCTGTGACGCCCAAATCGTCCGCAACGCCAGGTGAACCCGCGACGCCACGCGAGGCTCTGGAGAAGCTGCTGCGTGAAACCAAGACGGAAGAGGATTGGGTCCGACTTCCGCCGCGCCTCCGTCAAGAGCTCGATGCCTACGCTCGCGGAAGGCTGATGCCGCGCTATGAGGGATTGTTGCAAGAATACTACCGGTCGCTCGCACAACCGCGCCGCACCGAGCCCTGACCCCTGCCCATGACTCGTGATTCGGAAGGAGATTCTCATGAATCGCCGCACCTTTTTATCGCAGAGC
This sequence comes from Planctomycetota bacterium, assembly GCA_016872605.1. Classification (GTDB taxonomy): domain Bacteria; phylum Planctomycetota; class Planctomycetia; order Gemmatales; family Gemmataceae; genus SIAQ01. The sequence goes on from VGZI01000056.1 coordinate 1,335, forward strand.
GCGGGTTCGCTGGTAGGCCTCGCCGGGGCCGGCGTGCTTGGCTCGGTTGCCGCGCAAGAAGTAAACCAGGCGGCTGGGATGATCACCCCGGCCACACAACGTCTAATTGACAACAGCCTCGACTGGCTTGCGGCGCAGCAGAATCGGCAGGATGGATCGTTCGGCACGGGCAATTACAGCGGTCATGTTGCCGTCACAAGCCTTGCCGGGCTGGCGCTGATGGCGGGAGGCCATCAACCGGGTCGCGGCCGCCACGGCGAGAAGGTCACGCGCGCCGTCGAGTATATCGTGCGCCGCTGCGAAGATCCGAACGTTCCCGGCTTCCTGAACTCGCCGCGCGGCTTCAATCACGGCCCCATGTACGGGCACGGTTTTGCCACGTTGTTCCTTGCCGAGGTCTACGGCATGGTTTACACGAATCCTTTGCAGAGCGAATTGCGCGCCTGCCTGGGACGAGCGGTTCGGCTTATTCTCAGCTCGCAAAATGCTGAAGGAGGCTGGCGTTACAACCCGCGGCCACAAGACGCGGACCTGTCGGTGACGATCTGCCAGATCATGGCGCTGCGTGCCGCTCGCAACGGGGGGCTGTCGGTGCCGCGGGCCAATCGCGATCGCTGTGTCGAGTATGTGCGTCGCTGCCAGGGACCAGACGGCGGATTTCGCTATCAGCCGTTTGGCGGGCCATCCGGATTCGCGCGTACGGCTGCGGGCGTCGTCGCCCTTTATAGCGCCGGCGTCTACAACGATCCGGCCGTAACGCGTGGACTCGACTATCTCAATCGCATGCGTCCCGGCGCGGGGGGCGGGATGTTCGGCCAACCCGATTTCCACTACTACTACGGCCATTATTACGCAGTCCAGGCCATGTGGATCGCGGGGGGCAACTATTGGCGCCAGTGGTATCCGGCCATCCGCGAAGAACTCCTCAACAGCCGGCGTGCCGACGGCTCCTGGCAGCAGGGGCTGATGTGCTCCAACTATTGCACGGCCATGGCGCTCATCATCCTCCAAGTGCCCAACAACTACCTGCCGATCTTGCAACGCTAACGTTTTTCTTTGCCGCAAGAACACGCGAACGTCGCAAAAGTGCGAAGGGCCAGCCTCGTAGGTGACTCTAGTTGCTTTTTTTGCGTTTCTTCGCGGCAAGTCCTCCTGCTGACCATGCGTGCTACCCCATTGTTATTGACTCTCATGCTCTTTGCCGGGAATGCGCGTGCTCAGGCGCCGCGATTCGATATCGTGTCGGCGAGCGTGTTCCGTTCGCAGTGCACGCTGGTGTCGCTCGATGAGTCGGGCCGGGTCGTCATGGAAAACGCCGGGGCGAGGCGGACATTGGAGGACGTGATCGAGATCCAGCAGGAAGGCCGGCCCCTGCCGCCGCTTCTGACGCGCCGTTTCATCAGCCTCACGAATGGCGATCGATTGCCGCTCACGGCCGACTTGGCCGCGACGCTCGACGGCAGGCGCCTTCATGTCGTGCTCGATCCGTCGCTCGGCCTTGGAGGTGACAAGGCCGTTAGCTTTTTCGCCCCCAATGTGGTTCTTCTCTTCAGTTCCGTGCCCGCCGGCGTCGAGGACCCGGAACGATTCTTCGCGAACTTGCAATCGGGCGCTCGAACGCGCGACGTTGCCCACCTGCAAAACGGCGACCGCATCGAGGGGACCTTGACCGCCTTGTCGCAAACTGGCGGGGCCACGCTTCTTATCGAGGGCAAAAAAAGCCAGATCCCCTGGACCAAGCTCGCCGGCATCGCCTTGGGCACCGATCGCCTCGCTCGACTTAAGCCCGCCTTGCGATACGCCCGCGTCATCCTCGAAAACGGGGCTCGCCTCAACGTGCTAGACTTTCAATTTGACGAGAGCACGCGACGATGGATCGGAAAGACGCAATTCGGCTCGACCTTTCAGGTTCCCGAAGCAAATGTCGTGGCGATTGACATTTGCCAGCCGTCGGTGGTCAACCTGGCCGACTTGACGCCCATGCGCTATGAGCATCGCCCTTTTCTGGATGTCGCCTGGCCGCTCGCCAAGAACTCTGCCGCCACCGGTGATCCGTTGCGCTTTGCCGGCGGCGCCTATGAGCTCGGCCTCGGCACGCACGCCGCCTGCTCGGTCGCTTACAAGCTCGACGGAAAGTACCGGCGCTTCGACGCCGTCGTCGGCATCGACAAGCTGTCACCCAAAGGCCGAGCCCGTGCGGCGATCGAGCTTGACGGCAAACGCGTTGAATTGAACGCCGGAAAAGAGTTTACCGCACAAACCACGCCGCAAGTTGTTCGCCTCGACACGCGCGGCATTCGCGCGATGACGCTGATCGTCGACTTCGGCAGCACGGGCGACGTCCAGGCCAACCTCAACTGGGCCAAGGCCCGGCTGGTGAAAAGAAACGAATGAGTTTGCTCGCGAAAGTAACGTGGCGGCATCGTTAGTCGTTCTCGGATACTCATTATTGCCAAGTCTTAGCAGCACCGCTTTGTGGCATTGCGCGAAGTGCTCAAGTCTCGGTCGCCGACCAGCTTTCATCAAGGCTCCAATCGTGAGTGTCGCTAGTCGGCAGGCGAGAGCAATGAGCTCGATGCGTGCCCCATTCGGAGAACGCGCGGAGCTTGCCGAAGAGCCACGGCAGAAGCGTGCCTTCATCGAGGCGGCGCCAGGCTTTGCCGATGAGCACGGCGAGGTGCTTGGGCAAGGCCTGCCAGAGAACGCTCGTGGGCAGGTTGCGCCAAAAAACGCGTTCCTCGTTACACGATTGCCGTTCGATCAGGCGCCGGCCTTCCGTCCCATAAGAAGCAGAAACGTGATGCAGGACGCGCGAAGCCGGCTCAAATGTCGTCCGGTAGCCGGCGCGGTTGAGGCGGAAGGCGAGATCGACGTCTTCGAAGTAGCTGCCGAACTCTTCAGGGAACAGATCTGCTCGATCGAGTGCCGATCGGCGATAGAACCCGGCGGCAGCGCTTGTGCCGAAAACGCGGCACGGTTCAAAAAGGGAACTCCCGCTTGCGGCTTCGCGCTCGCTGCCCGGACCCGATATGCTTCGCCGCAAGTGAACGCCCTGCCACCGCTTGCGCGCGACACCGCCGAAGTAATACGTGTCGCCGGCGGAATCGATCACATCTCCATCCGGCCAAGCCAGGACCAGCGGCGCCACGGCGCCGACCGACGCATCGTCGAACCACTTGAGCGCGGCATCGGCCCAACCGGGCTGCACTTCCGTGTCGTCGTTGAGCATTTCGACGACTTCGCCTCGGCTGGCGCGAATGCCGGCGTTGGCCGCCATCGCGAACCCTCGTTGGCGCGTCGAACGCAACACCATCGCGCCGAATTCGGCGGCGACCCGGCTGGCGGCGGCGTACGGCGAGGCATCGTCGACCACGATGATCTCCGTCGCCTGCGGGGCGTGTCGAACCACCGCCAGCAAGCAGGCTCGCAAGAGATCGGTCCGGTTGTGCGTCGGGATGACGATAGAGAGCATCGTGGTGAAAAAAAACAACCCAGGGGTTCGCGTTGCTCACCCCTGGGCTTACGATCGTGCGTGCGACCCTGTTAGCCTTTTTTCTTTTTCTTCATGTAATCGGCAATGACCTTGGCCGGGTTCTCGTTGAAGGCGTCGCGGCAGCCGGTGCAGCAGACGTAGTAGGTTTGGCCCATGTAGGTGACCTGCATGGTGCCCAGGCCGCCGGTGACGACGCATTCGGGTTTCTTGCCGCCGACTTCCGTGCCGAAGCTGATGCCTTCGCGTGTGTAGCCGACTTTTAGTTGCTCGGCGAATTGGGTTCGGCCATCGGGACGAATCCAGAGCGAGTAGACGAGCCGATCACCGCCGCTGACGGTGCCGATGACGAGTTTCTCGGTGTCCTTGGTGTCGGGATTGAGGCGTTCGAGGGTAACCGTGTTTTTCTTAAGCTCGCCTTCGAAGACGGCCTTCTTGCCGGCTTTTTCGATCAGCGTGAATTGATACTTCGATTTGTCGGGGAGAAAGCGAACTTCGCCGCCTTTGTAGACTTTGCTGTTTTCGATGTCGAAACTCATCCAGACATCTTTGCCTTTGAATCGCCAGCTCCAGCTCGATTTCTCGGACCAGAAGCCGAGCTTCTTGCCGTCGGCGTTGCCTTTCCAGCCGCCGATGAATTCCTGGAGGGCCTGCAAGGCCTCCTTGGGATCGGTGACGTCGTCGTCATCGGTTTTCTTCTTCTTGCCCGCGTCGGCGAGTGGCAGGAAGGCGGCGAAAGTGAAGGTCAAGGCCGCGATAATCCAGGCGCGCATATTGCATCCTCGAACAAGGTTGTTGGTTCGTGAAAATCTCGCTAACCGTTGGACGCAGCACGCGGTGCAATGTTCCACGTGGAACATTCGATTTTGCCATTCTTCCCGCGGCATTTGGTCATACCACGCTAATGTACATCGTCCGCGCGATGAGGTCGAGGTCAATGCTCAGTCGGGGTACTCACGGGGTGCACGACATGGTTTGCAAACGGCAAGGGAGGGCGAGGCTCCTGCCGAGCCGCGAGCCCGCGAAATACTCGATTTCGGACGAGTATCCTGAAACTTCCGGCTCGGCAGGAGCCTCGCCCTCCCGAAGCAGGCCACGCAGACCATGTCGTGCACCCGTACTCACGGGGACCGTGGCCCGTTCCGATCGTACCGCGCCGGAACGCGTAACGCGATGTCGGTTGCGAGAAAAATTGGCGCATGCAGTCTGAGCGAAAACGCGCAGCCTGTGCAGCGCGCAGATGAGTGAGTGGGTGGAAAAAGGCCCAAAAAGACGGGGAATTTCGCGAATGCCACCTCATCATCTCACATGATACCCTGGGGCTCTGATGAGGTCAGGGCAAATCCAAGACGTAAACCGTCGTGTTGGCGTTGGCCGTGACGATTTGCTTGCTGTCATTGGTAAACGCGAAGTTGATGATGAACATGTCCTGATGGCGTCCGCAGTTCCAGGATCGCAGTTCTTTGCCGTCGATCGACCAGGCCTTGATGACGTTGTCGCCATCGACGGTGGCAAACGTCTTGCCGTCGGGGCTGACGATGCATGCGGCAATGCCTGACTTGTGGCCCTTGAACTCCTTGAGGACTTCTCGGCCCTGGACCTTGGCGATCTTGATGTCGCCGACCTCGCTCGTTGCAACGAGGATGGAACCGTCGGGAGTGAACCCGAGGTCGGCGACTCCGACTTTGTTGAAGAGGAACCAGTCACCGCCGGGCGCGGGTTTCGCTTCGGTAAGGCTGAGGTCCCACAAGCGCACGCTGCCGTCGCGTCCGCCGGTAACACCGATCTTGCCGTTGGCGGCGATGGCAAGCGAGTTGATTTTGCGGGTCGTCTCGACGAAGGTCGGCCGTCCGTCCTTGTCCCAAACGGGGGCGCCAGTTTCGATGTCGAAACCGTCGACGATGGTGCTGGTGCTGGCGTCGTTGAAGTGGTACCAGATGTACAACTGCTTGCCCGCGGGATCGGTGGCCATGAACGAAGAAAACGTACGCAATCGGCCCTTGCCGAACACGTTGAGCTGTTGCTGCGTGCGAACGATCTCGCGCGGCGGATTGATCTCCCAGAAGCGAATCTCGGCGTCGCCACGGTCGTTGGCCTTGGGGTTGCCGCTGAGGCTGATGAGCCGCTTGCCATCGGGAGTGAACAACATGAACATGACAGCATGGGTGTGGCCGGTGAGCGTGGCGACTTCGACGCCGGTCTTGCGATCCCACAATTTGATGGAGCGATCCGACGACCCGGTCGCGATCAGCGTGCCGTCCGGGCTGACGGCCACCGCTTGCACGGCGCTGGCATGTTCGGCGACCAGGGGCAGCTCTCGGCTCGTGATCTCCCAGAGCTTGACGTGGCGATCGACGCTCGACGACACGACGTGGAAGCCGTCCTTGGAGAACGCGGCCGCGGTCACCCAGTCCTTGTGACCGCGAAAGGTCTGCACTTCCTTGCCGCCGTTGCCCTCGATCTTCCAGAGCTTGACGAGTTGATCGGCGCCGGCGGAGACGAGGTGGATATTGTCCATGCGAAATGCAACCGTGCTGACGGGGCCGGTATGGCCCACGAGACGAATCGCGTTGGCGCCTGGCGTGTTGAGCGGCCAAACGGCAACGGCCTGGTCGGCGCCGCACGAGGCCAGCATCAGCCCGTTCGGGCTGTAGGCGACCCCGCTGACCGCCGTGCCGTGCGCGTTCCAACTGTGCTGCAACTTGCCGGTCTCCGCGTCGTAGAGCCGAATCGTCTGATCGATATTGCCCACCGCAATCTGCTTGCCGTTCGGGCTGAAGGCGACGGCGGCGACGATCGACGGATTGTCGTTGATGCGAATGAGCTCCTTGCCCTTATCGGCGTCCCAGATGATAATGCGTCGATCGGCGCTGCCGGTGACGATCTTTTTGCTGTCGGACGAAAAATCGAGATAAGTGATCGTGCTGACGTGTCCTTCGCAGGTGCGCAACGATTGGCCCGTCATGGCGTCGAAGATGCGCACGACCTTGTCGCCGCCCGCGGAGGCGACGACTTTGCCGTCGGGGCTGAATTGGGCCACGGTGACCGGCGCAGTGTGCTCCGCGAAATTGACAAGAACTTTGCCAGTGTCCCGTTCCCAGATCTTGACAGTGCGATCGGCGCTGGCCGACACGATCTTGGTCGCGTCGGCGTTGAAGGCGGCGGTCCAGATCGGGGCGTCATGCCCTTCGATGTCGCGCGATTGCAGCGTGATGTCGAAGTCCCAGAGCCGAACGATGAAGTCGCCCGAACACGACGCGAGACGATTTCCCTGCGGCGTGAAAGCCAACGAGTGGACGGCATGACCGTGAGCGTTCTTGAACTCGCCGATCTTCTGGGCGTTCTCCGGATCCCAGAACTGAATCGAGCCCTGAAAATCGCCGGTGAAGATCATCTTGGCGTCGCGGCTGAAGGCAGCACAGCGAGGGCCGTTGGCGGGGATAGTCAACCTGGCGGCGCCGACCTGAAACGGCGCGCCGGGCAACGGTGTCGTGAAGAGCTGCACTCCCAAGCCGCCGACGCGAAACAGCGTCTTGTCGTCGGGACTGAACCCGACCTGGTACACCGCGCCGGTGCGCGGCTGATCCGTCCAATACGCCGGCTGGTTCACGTTGTCAACGAAGCTCGGATACTGAAACAGGCGAATACTGCTGTCTTCATCGCCGGTCGCCAGGATATTCCCTTCGGCGTTCAGAGTCATCGAACTGATGCGGGCCTGAAAGTCGCGCACTTCCCGAACGAGCTTGCCGGTCTTCGCTTCATACACAAAGATTCCGTTTACCAGAGCCGGCATTCGCCCATGCTGGCCGGTGAAGACGTGCTTGCCGTCCTTGGAAATCGCGATGGCGCGGATGCTGTCGCCGACGGCCGCGATGGCTTGCTCGTCCTTGCCGGTCTCGGCGTTCCATAGCTTGATCACTTTCTCTTCACCCACGGAGGCGATGAACTTGCCGTCGGGGCTCCAGGCAAGGCACTTGACGTCAGCCTTGTGGCCTTCGTAGGTGAGAATCTCATGGCCATTGCTCAGGTCCCAAATCTTGACGGTTTTGTCGTTCGACGCGGTCGCCAGTTTCAATCCGTCGTGACTAAAGGCGACGACATTGATCGCTCGGGCGTGCCGCAAGCGCAGGTTGCCGATGACGCGCGACACATAATCCGGAACGCTCGACGGGTGATACGGCAACTGCCAGCGTGCCTGCCGAATTGCTTCCTGGGCTTGCATGAAGCGCCCGCCGGCAAGAGCGGCGCCCGATTTTTTCGCCAGCTCCTCGGCTTTGGCCATGATGGCCGGGAGAACACGCTGGGCGACGCCGTCCTTGATCACCTTGTCGCGCTCGGCTCGATACTTCGTCTGCAGCGCCTTGATCTCTTCGGCCGACGGCGCCTTGGTCGGCTGAGCGGGCGTGAGCAGCGCGAATGACAACATCACGCAAGCAACGAGGCCGGACCGAAGTAGGACGTTCGACATGGTGCATCTCCCGAAATAAGTCAGGCTCACCTGCCTGACATGCGCCGCCTCACCAGGCTCAAAAGCCTTGCCTACGATTGAGTATAGTTGCTTGCACCCATGTGACACAACGAGAAATTCGGAAAGCCGATTTGTTAGCCGAATGTAGTGATCGTTTCGCCGAAGGTTAGATCTGCACGCCACTTGCGGTTACCTTGATGCATCCCTCGATTTCAGAACCGAACAAGAGGTGCATCATGATCGATCGCGAGCACGAAGAAGGAATGACGAGCCAAGATCATGAAAAACAAGAATGGCACAAATCGGATGTTGTCCTCGGTACCATCGCCATCATTGTCGGAGGTCTGATGCTGGGCGCATGCCTCTACTGCCCCTCGGCTATCCGATGACTGACGTCCCCGATTGTGTCATACGGCGTGGATGCGAAGCGATTGCGCACACGGTTTGAGCCGTGGACATTGATGCTGAGCGGATTCATTGTTTTTTCGGGAGGGATGGAGAAGGACATCTCGTTGAAAAAACTCGAAGCGCCAGCGAATGACCGGTGCGTCCTTCGCTCACGCTTCGGGTTTTGTGACCGCCCTTAATACCAGAACGGATTATCGATCGGCGGGACCGGACTTTCGGGAAGCTGCCAGGCCGAGTCCGGCACAGGCATGGTCTGATCGGGCGCGATCGGTTTGGGATCAACGGCCGTATTGGGATCGATCAGGTACGGATCGATCACATACGACTCCTGATCCGAGGTTAACGTGGGGCTCAGAGCCACTTCAGAAGTGGCCGCCACTTGGACGATTGGATCTGCATCGGGGACGCACCGTTCCTCGAGGCATTCCACGCGGGGAAGATACCGCTTCATGAGGGGACATTCTTCCTGCCCCGCACCCAGGCGGATCACTCGTTGGCCTCTGAGTTTTCGTTTTCGTTTGAAAAAATGTCGAATTACGTCTACGACATAATTCGACCGTTCGCACAAATCGCCAACCCAGGGGAGATTGACCACGAGCAGAGGCCCGCGCAGGCCGGGTAAGTACGGCGAATGACGTGACAGTTCGGCCTTACGAGTCATGCCGAACCCACATCAACAACGAAATATTAAGCATTGTCAAATCGAATTGCAATTTGTTTTCAAAAAAGTGCGCGGAAAATCAGACAGGACCTGTTAAGACGTAACGGCACGAAGTGAAACCTGCCGAATTGGCATGAACTAATTATGCTGACACAATAATTTTTGATACTGTGGCATGAATTTGACAGCAAGGCAGTTTTGTTGCCATTGGTTCCCTGAAAAGCCAGCTGCAATGACTTCCTCGAAAAACGGTAGTTGAAAATCGACCGCGACTTCTCGACATGGAGACAGCCGGCACGCCCAGACGCCGTACTTCCCGGGCCCGCCGGCTATTTCGCCGACTGCAAGGCGCGCGACGCTTCGATGACTCGGCGAAACGTCGGCAACTCGCGAATCGGGTCGAGGTCGCGGTCGATTTCCAAGTACTCAAACCCAAATCCCTTCTTCAGTGCACTCGCCAACAGCCGCATCGCCTCACGCCGGTCGTCCGGTTCCTGCTGCGAGGTGAGCGCGTAAATCCCGGCGACTTGATACAGGTTCGATGGATTCGTGTCGGTCAGCAGTGCCTTCTCGGCGTCCTTGAGCGCCAAGTCGCGTTTTCCGAGGCGGGCCAAATAGACGCCACGGCCTGCCAAGGGTCGAACATCGTCCGGATAAAGCGCGACGGCCGTATCCAAAACGCCGACGGCTTCCTCGGTGCGTTTGAAGTACTTGCCCAGGACATGGGCCTTGTTCGTGAGCGCCGACAGCGATTGGGGGTTGAGCTTGAGCGCTTGATTGAAATCGCTGAGTGCTTTCTTCGGCTCGCCAGGCAGAAACGCGATGCCGCGGGTGATCCAGCTCGCCTCGTCCGTGGGCTCATGGCGCATGCCCTCGGCGAAATCCACCTTGGCGCCGTCGCGGTCGCCGGCTTTTTCGCGCAACTTGCCACGCAGGAAATAGACGCGCGTCTGCTTGATCCCGCGGTCGAGCGCCGCCGTGAAATCGCCGATCGCCTCGGCATTCTTTTTCATCGATTGATAGGCCAAGGCACGCTGGACGTAGACCTCGTGGAAATCGGGCTTCAGCGCTACGGCGTCCGTGAAATCGGCGATGGCGGACTTCGCATCGTTGTGACGCATGTGCGACAGCCCGCGATTGTAATAGGCGCCGTAGAAGCGCGGTCGCAGTGCAATGCACACGCCGTAGCTGGCGATGGCGTCCGTATGCTGCGAGAGATAGTCGTGGCAGATGCCCTTGAGGAAATTCAGGTTGAAATCCTGCGGGCTCATGCGGATGGCGTCCTGAACGATCAGTAGCGCCTGGCGAAACTTGCCCGTTTCCGCCAGTTGCTTGGCCGCCAGATAGCGGTCTTGAACCGTCTTGAGCTCGGCCTTCTGAGCGCGCTCGAAATAGGCGCGAGCGCTGTCAGGGCCGAAAAGACGCTGGTGCAACTCGCCCTGTTGCCGCATCAAAGCCGCGGGGGAATGTCCGTCGCCGAAACAAGCGTCGGCCAGGGAGCAGAACTGCAGCCCTTCCTGGAACAACGCGTGCCTGCGACCAGCGTCGGTTTCCTTTTCACCGGCGAGTTGCCTGGCGTTGGCCAGGAGAACGAGCAGTTGGCCAACCTCGGCGTCCAGGCGCTGGCGTTCGTCCGGGGCGAGACGCCGCGTGGCCGGGCCTTCGCGCCAGTTCGGATTCTCAAGAACTTGAAAATGCGCCAGCGTCGATCGGCACGCCTGTTCCCCTTCGGCGAGTTGATCGCCGGCGGTGCGGGCGTGCAACAGGAAATACGCGGTTTGAGCGTCTTCCTGAAACCGCGCCAGAATTTGTTTTGCTTCCAGACGACGATGTTCCTCCTCGCGCAGAGCGAATGCCGACGTCAAGCCCGCGACAACGACGCAGAGAACGCCGACAAACGTCGCCCATGACATCAAGCGCGGATGCCTCACCCGAAACTTCTGCACACGTTCCCACGTCGATGGATTGCCGGCATGCACCAGCGGCAAGTGATCGAGCTGACCCTGCAAGTCTTCCTGCAGCTCGCGTGCGCTCTGATACCGCTGCTTCGGATCGGCGGCCAGGCAGCGCAACACGATCGCTTCGACGGCTGGTGATATCGACGGATTCAAGTCGCGCAAAGAAGGTGGCCCGTCGTTCCGGTCCTGGATCATGCGATCGATCGTCTCGCGCGTCGATTGGTTGCGATACGACGGAAACGGAGAAGCCCCGGTAAGCAACTCGAACAACATGACGCCAAGCGAGTACAAATCGCTGCGCGCGTCGACAGTGCGAGTCTGCCCGCGAAACGCATCCAGATGCTCCGGAGCCATGTACGGCAGCGTGCCGCCGATCGACGCCGCATTGGCGTTGTTGCGCTCCTTGTTGTCCTTCGCCAGGTTAAAGTCGAGCAGCATCGGCATGCCATCGTCGGTGATCAGGACATTGGCGGGCTTCAGATCTCGGTGCAGGATGCCTCGCTCGTGCGCATGGGCTAACCCATCGGTCAATCGGACGGCGAGCCAAAGAATCGAGTCGACGTAGCTCATCCCCTCGAGTTCAAGCACGGACGCTGGAACCTTCCCCGTGTGGGCGCCGTCATGAGCGCCGCCATGGGAATCATGGTTCTCGCCATGACTGGCCAAGTCCCTTGACGAATCGTCGATCCTCCGCGTGCTCCGTCTGTGGCCATTGATGGTGCTGAGCAACTCCCTGCCCGACGCGGGGACGCTCTTGTGCGTGCGAATGTCGGCAAGTACGTGGGCCATCGTCGTCGAGCCGAGGTACGGCATGCAAACGGCCTGATACGGTCGGCCATGATGGAACGAATAGATCGGCACAATGTGCGAGTGCTGTAGTTGCGCCAGCGTCTGCGACTCATTGAAGAGGCCGGCCGCGACTTTTAGTGCCACTTTGCGGCCGGCGAGATCGCCTTGCTGGGCCAGGAACACTTTGCCGAACGCGCCCTTGCCCAGTTCCGCGAGCAATTTGAAGCCAAGGAATTCGTCGCCGACTTTGGGCAGCTCCAGCATCGCTTCATTGACGTTCCAGGCGACTTCCGGATCCGACAGACCCCGGCGCCGGCCGTCAGCGGCCCCAGCGACACGCGTTTGATCGGTGTCTTGGTCAAACGACGCCAGCGTCGGCGGCTTTGCGGTAATCGGATAATCACTGTCGTCCGGCGGCGTCAGATTGATGTCAAGCTTGGATGGAATGCCCAGGTCGTGCCGCGACAGCGAGACGGACGAGCTTTCGCGCAGAACAAAATCGTCCTCGGCAATCCGATACGCGAACACCGGGTCGGCGAATAACTCCGGGTATCGCTCCTGATAGACTTCGATCTCCGCAGGTTGGCCCTGTTGCCAGCGGTGCACCATGTCGATTCGCACCAACTCACAGAGAGTTTCCAAATAGCTTGGATCGTTGGCTGGCGGAAGAAACAGTTCAAGCTCAGCCGTGCCGAAGAGCGTCAGCGCGGTGCGAAAGGCGCCGAGATGGTCCGTGAGCGGAGCGGGCGTAATCTGCACGGTGGCGGGACGGGAAACTGAATTCATCCGAAGCTACTCCAAAGGCAAGCTGTAGACGGCGCGCAACATGAGCGCCGCGCCAACGCAGTTGGCGATTTCACTTGTTTTGGATTCCATTCCCATTAGGGCCGAAGGCGAGAAGGGAAGCACGACATCCGCCGTGCCGCCAAAAGCCTTTCCCACATCCGGATGGGGATTCCCGGACGGAAACAAACCAGGGGCCTGCCGTCGCGGCTTGCCGCGAACTTGCAGGAAGGCGTGGCAAACTTTGCCGGTTGCGCCGTTTACATCGACTAGGCTGAGTCTGTCGGAAGTATAACCCACGATATGTGGCTTGTCGAATGAGCAATGCCAATAACGAACGATTTGTACGAATACCAAAAAGCTGCCAAGGTTCACAATTGCGAACTGTTTGCCAACGCCGCCGGCGCTGATCTAACCCGGATCAGTCAGCTCAGCAAGTCGTCTTAACACAGAGTCACACAGCCCACAAAGAAAATGCGTCATAGGCAAAATAGACTATGTCCCTGTGTTCTCGATCGAGATTCTAGCGCAACTCACTACTCCCATTGATTCTCACTGTAAAACACATCTTTGGAATCCTGTTTCCCAGCAACAATCTTCTACGCCATCGGACTCCGACGCCTAATATTGAAACGCAGAGTGCGCAGAGAACGCGGAGAAGATTCGGCCATATCGCTGTGCGTTCTCTGCGCACTCTGCGTTTCAAGATGGAGACATGTACTCGATTTCGTTCTTTCTTGTTCTCGTGATTGATCTTGGTTGCGGCTCGGCCGCGCTCCGTTCTCCGTGTCTCTGTGGTGAATCATTCGGGCTAGATATTCCCGTCCAGCCCCTGCTGGTGGAAGTAGTGCTGTACGGTGCTCTGGTTGTCAAGCAGCCAATTGATGTCCGGTTCGTCGTTCATCGCCTTGCGGATGACCTTCACCGTAGCCTCGCGATGAACGGCAAACAGCCCTGCATGATCGATCTTGCCCTTGGGGACCTTCAGGATCGACGGATCAAGCCAGACAGAGTAGATGATGCCGAGGTCGTGAGCCTTCTTCTTGGGGATATCGCCGGCGCGAACCGCATCGAGCACGCCGTTGGCGATCGCTGCCTGCACGGTTCCCATCAGGATGTTCGTGTAGCGAGAATCGTTGACCGTGACTTTGCTCACCATCAGCGTTACCGGCTTGACTTGGACATCGCTATTGAGAATGGCGAACACCTTCGTGTGCCCCTTGACTTGGTCGCCAACGAGCGTCGCCAGGGCCGTGCCCACCGGGCCGTCGAGTTCGCCGATGACGATCTCGGGCTCGGCACAGAGGTAGTCGAGAGCGCCTTCGACGAGCGCTTCGCCGGTGCGCAGAACAATGCGTTTGGCCATGAACTTATCCTCCCATTAACGTGATCGCGTTTAGCCGCTCGCCTTGGGCGAGCGCGGGGCCCGCGCTCGCCCAAGGCGAGCGGCTAAACGATTACTTGGCGCGCTGGGTCAACAGATACGCCATCAGGTGGTGAGACTCCGGCTCGCTCATCAACTCGACGATGTTGCTCGGCATCGGCGACAGCGGACTGACGGCGCGTTCTTCGATCAAGCTTTTGTCGATACGCACATCCTTGCCGTCTTTATCCGCGAGGATGACGATATTACCCTCCTCGCGCAGGAACAAGCCGTTGACGGTCTGTCCTTGCTTGGTCGTAATGATCGTGGTGCGAAACGCTTGATCGACGTTACGGTTCGGGTCGAGCACATCCTCCAACAGGCGATCGAGTCCCCGGGCGCCAATGCCGTCAAGGTTCGGCCCGACCTTGGCGCCCTGTCCGCCGATCTGGTGGCAGTTGCCGCAATGCTTGGCGAAGATCTTCTGGCCCTGCTCCGCGTCGGCCTTGAACGAGACGAATGCGTTTGCGCGTTTGGCGATCAACTCCTGGATCTTCTGGTCGGCGGCGGGGAGACCTTGGGTGAGTCTCTTGAGCCGATCCTTGACGTTGGCGATCTTCGCGCTGCTCAGGCGTTGCTCGATGACGCGATCTTGCAGGAGATGGCGCGACGCCTTGCCAGTCTCGATGGCGGCCAGCAATCGTTCGCCGCCTTGAGTCGAGCCAGCCATGCCAAGGCCGATGGTGCTTTGCAATCGGGCCGGCGCATTTTGCAACGCCTTCACTAACGCTTCATGCGCGGCGGGATGATTGGTGCCGGCGAGCGCGTTGGCCGTCTGCTCGCGAACGGCGATCGCTTCCTTGTCGTTGAGCAACATCTGCGTTAAGGGCTCCACAGCAACCTTGGCGTCAATCGCGACAAGCGCCGTGATGCACGCACGCCGCAATGCTTCCGGCGTGTCGGCCTTGATGACAAGCTCCAAGATGTGCGGCTGCGTCTTGGTCAGCCTCAGCATGCCGGCCAACTCGGCGCCAGTCTGCTTGACATCCGGTCGCGGCGTCTTCAACAGGTCGCTGACCATGTCTTCCGCCGATACGACATCCTCCGCAGTCCATTTTACGCCTCGTTCCTGCGCGCCTTGCGCGGCGGCCTTGAGGATGACGCCTTGCAGCACGAGGTTCGTCTTGCCGCGTTTCTGAGCCAGCCGCAGCGCCCAGCTCGTCGAATCCGGTGAGCTATGGCGAATGACATAGCGTATCGCGTCGCGCGTCCAATTGTAGTCTCCCTCGTCAAACGTGCTCAAGTAGTTTCTCACATGCCGCGCCGAAAGCTCGTTGTGGACGCCAAAGCACACGTCGGCGATCAAGCGGCTAAAATTGCGATCGGCCTTGGGCCATTGAGCTACTCTTTTCCAAGCATTATCGTCACGAAGTTGGTTGCGCAGGGCAAGCCGGACCGCGTACTCGAGATGGCTGTCCTTGGCATCAATGCTGTTCCAGAAGCTAGCCAACGGCCAAACGTGCTCGGACGACGCATGAGCCGCCATCGCGTCGACAGCGACGAGCCGGACCATGACGTCTTTGTCCGCCAGCCCGAATCGAGCCATCGCTGTGTATTTTGGCGTCCACGTGGCCTTCTCGGCGAGTATGCGGAAGGCGTGCACGCGAACGATCTTTTCCGATGCCGACGTCGCCTGGGCCAACGTGTCGTCGTCGAGTTTGCCGAGCCGTTGCAGCACCCAAAGGGCGTGGGCCTTACGCGGACCGTCTCCTTCTTGTGAGACGTTCTTAAGCAGGGGCAGAAGCGCGCCGACCGCGTCCACGCCGCGCTCGACGAGCTGGTGTGTCGCGTGCATGCGGACCGTGAGGTTAGCGTCCGTCAACGCGGCCACCAACGACTTTACGTCGGCCTTGGCGAGATTGCTGACCGAACGGGGCGGCTCGGTCTTGTCCTTGCCCCGATAAACAATGCGCCAAATGCGCCCCTTGTCGCGGTCGCGGCCTGGGTGATCGTGCGCCACCTCGTAATGCCCGATGATGCGGTTGTAGAAATCCGCGAAATACAGGCAGCCATCGGGGCCAAGTTTGATGTCGACAGGGCGAAACCACGGGTCGCTGCACGTCAAAAACGGCTCGAAGACGGCCCGCGGCGTCGCGCCGGTCCACTCGATGCGATACGCGTTGATGCGATTTTCAACGACGTCGCCCAAGAACAGTTTACCTTGATACTCAGCCGGATACTGATCCGCCGCGTAATGGGCGACGCCGCATAGCGCGGTGGAATGCTCGCGGCCGAAAGTGTTCATGTGGGGCGCGAAGCCAAGGCCATCGTGCGGCCGCGCGAAGCTCTTGTACCAGCCGCCGCGCAACAGCATCGTCAGCGGCTCGCTGTGGCAGTCACCTGAATAAAGGTTTCCGTACGGATCGAACGCCAGGCCAAACGGATTGACCTGGCCCCACGTCCATTGCTCGATGCGCGTCCCGTCGGCCTTGATGCGATAGGTGTTGCCCGACTCCATCGTAATCGACGTGCCGCCGAGGCTCTTGACGACCGAGCGATTGTGAAACCCGTGGCACGCGTAGATCCAGCCGTCGAAGCCGTGCATAAACTCGCCGGTCATGCCATGGGTGTCGTCGACGCCGAACTTGCCGTAGTAGACTTCGCGTTTATCCGCCTTGCCGGCGCCGGTGCTGTCGGTCATGTGGTAGATCGACGGGATGCTGAAGACGAGCGCCCCCTTCGAAGTCGGCAGAACGCCGATCGGGATATTGAGCTTGTCCGCGAACGTCGTGATCTTGCGCGCCCGCCCGTCGGGGCCGAAGTCTTCGAGAATCTTGACGGCGTCCCTCCCCTGCCCTTCCTTGGCGGCGAATGGATATTCGATTGTCTCGGTGACCCACAATCGGCCCGCCGCATCGAACGCAATGTTGATCGGCTTGCGAATGTCCGGATCGGCCGCGACCAGTTGCAGCTCAAACCCCGGCGGCAGCTTGATCTTCTTGACCTGCTCCTCCGGTCGCAGCGGCTCTGTCTTCGCCACATGCGGGCTCGGCGGCCACTTGGGCTTGTTCTTGACTTGAGCGTCAGTTGACGACGTGAGCAAAACAAGCGAAAGAACTAGCAGGCCCGTCCGGCGCATGAGCATCACTCCGAAGGAAGGATGCCAACATCGTACGAGTCGGCAGCACGACTCGCAACGGTCTCCGATCCTGCGGATTTGCTGCGCTCACCTGCGGGCTTCAGGTGGCCAGCACGCTACCACCCCGCCAGCGGATGGCGGCGATTGCGTAGCGGCAAGGTCACTTCCGCTCGCGCACGGGCCGACTCGTAGACGGCGTGGATCATTTCCAAGGCGGCTCGGCCGTCGTAGATGCTGCCTTTGGGCTGGCGGTCGCGCTCGATGGCGTTAAGCAAATCTTGGACGATCCAGATATTGCCCTGGCCGAGCCCGCCGTCGCGCAACGGCTCCTCTTTGCCGATGCCTTGGCTCGTGATGAGTTGCCAATTCGCTCGGCTGCGCCCTGGGAACCAGCCCGGATCGGCGAGCAGATAGCACGCGGGCAGGCTGCCGGTGGTCACCTGAATGACGCCTCGCGTGCCGTGAATGGTCAGGCCGAAGCGATCGGGTTCGCCTTTGGCGCGATTGCAGCGGACGCTGGAGAAATGGCCGACGACGCCGCGATCGAATTTGTACAAGGCGTTGATGTGATTGCCGGCGATGAGCCCCATGCCTTCGCCACCTTCGCGCAGGTCGGCTTTGGTGATCGGCGTCACCCTCACCCCTGCCCCTCTCCCGGGAGGAGAGGGGTTCTCAACCGCTGCGACACCGACCTGTGAGTAGCAGGAGCGAGCGTCGCCGGCGATGAAGCGCATGAGGTCCATGATGTGCGTGCCGAGCACCATGAGATCCTCGCCGCCGGCGCGTTGATCCTCCTTGCCTCGGCCACGCAGTTCGAGAAGGTCGCCGATGCGGCCATCGGCGATGAGATCCTTGGCACGCTGGAGACGTGGGCTATAGCGCGTTTGATGCGCGATCGCCAATTTGACGTGATGTCGTTCGCAGGCCGCGACCATCTCGTCGGCTTCCTGCAGCGTTCGGCAGATCGGCTTCTCCAGAAAGATCGACGCCCCCGCCTCGGCACATGCGATCACCATGTCGCGGTGCGAGTCGAGATGCCGATCCGCCACGCTGACGACCTGGGGCCGTTCCTTTTGCAGCATCTGCCGATAGTCAGCGTAGGCGTTTTTGGCGCCAAGCCGCTTTTGCGCGGCGTTGCGCCCCGCTTCGTTCTCGTCGGCGACGGCGACAATCTGAGCGTTCGGGATTTGCGTCCAGACGACGTCAAGCCCGTGTCCGTAGTTGCCTCGACCGGTTCGGCCAATGACAGCGACGCGATAGTTCGGCATGGAAGATCTCCTCAAAGAATTCGATATGCACATCCTATGCGTTTTTCAGAGCCTGAAGCTTTAGCGAAAGGAGTGCCCACCCTCGCTGACGCTTCGGGCTCCGACAATTAACTTTCCACTATGCTCGGGTTGGCGTATCTTCTACTTCAACCGTCACTCGTTTCACAAAGGAGTCCGCATCATGTTTCGCATCATGGGGGGCCTGCTCTGCGCGGCCCTGGGATTGAGCCTGATCACCGCATCGTGGGCACAGGACAAAAAAACCGACAAGAAAGACGACAAGAAGACCGACAAAAAGGTCGAGAAGAAGAAGCCCCCCATGCCGTCGCAACCGCCGACGCATGCAGCCGTGGCGTACGGGAAACATCCGCGGCAAGTACTTGACTTCTATCAGGCGGTTTCCTTCAAGCCGACGCCGGTCGTCTTTTACATCCACGGCGGCGGCTGGCGCGGCGGCGACAAAAACAGTGTCGGCAACGTCAAGCCGTACCTCGACGCGGGCATTTCCGTCGTCGCCATCAACTATCGCTACACGCAGAATGGCGAGGAAGACAACGTCGTTCCGCCGGTGAAGGCGCCGCTCGAGGACGCGGCCCGCGCCTTGCAGTTTGTGCGGTCCAAAGCGTATGAATGGAACATCGACAAGAAGCGTATCGGCGCCACCGGCGGATCAGCCGGCGCCTGCTCATCCCTCTGGCTTGCCTTCCACAACGACATGGCCAACCCGAAGAGCAGCGATCCGATCGCCCGCGAATCGACGCGCCTGTGGTGTGCCGCCGTCAATGGCGCTCAGACTTCGCTCGATCCCAAGGAGTTAAAGGAATGGCTGCCGAATTACACCTACGGCGCCCACGCGTTTGGGCTGAAGAGCTTCGATGAGCTACACGAGAAGCGCGAGAGCGTGCTGAAATGGATCAAAGAGTATTCGCCGATCGAGCACACAACCAAGGATGATCCGCCGATCGGCCTGTTCTACGGCGGCGACAAGGATGCGAAAGTCGGCGGCATCCACAAGGATCCGACTCACTCGCCTGTCATGGGCATGAAGCTCAAGGAGAAGCTCGACTCGCTGGGCGTGCCCGTGGCCTTTGCCTACGCGGGGCATCCTGATGCGAAGTATTCCAACGCGCAGGCATTCTTGATCGAACGGCTCAAATCCGCGGTGCCTCCGACCGTCGCAACCGAACAACCACAGGCTCGGCCGATCGAGCAACCAATGCCCGGCATGCGTCGGCCCCTCTTCGGCGGCCGGCGGCCGTTGCAGCGCATTCTCGACGCAATTCGGTTGCGCCGGTAACATCCCCGTTTACGTTTAGCGTTCGCAAAACGCCATGTGAGCGCTAAACGTAAACAACTCATCCCCTGTTCAACTCTTCCATCACCAGCCGCTGCACGACCTCCGTATTGGCCATGCCTTTCGTCTCGCGCATGACGAAGCCCTTGATGGCGTCAGCGGCCTTCAGCTTACCCTTCTTGAAATCGGCGACCGCCTTGGGATTGGCCGCGATGGCCCGGCGCACCAGCTCAAGCAACTGCGCTTCATCACCGACTACTTTGAAGCCGAGTTTGTCGATCGCTTGCTTCGCCGTCAAGCCGTCGAGCATGGCCGTGTAGACTTCGCGGGCCCGCTGCTTGTTCAGGCCAGTTGATTTGATCTCCACAATCAACTCACCGAGACCCTGTGGCGACAGCGGACAGACGTTGATGTCGAGTTGACGCTCGTTGAGCGTCGAAAGCAGGTCGTTTATGGTCCAATTGCACGCCTCTTTGGCGTCGCCGCAGGTTTTGACGACCGCTTCGAAATAGGCCACAAACGCTCGTCCCTGGCGCGACAGGATGCCCGCGTCGTACGCAGGTATTCCGTATTGCGACTGCAATCGAGCCTTCTGCGCTGCGGGCAGCTCACCCAGCTCAGTTCGCACTTTGTCCAGAATAGCCGCGTCGACCTTGACCGGCACGAGATCGGGCTCCGGGAAGTAGCGATAGTCGGACGCCTCCTCCTTGCGGCGTTGAATCTCCGTGCGGCCTGTACGCTCGTCCCAGCCTGCGGTGGCCTTGGCGACTTCCGAGCCTCGCTGCGTCAGCACTTGAATGACCGCGTAATCGCGAAACGCCTTCGCTCGGCTCGAATCGACGACCCAAGCGCCGGCGTCGAGGCTGCGCCGCAATTCGTTGGCCTGGCGTTCCGCCTCGTACTTGAGTGCCCGTTCGACGCCGCGAAAGCTGTTGAGATTCTTGATTTCAATGATCGGCGTGGCGATGAACGTCCCATCGGCTTGCGGCACGTGGATGTTGATATTCGCATCGCAACGCAAACTACCTTCTTGCATCTCGCAATCCGAAACGCCGATTTCGCGCAGAAGCAGCCGAAGTTCTTCGAGGTACGCCTTCGCTTCCTCCGGCGTGTCGATGGCGGGCTTGCTGACGATTTCCAGAAGGGGCGTGCCGGTGCGGTTGAGATCGACGAGAGAGTCCGATTTGCCCGCATGCTCATCGTGCAACATCTTGCCCGCGTCTTCTTCGAGGTGGGCTCTGATAATGCCGACTTTCTTGGGTCCGCTCGGCAATTCGATCTCGAGCCAACCCTCGGAACTGAAAGGCAAATCGTATTGGCTGATCTGATAGTTCTTTGGCAAGTCGGGGTAGTAGTAGTTCTTGCGATCCCACTTGGTGAATGACGCGATCTTGCAGTTGAGCGCGGTGGCCGCCTTCAGGGCGAGATGAAACGCCTCCCGATTCATCACCGGCAGCGTTCCGGGCAGCCCACAGCAAATCGGGCACGTCGCCGAGTTGGGCGGCAAGCCAAATTGCGTGGAGCAGCCGCAGAACAACTTCGTCTTGGTGAGAAGCTGCACATGGACTTCCAGGCCGATAATGATGCGGTGAGTGGTCATGTCGCTTGAAGCCCCGGGGTGAGGTACTCCGACCCCCGGGGCTCGGAGTACCTCACCCCGGGGCTTCCGATTGCTTACACCGCCGGACGGCGCTTGTGCCAATCGGTTTCGCGCTCGTACATGCGGGCGATGCGCAGCAGCTTTTCTTCCGTGAACGGAGCGCCGAGAATCTGCAAGCCGATCGGCAAACCCGTCTTGGTCAACCCGCACGGGATGCTGATGCCGCAGATGCCGGCGAGGTTGGCGCTGATCGTGTAGATGTCGGACAGGTACATCGCCAGTGGGTCGCCCGTCTTCTCGCCGATCTTGAAAGCAGCGGTCGGCGATGTCGGGCCGACGATCACATCGCATTCGGCAAAGGCGCGATCGAAGTCCTGGCGAATCAGCCGACGCACCTTAAGCGCCTTTAGATAATACGCGTCGATGTAGCCGCTCGAAAGGGCGTAGGTGCCGAGCATGATGCGGCGTTTGACTTCGGCGCCGAAGCCTTCGCCACGCGATTTCTTCATCATGTCGATCAGGCCGGCGAATTCCTTGGCGCGATGGCCGAAATGGACGCCGTCGTAGCGGGCCAGGTTGCTCGATGCCTCGGCCGTCGCGACGAGGTAATAGACTGCCACCGAATACGGACTGTGCGGCAGCGAAATCTCTTTGATAGTTGCGCCGAGCGATTCGTACACTTTGAGTGCATCGCGGACCGATCGCTCGACTTCGGCGTCGAGCCCTCCCGTCGCTTGCGCTCCGGGCTGGTTGAAGAACTCGCGCGGCACGCCGATGACGAGAGCCTGGACCGGACTCTCCACGACTTTGGCGTATTGCGGCACCGGCCGATCGACAGACGTGCTATCTCGCGAGTCGTGCCCGGCGATGACCTCAAGCAGCAGAGCGGAATCGCGAACGTCATGTGCGAATGGGCCGCACTGATCGAGCGAACTGCCATAGGCGATTAACCCGAAGCGTGAAACGCGGCCGTAGCTTGGCTTGAGGCCGACGATGCCGCACAGTCCTGCCGGCTGGCGGATTGAACCGCCGGTGTCCGTGCCGAGAGCGAGCGGGGCCTCGGAAGCAGCGACTGCGGCCGCGGACCCGCCGCTGGAACCCCCGGGCGTTCGCTCAAGGTCCCAAGGATTGCGCGTGGTCTGATAGGCGCTATTTTCGGTCGACGAGCCCATGGCAAACTCGTCGCAGTTCGATTTGCCTATCAGAATCGCATCGGCCTCTTTGAGCCGGGTGATGACGTGTGCGTCGTAGGGCGGCACGAAGGCTTCGAGCATCTTGCTGCCGGCGGTCGCACGCTGGCCTTGGACGCAGATCACGTCCTTGATGGCGATGGGAACCCCAGCGAGGATGCCCATTGCATCGCCGCGTCTGCGCTTGGCGTCGATGGCGCGTGCTTGCTCAAGGGCGCCGGCCTCGTCGACGGCAAGGAATGAACGCAGCTTTGGCTCGACCTGCTGGATGCGGGCTAAAAACGACTGCGTAATCGCCTCGGCGCTGAGATCGCCGGTCGATTGGCGTTCCAGAAGCTCGGCGGCGGTGAGGTTCATGGGTTCTGTTGGAGAGCGGTATCGAATGCGTGTGATTCTGCCGGCGCAAGACGAAGAGGGTTAATCGCCGAACACGGGCGGAACTCGATAGAAATCGTCCTTTCGGGCCGGGGCGTTCGCGAGGGCCTCGTCCGGGCTGAGCGAGGTTCCGGGCACGTCATCGCGGAAGACATCGTGCACGTCCAGTGCATGGGCCAGCGGTTCGACGGCGTCGGTGTTGAGCTGTTGCAGTTGATTGATGTAGTCGACGATGGCGCCGAGCTGGCGCACCATGGCGTCCACGTCCGCGTCGGAGAGTTCGAGCCGGGCGAGATCGGCAACCCTGCGGACTTCGTCGGCGCTGAGGGACATGATAGACAATCCATTCCAGGAATTCGCTGCGCTCATCCCTGGGCTTCGGTCGCGATTACATGGTCGGCATTTGGAACGGCTTACGTTTGACCGGACGTTTGACGAGGCCGCCGCGAATGGCCTTGACGCTGACGCGCACGGTCTGAACCTTGCCATCGACTTCGATCTTGACTCGCTGCAGGTTCGGGATGAATCGGCGTTTGGTCTTGCCGGTCACCTTCTGCCCGACGCCGCCCAAGTACTTCGCCTTGCCGCGCCGGGCGTATTTGTTTCCACCGGAGGGTTTCTTACCGGTGATCGCACATTTCATGGTCATGATGAGGCTCGCAAATCGGTCAAGTAGCCCAAGAACGAAAGAACATCTTACGAAACGGCCAGCACTTGACAAGCTCGCTGTCAGACTGGTCAGCGCATCCGAATGGTGATGCTGCACGAGTTGAGAAACAATCCGATTCCACAAGTGACGACTGTGTCGGCGATTGCGAAAACCGAGTTCATCGCATGTTGACGCACACTCGGGCATTGATGGACCCTGCGATTGTTTCAGGTCGTTCGTTTAGCGCGATTATTCCACCGGGTGCGAAAAAAATGGCTAAACGTAACCAACGCATCGGACATGAGTAACGACCAATCTTGAATTTATTTCAAGAAAAAACTTGAAATCGGTTTTCGCATGGGTATAGTTATGGTGAGAAATGGATGTATGTGGGTGAAAGTGGGATTCGCCTGCCGATCGCAAGGATAGCAACCGTAGGCGATCACCATGTTGCTGACTGGAACTCACCCGCGAACTCTCGATGACAAGAAGCGGTTGACGCTTCCTAAGCGAGTTCGAGAGCAAGTTGGTGAGGCAACTCAGTTGTTCGTCACGCCTGGAGCGGATCAATCGCTCTGGATCTATTCGCAGGCGGAGCTCGAACGACTGTCGGCCAGGTTAGACGACGCGCCGGCGACCGATGCCCAGGCACGCGTTTTTCGCCGGTTGTTTTTCGCCCAGATGGAGGCGGTCGATCTGGATCGCAACGGACGCATCTTGATACCGGATCGCCTGGTGCAGTTTGCGGGGCTGGAACATGAGGTAGTGCTGCTCGGCGTCCACGATCATCTCGAGGTTTGGGATTCGGGACGCTGGAACACCTACTACGAGCAGCACAGTCCGGAATTTGACAAGGTCGCGGAACAAGCGTTTCGCGCCCACTAGCCGCTTGCAGCGTAGCGGGAGGTTGATACGCGGTAGGCGGTCGACGAACCAAATGTAGCCCGTTAGGGAGTGACGGGGGAGCCGCAGGGAACCGTGGCCTACATTGGATTTTGAAGAGGTCGCTGACACCGACGAGGGGCTGTCGAAGGTCACGTGCTTTGTTGGCATTTGGCTTGAACTGCCGACGATCCCCCAATCCGTCAAGGTTTGCCGACAGCCCCTTGACCACAACAAGCGTGAGAGTAAGGATGCTTCCTTGCTCTCACGCTTTTTTTTGCACGCCCCGCGGTGAGGTACTCCGAACCTCGGGGATTCCAGGGATTCGGAGTACCTCGTCCCTGGGCGTCCATGGCACAACACATCTCCGTACTGGCCGACGAAGTCATCGCCTTGGCTGATCCGCAGCCGGGTCAGACCGTGGTCGATGCGACCGTCGGCGTGGGCGGACACTCAACCCTCATCTGGCCGCGCATCCAGCCGGGCGGAACGTTGATCGCGCTCGATCAAGACCCCACAATGCTCGCAATCGCCCAAGGGCATCTGACCGATTTGCCGATTGTTTGGAAGCACGCAAACTTCGAAGATCTGCCCGCGGTGCTTGACGAACTGCGGATTCCCGCGGTCGACGCCATTCTCGCGGACCTTGGATTCTGCTCCGATCAGATGAGTGACGCAGCACGTGGTCTGAGCTTTCAGAGCGACGGCCCACTCGACATGCGGCTCGACCCGACGCGAGGCGAGCCTGCGAGCGCCTTGATTCGTCGCCTCTCGGAAAAAGAACTGGCCGACATTTTTTGGCAGTACGGCGAAGAACGTTTCAGCCGCCGGGTGGCCCGACAAGTCGTAGAGACCAGGAAGGCCACGCCGATTGCGACAACCGGGCAATTGGCGGACCTCGTTCGTCGCTGCGTGCCGCGATCTCGTGGTCATGCGATCGACCCGGCGACGCGAGTCTTCCAGGCCCTGCGAATTGCCGTCAATGATGAGCTCGGGGCTCTGGAGCGGTTTCTTCAGGTTGTGCCAGACTGCCTGAAACCGCGGGGCAAAGTCGCGATCATCAGTTTTCATTCGCTGGAAGATCGAATCGTCAAAAAGGCCTTTCGCGGAATGCCGAATTTAGTTAAAGAGCTTACCCGCAAACCGGTTCAGGCGAGCGAACAGGAGAAGCGGGACAACCCGCGCTCGCGCAGCGCGAAGCTTCGCGTGGCCCAGCGCCGCGTGGATCAGGATTCACCACTTACAACTTAACGTTCGGGAGGCGCCATGGACGAGCAGAACCAAGAGAATGGAGCACAGGGCGGCATGACCCGCGAAAGCAAGATCGGCCTAATCGTGGCCGGCTCGTTTCTCGTCCTGGTGTGCATCGTCGTGGCATCCAAGTGGAACCGCGGCGACCAACCTCCGACGGGTGATGGGGAAGAGCAACAGGCGCGGGAGATCGCCGCCGCGAAGCCCTCGTCGAAAGTGACGGGTGGCGAGGCTAAGAAGACCGCCGCGCCCCCGAAGAGCACAGCGCCGGCCGCCCCGTCCGGTGAAAAGAAACCCGACAGCTTGCCGCCGTTGTCACCGCCTCCGACCGCGGGTGGTCCGCCATCGCTGGATACCCTGCCCTTGCCGCCAAGGGCTGACGCGGCGCCGCTACCCAAGCCCGATTCGTTGCCTCTGCCGCCGATTGCGAAGCCGGATGCGCCGGGTGGATTTCCGATGTTTCCCGACTTGCCGGTCAAGCCGAGCGAACTCGGTGCGAAACCGGCCGATACGCCGACCGCGCCGATCCTCCAGGTAAAGGACGACAAGAAGCCTGCCGTGGATATCGCCACGCCCACCTTCCCGCCGCCGCAACCTTTGCCGCCGCTGGACGACAAGAAACCCGGCGATCTGCCGAAGCCGATGCCAATTCAGTTTCCCAAGGATCCGCCGATCACCATCGGCAAGCCCAATGTGATTCCGCCCAAAGACGCCGAAGTGAAGAGGCCTGACAGCACATTGACGTTCCCGCCGATCGGCATCCCGCTTCCCGAAAAGGACACGAAGTCGACGGCGCCGAACATCACTAGGCCGAAGGACGAATTGAAGCCGCCCCCCCTCCTCGCCTTTCCGAAAGACGACGCCAAGCCCGGCATCACGCCGATACCGAACGATTCGCTGCTGCCGCCGGGCTCGCTGCCCCGGATCGGCGCCAATGACCTGCCGAGCACGCCGACGATTACGACGAAGCCGATCGTCATCGGCGACAAGCCGGCGCCGTCGGTCACGGATGTAAGTGCGGCCCCCTATGCCTGCCAAGCGGTTGACACGAGCTTCGCCATCCTGAGCATGCGGTTCTATGGCAATGAGAAGTATGCCGATGCACTGTTGGCGTATAACCGCGAATACGCGAAATTCGTGAAGGACGGCGAGAACCTGTTGGCTAGCCCGCCGCGCCTGACCACGGGCCAAACCGTGCTGCATCCGCCGCTGAGCGCTCTTGAACGGATGCAAGCGCGTCCCGCCACCGCCATGATTCCCGCCACGCCGGTCGTCAACCTCGCCAAGCCCTCGCCGCTCAATCCGACAACGACTCCGGGGACCATCCCCGCCGGCGCCGCGACACGCTCTTACAAGGTCGCCAATCCAGCCGGCGAGAGCATCCTCGACATCGCCGAACGCCAACTCGGCAACCGCAACCTATGGACGGAGATCAACCGTATCAATCAGTCCAACCCCGGCGTTCGCCCGCCGGCCTTGATCCCGTTCGGGACAGATCTGAAACTGCCGTAGAGGCAAGCTGCCAGCTTGACTCAGACGCTCTCGATTATTCACGCTTCGTCGGGGACAAGCTGGCGCCTTGTCCCTACGGGACGATTCACGACGCCTGCGCCTTCGGCTCGACGGCTTCCTCCACCCAGTCTTCGAAGCGAATCGTGACTTGCTTGGATATGCCCGACTCTTGCATGGTGATGCCGTAGAGCGTGTCGGCGGCGGCCATTGTCTTCTTCGAATGCGTCACGACGATGAACTGCGACTGTCCCGCAAATTCCTTCAATACTCCCACAAATCGGCCGATGTTTGCCTCATCGAGTGCTGCGTCCACTTCGTCAAGCAAACAGAACGGGCTTGGTTTCGAGCGGAACACGGCAAGCAGCAGCGCCACCGCGGTCAGCGTCTTCTCGCCGCCGGACATGAGCGAGATGCTGCGTAGTTCTTTGCCGGGCGGTCGCGCGATGATGTCGATGCCCGATTCGAGCACGTCGTTTTCGTCTTCGAGCACGATGTCCGCCATGCCGCCGCCGAAGAGCTTGCGGAACAACTCCTGAAAATGCGTGCGTACAACAGCAAACGTGTCGAGAAACATCTTTTTGCTGTCGACGTTGATCTTCGCAATGATCTCTTCCAGCGATTTCTTGGCGCTGTTCAGATCGTCGAACTGCGTCTGCAGTGAGACAGCCCGGGCATCCAACTCGTTCAACTCCTGTAGCGCTTCCATGTTGACGTTCCCGAGCCGGCTGAGCTTGCGACGAAGTTCGTCAATCTCTTGTTGAGCGGCCACCGGCTCGAATGCCGGCTCGGTGAGAACCTCGCCCGCGCGTGGTTCAGGCTGGGGCACTGTCGGAATCGGTTGCAGCATCAGTTCGGCCAATTCAACCTGGTAATCGTCGCGAAGTCGCTGCACGAGGCTGTCACGCTGATGTCGCAGATTGGTCGCTTCCAGCTCGCGCTGATGCACCGTTTCCTGATGGGTCCTCCATTCGGCTCGCGCGGTTTGGGCTTGCTGCGATAGCCGAACTCGTTCATTGCGCTTTCGCTCGCGTTGCTCGATCATGTCGCCAATGTGGCGCTGATAATGCTCCTTCGAAAGGTACGCCTGGGCCAGGAAGGATGAGGCTCGCAGCATTGTCTGTTGGCTGTCAGTAAGACGAGCGACTAGTTGGTCGACGTTCCGCTGATTATGCTCCAGCTCCTGCAAGCGCTGGTGGTAGTCGCGCGACGATTGCTGAAATTGCGTTTGCAAGCTGCGATGTCGTTCGTCGACCTGGGCGAACGCGACCTGGGCCTGCGTAAACGCTTGCTGCGATTCGTGACGATCGCGCTCGCGGACGTGAATCTCCTCCTCGGCCAGGTGTAAGCGTTGATGCAACGTTTGGACAAGCGCCTCCGCCTCGGCCGCCTGCGTCTGGCATGTTTGCCACGCTGTCTCGACTGCGGCGACCTCTTGCTCGATCCGCTCAATCTCGTCGCGGCTAACGGTGACCTCTTCGTGCAGCCCTTGCCGGCGCTCCTGATGCCTTCCCACGCGGGAGCGAAGGTCAGCGGCCTGCTCCCCGAGCACCGTGATCGCTTCCTGATCATCCACAATGACCGAATCGAGGGCGCGTATCTGATCGCCGAGAGAATGCCACGCGCTTTCGGTTTGAAGGATGCGCTGGTCCAACTGTTGGAGTTGCTCATGAAGTTCGCGCCATTCGCTCTTGCGCGACAGGATTCCGGTCTCAGCATGATGCGTTCCGACCGTCAGCGTGCCATCCGGCTCCAACAGCTCACCTTGCAGCGTCACGAGCCGAAAGCCCGGCGTGTGGGCGGCAATGGCGCGAGCAGTCACCAAATCGCGCACGATCAACGTATGGCCCAGAAGCAGCGACGGAAGATCGACCAACTCCGGATGCTCGCACGACACCAATTGCTCGGCCAGAGCCACCAAGCCGGGATGCTCCGGCGTCGGCTCGTTCCCGTCGAGCCCCGGATCTTTGAGCTTGCTCATCAACGACACTTGCACCGCAAGGTTCGCCTTCAGTCCCTTCATGGCCGCATCCTGCTCGGAGCCGGACAGCGTCCTCATCGACGCGAGGGGCAGAAAGCTCACGCGCCCCGAGAACGGCTGAGTTCGCTCGGCCAACGCCTGCGCCAGCACGTCGTTGTCGCGCACCACGAACCGCTGCGCCCAATCGCCGAGCGCAAGGTCGATCAGCGGGGCATACTCGCGCCGCACTGTCAAGAAATCCGCGATCATGCCGACCACGGTGCTCCAGGGCCCCGCTTCGGATTGCTCTGTCAGCGCGATGACCTCGCGCACGCCGGTTCCCAGTCCTTCGTGGCTGCGGATCAAGCCATCGAGCACCTCGATTCGGCTGGTAAGCCCGCTGCGGTTTTCGCGTTCGCGGGCAACCTGCTCGCCGATGCGTTCGCGCTCGTGCCGCAGGCGTTCCTGCTCGGCTTTGTCGCTTTGCAGCTTGTTGCGCGACTGCTGCAATCGCTCATGCAACTCCGATTCCGCTTGCAACAGCTCCTGAAGCTCAACATCGAGCGACGCGAGGTTGGTCGCCACTTGCTCGGATCGCAGCCGCAGGCGATCGCGTTCGCGGCGAAGGTTGTCGACCTGGGCCTTGCTGGAGACCACCTCGTTCTGCAGATGGGCCGATCGACGCATTTGCTCGAAATGCAACGCCTTGTCGGCGGCGATCTGTTCGTTCAGCTCCGCGAGACGGGATGTGGCGGCATGCAATGTCGCTTGATGGGCCTGCACTTGCTCGCGTTCGTGATCCGCTTGCCGCGCTGCTTCCACAAGCGCCGCCTCCGCAGCCCGCGTCGTCTCGGCCAGCGCTCGCACGCGCTGGGTCAGGTCGTTAAGGCGATGGCGCGTCTGCTGAAGTTCGGCTTGCAAGTCGCTCGTCGCGCCGGTTTCGTGGGTGATCGTCGATTCATCCGCCTGGATCTGCCCGAGCAACTTGGCAAGCGCCGCTTCCTCGTCGCGCAGTTGGTCGTCAAGATCGGCCAGCAGCATCTCCAATCGTTCTGCCTCCGCTTCGCAAGCGCCGGCGCGGGCGGCACGCTGGTCCAGCTCTCCCTTGAGCGAATCGAGCACTTGCGTCTGGGCATCGACCTTCATCGTCAGGTCGCGGTACTCGACCTGGCCGACGCAAATGCGAAGGTCGCGCAGACGATCGCTGTACTCCTTGAACCGCTGGGCCTTCGATGCTTGAAGCTTGACGCTGCGCAACTGCTTCTCGACCTCTTCGATGATGTCCTTGACGCGAGCCAGATTCTGGTCGACGCGTTCGAGCTTGCGGAGCGTCTCGATCTTTTTCGCCTTGAATCGGCTGATGCCGGCCGCCTCCTCGAAGATGGTCCGACGGTCTTTGTTGGAGGCTTGCAAAAGGACATCGACCTTGCCCTGGGCGATGATGCACAGGTCGTCGTTGCCGGCGCCAGAGCCGAGGAAAAGTTCCTTGATGTCTTTGAGGCGAGAGATTTGGCCGTTGATGACGTACTCGCCTTCGCCGGTGCGATAGACGCGGCGAGTAATCTGTACTTCTTCGGCCTCGGTCGGAAGCTGTCGGCGGCGGTTGTCGAAGGTCATGGTGACTTCTGCCAAACCGAGGCTTTTGCGCGACGAGGAGCCGTTGAAGATGACGTCTGCCATCTCGCCGCCGCGTAAGCTCTTGGCCGACTGCTCGCCGAGAATCCAACGGACGGCATCGACGATGTTGCTCTTGCCCGAGCCGTTGGGTCCGACGATGGCCGTGACGCCGTCGGGAAAATCGAAGACGGTCTTGTCCGCGAAGCTTTTGAACCCGACGAGTTCCAACCGTTTGAGCATGACCGAAATCCGTTGTCCCTGGTCACCTGGAGAAGCCGTGGATATTGTCGCGAAATACCTTGCGAAACTCAAGGGCGAGCGGCCGGCGTAGAGGCCATTGCGAAGTTACTCCGTCTCGTTCTTTCTCAGGCGGCAAGGATGTCGGCGAACGCCGTTCCCCCGGTGATTGCGTAGAATCACCTCGATTTGATGCGCCAAGATTTTTTTCCTCGA
>VGZI01000057.1 GCA_016872605.1 Planctomycetota bacterium
CTCCATGCGAAAGCAGTAACCGTAAAGCGAGCAAGCAAGAGGGGGGCGGGAGGTAATCCCGATCCCCCTCATTTTTGTCTCCCACCTTTTTCCGCGCCGCTCCATAATTCCCACCATTTCCGCTTTCCCGGAGCCGATCAATCAAGTAAAATTGGGAAAACGTCCAACTTGCCGTTTTTCCGCTTCTGTAACGGTAACCAGAGAATCCCGCCATGCCGGAAAACAATGGATGTAACGACCTGCAATCGACGCTGACGCTCGACCGCCGCAGCTTCGTGAAGGCCGGCTTGCTCGGGGCATCGGGCCTGACGCTCGGGCAACTTCTCCAGGCTGAGGCGCGCGGCGAAGGAAATCAGTCGACCCGCAGGCCATCGGTCATCATCCTGTGGATGCGGGGCGGGCCGAGCCATATCGACATGTGGGATCCGAAGCCTGATGCGCCGGTCGAGTATCGTGGCGAGTTCGGCGTCATGAACACCAACGTGCCGGGCGTTTTGCTGTCCGACATGTTGCCGATGTGCGCTCGCATTCAGGACAAGTGGTCGATCATTCGCAGCCTGCACCACAACGACGCGGGGCATTCGTCCGGCGATCAGATTTGCTTCACCGGGTACCCGTCCGGCCCGAACCCCGATGAGAACGTCTACCCGAGTTGCGGCTCCATCGTCGCTCGCCAGCTGAGGCATCAATCGCCTCAGCTTCCCGCGTATGTCATGATTCCACGGCTCCTGCCCGGCGCCAGTTCCGGCTACCTCGGCGTGGCGTACAAGCCGTTCGAAACGCAGGCCGACCCGGCGAACCCCGGCCCGTTCAGCGTGCCGAACTTCTCGCTGCCAACCGGCGTGACGATGGAGCAAGTCGGCGACCGCCGGCATCTGTTGCGATCGTTCGACATCATTCGCCGCGATCTCGACAACACCGGCCAGCTCAATGCTTTGGACCGCTACAACCAACAAGCGTGGGACATCCTGACGTCGAACGCTGCCCGCAACGCCTTCGATATCGATAGCGAGCCGCGACGCATTCGCGAACGCTACGGGTTCATGGAGCGATTCGACCCAGGCGCCGCCAATCGGTGCGGCGCCCCGGCCTGGAGCCAACGCATCCTGCTCGCGCGGCGGCTGGTCGAAGCGGGCGTTCGGCTCGTCACGGTCGACCTCCGCTGGTGGGACACTCACGTGCTCGGCTTCGATTCGCTGCGGCGCGGTTTCCTACCTCGCTTCGACCAGGCGTATTCAGCACTTATCGAAGATCTCGAACAGCGCGGCTTGCTCGACTCGACGCTCGTGGTCGCCTGGGGCGAGTTCGGCCGCACGCCACGCGTTAACAACGATGCGGGGCGCGATCACTATCCGAACGTTTTCAGCGCGGCATTGGCAGGCGGCGGGGTTGTCGGTGGGCGCGTCGTCGGCTCGTCCGATTCGCGCGGCGCCTTCCCGCTCGCCAACGCCAAGTCGCCGCAAGACGTGTTGGCGACGCTGTATCGCCATCTCGGCGTCGATGTGACCGTCAACTACACCGACGGCGCCGGCCGGCCCCATCCGGTTCTGCCGAGCGGACGACCGATCGAAGAACTCATGTGATGCTATTCCACCGATGGGCAATGTAGGGTGCGTGAAACGCACCGTGCGAGGGCATCGTCCAACGGAACGGTGCGTTTCACGCACCCTACATTGCAGCCGGCAATTCGTAAAATCTCTCGCATGAAGCCTGCCGACGAGCCATGGTACCAGGCCGGTCTGCGCTTTCGTTGCACCCAGTGCGGCGATTGCTGCACCGGGGCGCCGGGTTTCGTCTGGGTGGATGACGATGAGATTGCAAGAATCGCCAAGTTTCTCGCCATACCGATTGATGAGATGATCGGTCTGCACACGCGGATTGCACGTCGCGCCCGGTCGTTGCGCGAGAGAACGAACGGCGATTGCGAGTTCTATGACAAAGCGGTCGGCTGCACGATCTATGAAGCCAGGCCGAAGCAGTGCCGTACCTGGCCGTTCTGGGAAAGCAACGTGCGAACGCCGGCCGCCTGGCAGAAGACCTGCGACATTTGTCCCGGTTCCGGACAGGGCGACCTGATTCCCGCCGATGAAATCACGTTGCGGATGAATGTCATCAAGCTCTGATTCGTCATGATGGTAGCCGTCATCGTGGCATTTTCGTCCCTGAGGATCAACGGATGCGAAAGCTCTTGGCCTTCTTGACTGTCCTTTCCGCCTCCACGACAACCGTCGCCGCCGACTGGCCGCAATGGCTCGGCGCTAAACGCGACGGCGGTACGACGGAGATCGTCAAGTCATGGAAGGAACCGCTCAAGATCGCCTGGAAGCAGACCGTCGGCGTTGCAGAGAAAACCATTCAGGGCCATGGCGGACCTGTCGTCGCGGGCGGGAAGACATTTCTCTTCTTTCGCACGCCAGGAAAATACGAGGAAACGCTCGCCGCCTTCGACGCGGAAACCGGCAAGCCGCTCTGGCGCACCCCCTACCCGCGGCGCAAGGCCGACTTCGCCTACGGCAACGACCCGCGCAGCGCGCCGTGCGTCATCGACGGCAAGGTCTACACCTTCGGCATCACCAGTGTCTTGACGTGCTTCAACGCCGAGGACGGCAAGATCGTTTGGCAGGTCAACGGTGAAGATGCCTACAAATCGCCTGCACTTTACTTCGGCGCGTCGTGCTCGCCGATCGTCGTCGGCGATCTCGTCTTCGTCAACATGGGCGCCAAGGGGGCATCGATCGTCGCGTTTGACAAGAACACCGGCATGGAGGTCTGGAAGACACGCGACGACGGCGCCAGCTATTCATCCCCTTTCCTCTACGGCCCCGCCAACGCGCCACGCCTTGCGTTCCTCACGGCAAAGGGACTCGTCTCGGTCGCGCCCAAAGACGGAACCGTACACTGGGATTATCCTTTCGTCGATCTGTTGCTCGAAAGCTCCTGCACGCCGATGATGGTCGACGGCAAGCTGTTCATCAGCTCGATCACGGCCGGAAGCGTCTTGATCGACGAAGGCGCTGGCGCCAAGAAACCCACGAAGGCTTGGGCCAAGTCGTTCAATTGCTACTTCTCTACCCCCGTTGCGATCAGCGATTCGCTTTACATGGTCACCGGCGATCTCTTGGCCAAAAAGGCGATGCTCCGCTGCGTCGATCCCAAGACCGGCGACGAGCGCTGGCGACGAACCGGCGTCGGCAACTACCACGCCACGCCGCTGCGCACTGGCGACAACAAACTTCTTCTCGTCGAAGAAAAAGGCGATCTCGTCCTGATCGATCCCAACCCGAAGGAGTATCGCGAACTGTCCCGCAGCAAGATCTGCGGCGGCACCTGGGCCCACCCTGCCCTCGCCAACGGTCGTCTCTACATCCGCGATGATCGCGAGCTGGTCTGCGTCGAGTTGCCGAAGTGAGGAGTCAGAGGTCAGAGGTCAGAAATCATCGTGCAGATTCACAAGAAGGAAACGGCGCCGCGCTACCTTCGCTCGGAAGGGATCACGTCGTATCTGCTTGCGTCGCCTCGGACGTGCGGGGCCGAGCATTTGACGACGACGCTGGCCGTGATCCAGCCGGGCGGCGAGCAGCGTATTCACAGTCATCATCCCGAGCAGGTGTACTTCATCATCGAAGGCAGCGGACTGATGACCGTCGGCGACGAAACGCGACGCGTTTGCCCAGGCGATTGTGTGTTCATCCCCGCCGCCCAGCCCCACGGCCTGAAGAACGACGGTCCGGTGGAGTTGCGCTATTTCAGTGCCGCGGCCTCTGTCTATCCTGCCGGGCATCTGGAAGCGGTCTGGGCACTCAAGAGCGAAGCTGAGATGTCATGAACGACGACGCCAGCTACATCTGTGACGCTTGTGGGGAGGAGATCGTCGTTTCCATCGCGTCATCGTTCTGTCGGGCTCACCACAGCGGCGTATAGCCGAGGTGGCGGCGCAGGAGGCCGATCTGCCCGGCGTGCAGCATCTCATGGTGGGCGCACCACAGGAGCGCCAACAACTTCGTCTTTGCGAAAGGATGGGGGTGCGGCACGGGCTGATCCAGTTCGGCATCCGTCAGCCCCGGGAGTTCCCGCAGCACTTGCTCATGCACCCGCGTGAGCACACACCGCAGGTCATCCGCCGGGAATGCCGAGTTTGCTTCCGGAACGGAGTTGGCTCCGAACAAACGCATGAACTCGGGCGTGAGAAGGGCGTCGTCCTGAGCCTGTGGCCCTCGAATGCGCCAAAGGGCCAGCCGGTACTCCGCGAATGCGATGTGCCCCACCTGCCAGCCAATATGACTGACGCTGCCCGGAGGAATCCGAAACCAGTCGTCGGGCTTGGTCTGGTCGAGCAGCCCAAGGGTGTAGTTGCGTGCGAAAACGATTTGCTCGATGGCGAGCTTCAGCCGAGACATGGCTACTCCTCCTTCGCGGGCAGCTTCCCTACGAACTTAATGGCTCGCTGAATCCATGCCTTGACCTGGACCTCGTCCCGCACGCCGTCCGGTTCGACCATGATCCAGCCCTTCATGGGCTTGCCCGTCATGTCGAATTCTTTGACGTGGGGCTCCAATAGCGCATCGTCGTAATCGTCCGGGCCAACACGGACGATCATCAAATTCTTCCAGACGCCGACGAGCATGTTGCCGTTGAGCAGGAAGCCGAGCCCGCCGAACATCTTTTTTACTTCGATGTTCTTCTTGCGGCCCACGCCCGTACGAATACGGTCGGCGAGCGACTCGTCAAATGCCATGGTGGCTCCGAGTAAGCCTGGAAAATCAGCACGGGATATTCTATCGGCACGTGCGGCTCTGCTGCCGCGTTCTAAGGCGCCGACAAGCAAGGCGCGAATCAGAGAAGAAAAACGGATGCGATTGAGAAGTAGATTACGATTCCTGTCACATCGACGAATGTGGCCACGAATGGGCTCGACGCGATCGCCGGATCGATCCCCATGCGGCGGAAGATCAAAGGCAACATCGAACCGACCAGCGTTCCCCAGATGCAAATGCCGGCCACAGCGAACGCGATTACGAGACCTAACGAAAAGCGGCCGACCGCTGCGGAGCGGACCTGGCTCTTTTCAGGCATTGTGTACACCCGATAAGTCGTATCGCCGATTTTCTCATCGCGGAGCTCGAACGTCTTGCCGACCGGCAGGAGCACTTGAATGGTGTCCTCCTGCGTTTTCGTGTCGAGGCACTGCTTCGGAAAGTGGACGCGCGTGAACCGGTTGCCGGTGCGGAAAAGATGGAGCATCACTTCGTCTTCTTCATCCTCTTTGACGGCGGAAAGTTGAGCGACCGGGACCCTGATCTGAAACTCTTCTTGGCGTTTTTCCATGTTGCCGCGAACGTCCTCTGGAGTAAAAGCGCCGCGAACGAACCCGATGAAGCCAAGGGTGATGCCGAGCACAAGTCCCATGAGAAGCTCGTGGCGCATGACTTTGGCCCAGTCGAGCAACGTCACATGCCCGAGGGCCATGGCGCGGGTGATCAGCGTCGCTGCTTGCGACCCGGAGTTGCCTCCCGTCGAGATGCACAAGGGAACGAACAAGGCAAGCACCACGACCTTGTTGATCGCCTCGTCAAAAAAGGACAAGGCCGTGAACGTGAAGAGCTCGGCGATAAACAAGCAGGCGAGCCAAAACGCTCGCTTCTGCCACACGGTGAAGAAATCGGCGGTGAGATAGTTCTCTGCCAATGGGGCGACGGCGCCCATTTGATGCACGTCTTCCGTGGCTTCCTTGACGACAACGTCGATTACGTCATCATGCGTGATGATGCCGACCATGCGCGAATGCTCATCCACGACGGGAATGGCGATCAAGTCGTACTGGGCCATGGTCTTGGCCACCGAGTCCGGAGCGTCGGTGCTTCGGACGTAGACGACCTGCTCTTCCATCAGGTCGCGAATCAAAGCATGGCGCGGCGCCAGGATCAGATCGCGCAACGATACGACGCCGAGCAAGCGCCGCTGTTCATCGAGGATGAAGATGTAATAGATTGTCTCGCTTTCGGGCGCTTGCAGGCGAAGGCGGTCGAGGGCTTCGGACGCCGTGAGCTGCGGCGGGAGCCAGGCGTAGTCGGTGGTCATCAAGGCGCCGGCGGTGTTCTCCTCCTGGCGAACGAGCGTCGCGATGTCGCGGCGATCCGCCTCGTCGACCAGGCGCAACAAGCTCTCGGCCACGCGCGGCATGAGACGGCGCAGCAGATCGACGCGGTCGTCGTGCGACATCTCCTTGATGAGCTGCGCCATGTGTTCGCGGCCCGTGCCCTCAACGAGTTGCACCTGCCAATCAATCGGGAAATACTCGAAGATGGCCGCCTGATGCTTGATGCTTGTTTGCCGCAAGAACCGCCAGATTTGATCGGGCGGGAGATCGGTGGCCAACGACTCGGCGACCGTCGCCGGATGCAACGTCTCGCAGAATTCCTTCATGCCAGCGTCGTTATTGTCTTGCAGCAGACTCTTGACTTCGGGGCTAAAAAGTGCGTGCGACATGGAGGATTTCCCGCTTCGTGCACCAGAGTCCGAAGCGTTAGCGAGAGAATGGCAACTCTTCGCTTACGCTTCAGGCTCAGCTGGCACATCCATCAGAACATTGTCGATCAATCGTGTTGTGCCGAAATAGACAGCTAGCGCGACCAGGACCTTTCCCTTCAAACGCGGCATCGGCTGCAAGCGATCATAATCGACGATCGCGACATAGTCGACACGAGCGCCCGGCGTCGCGTCGATCCGCTGGCGCGCTTCCGCGATCAACACGTCGGCCGAGCGCTCGCCGGCGTCGATACGCTGACGCATGCGCATCAGCGATTGATACAACACCGTAGCGCCCGCCCGCTCCGCCGGGTTGAGATACACGTTGCGCGAACTCAGGGCCAGTCCGTCCGGCTCACGAACGATCGGGCAAATTCGCAATGCGACCGGCACATCGAGGTCGCGAACCATCTGCGAAAGCACTCGCGCTTGCTGGGCGTCCTTTTGTCCAAAGTAAGCGACATCCGGTTCAATGACGTTGAACAGTTTCAGGACCACGGTTGCCACGCCGCGAAAATGCCCCGGCCGCGACGCTCCGCACAGGACCTTCTGAAGTTCGTGCACTTCAACGTAGGTCGTGAACGAGAGAGGATACATGATTTCGGGCGTCGGATGGAAGATGAGATCGGCGCGTTCTCGTTCACAAAGTTCGACATCGCGTTCGAAGGGGCGTGGATAGCGAGAGAGGTCTTCCTTCGGGCCGAACTGCGTGGGGTTGACGAAGATCGAGACGACGACGAAATCGTTCTCGGACCGGGCCGCCTGAATGAGGCTGAGGTGGCCGGCGTGCAACGCGCCCATCGTCGGCACCAGCCCGACGCGTTTGCCGATCGCTCGCGCCGCGGCGACGGCCTGCCGCGTCGCTTCCACCGTAGTTGTGATCATCGGCGCCACTTGGCATGCTCTCAGGTCGACGCGAATCGGTGCAACACCATTTCAAGATAGGATCGCGGCTCACTTTTTGACAAGCCCAGCTCACGAACAACGTCCAACAGCACCTGTTGCGCTCGGTCGCGGTCGGCCGGCGCCGCAACGATCTCGACTTCCACGAAGCGCGCCAGGTATTCCACGTCGTCGCAGCAAACGTGCAAGGCGAACACACCCCGCTGAATCCCGTAACTCGTTCGCCGTTTCTTGACGATCGCCGTGGGACGATAACCCAGGTGCTGGACCAGACGACAAAAGTCATCGGCGGATTGGCTTCCCGATGCCACGGCAATCTCAATCTCGGTGCGCGTCTTTGTAGGTCCGCCCTGCTTGGGGCCCTTGTAGGTCACGCGATTTTCGGCGCCGATGGAACGCAACCGAAAGGCCTCATCGGTTTGAGCGAAATCACGATCGGGTGCGTTGAAATACCGATCCACTTCTTCGATCGTCGGCTCCGCGATCGCCCGCCACTCCGTCAGCCGCTGCACGATGGGTGCGAAGTCGGCAACGGGAAACTTCATTTCGATTTCGAGCATACAATTGGTTTACGATTCGCAGGGCGTGTTTCCACATTTCAGGTGCTAGAGACATTTTGGAAAGTCCTGTGGGGCACGTTTCCAACATGCCATTGTCGGAAATTCGTGTTCGTGGCACGTTGACAACGTGCCCCACGGAGGCTTTCCAAACAGTTTCTTCGTGAAACGGTCAGCGAGCGGTGACGACCGGCGTGTTGCCGAGGGCGGCGTAGAGTTGAAGTTGCGCCTGGCTAAAGCCGGTGATGGCGCGAACGAGGTCCTGACGCGCTTCGGCGAGTTGATTGGCGATTCTGAGCAATTCGATCGGCAAGGCCTTGAGATTTTTGGCACGTGCCAACTCCTCCGTGAACGCTTGCTGCGATGTCTCAGTGCGTCGTCCAGCAAAGGTGATCTCCTGCCGCCGGGTTTCTACAAGGGCGTAGGCTTCCGTGACCTCGCGGCGTATGCGGTCGATGGTGCGGGCGTGTTCGATCAAGGCGGATTCGAGTCCGGTGCGCGCGAGGTTTTGCAGTGCGCGATTGCCGACTCCGGCGTTGGGGAGCGACCAGATGGCGGCGATGTCCAGGTCGGTGCGGGCGCTGAAATGACCCAGGCGCGACTCCGTGTTGGCCCCGCTGCCGCCGTACGCTCCCGCGCTGAATCCGACAGCGATCACCGGCAAGAGCGGACGAAGTTTTTCTTGCCGCACGCGAATCTCGAAGAATGCCACGTCGGCCGCACGGGCGACAACTTCAGGGTGCTCGGAGACGGCTTGATCCAGCAGCGCGGACAGGCTGTGGCTTTTGCCGACGAGTTCCAGCATCGGCGGCACGACCTCCACGCTGCGCAAAGGCATCGACGGATCCCAGTCGAGCAGCCGCGCCATTTCGGCGGCCGCGGTCTCGACAGCCTCAGCGGCTCGCTCCATCTCGGCGCGCAACAGCATCGCCTCGGATTTCGCTCGATCGGCATCTGCTTGGCGCCCTTGCTTGGCTTTGGCGAACCCAGCCGTCAGGCGTTCGATCTCTTCGAATTCCGAGAGCGACTGGCGATACGCTTGTTGTCGCGCTTGCGCTTCGACGAGAGCAAGATAACGAATGCCGACTTCCATCAGCAGATATTGCCGTGTGGCGGCGGCGGCGAATTGGCTTTGCACGACCTTCCGTTGGGCGGCCTTGGGCGCGAAATACGCGTCGCCGAGATGGCTGACCAAACGCACGCCGGGCACGGCCACCGTGCCGGTCCCCTTGGCGTCGGCCCCAGCGCCCCAGTAGAGCGACCGAATGTCCGTATCGGTGACGACGCCGCGACCTGTCACAACCGTGCCTTGGTGCGAGCGAAGGTTCGTGCCGGCATCGAGCGTCGGTAACAAGAGCGCTCGCGCTTGCATCCGCTCCGCCAAGGTGACACGAACCGCTTCCTCGGCAAGAGCGATCGTCGGATTATCGGCGCCGGCGCTGGCCAACGCGCCGGCAAGGTCGATCATCCGCACATGGGCCGGCAGGGGAAGCCGCGGCACGGCGATCGGCTCGTGCGGTTTTTCCTGAGCGGCGACGAGGAGCATTTGGGGCGTCGGTTCCGCGACAACCGTCGGTGTCCCGAGTGTTGCAACGACAAATGGCAGCGCCTCCTCAACGCCGGGAGCGAACATTGGGCCGAACGTCGTCGATTGGCAGCCGGTCAGCGACGTGAATAGCGCGCAGAGAGCCGGCGCAATGTGTCGAAACAACCGACTCCAGCAATCTCGAATCAAGGATCGCATGATTGCTCGTGTGGTTAGCCGGACGCGCAAGCGACGGAAGCGTTCTTCGTCGTTTGCACGTCCGGCCAACAATAGCGGGCGCCATCACTTTTTCACATCCGGCATCACGACGGGTCGGGCCAAGGCGTCAGCCGGGGGTTGACCTAGTGCGACGTACAGCTCGAACTGAGCCCGGTTGTAATCAACGATCGCGTCAAGGTAGCCGTTCTTGCTGCGAGCGACCAAACGCAGGCTGTCGAGCAATTCGATCGGCAAGCCGAGTCTGTTGCGGGTTCGGCCAAGATCGGCCTTGAACGCGGCTTGAGCCGACTCGATTGCCTTTTCGTTCAATTCAATCTGCTTGTAACGCGCCAAGACCCGCGCCTGCGCCGACGCCACCTCGGCACGAATGCGATCGAGTGTTGCCAGCGCAAGCAATTCGCTCTGGCGAAACTGGCTTTGCGCGACGCGGATGTTTGCGACATTGCCGACGCCGAGGTTGCGTAAGGACCAGAACATGACAGCGTCGAAATCGGTGCGGTCGCCATAGTTGCCGAACCGCGATTGCTGCAACACGGAGCCATCCGCCTGGGTCACGCCGGACGCCAATCGATCGCTGCCGCCGCCGAACCGCCCGGCACTAAAACCGACCAGAACATTGGGCGAGAACGGTAGGAGCTTGGCGCTGCGCAGCTGCAAAAGTGCCGCACGTATGGCGGCCTGACGTTCCTGCAATTCGGGCCGTTGCGTGATGGCGATGGCGAGCAGTTCGGAGAGCGGGATCGGTTCCGGGACGATCGACGCGGGGATGACCTGCCGTTCCATCGGAATCAAACGAATGGCCGGGCTGATACGGAGGAGTTGCCCCAGCCGCGCCGAAGCGATGGCGACGTCGGCCTCGGTTTGGGTAAAGTCCGCCTTGCGTTGTTCGTATTCGGTGGCGGCGCGATCTGCGTCGGCTTGCCGCCCTTCGCCTGCCTTGGCGTGCGCCGCCGTCACCTTGGCCACTTCGGCCGCGGCGTCGCGAATCTGCATGGCCACCGCATTGCGTCCCGCTGACCGGAGCAATTCAAGGTAGGCCGACGCGACACGCAGGAGCATGTCGTTGCGGACCGCTTCGCTCTCGAACTGCCGCTGCATGACAATCTGCTTTCGGATGAGGGCGTTGTACCAAACATCAGAGATGTTGGCGCTCCAGACAACGCCGGGAATGCTGACGGTCCCTGCGCTGACGGCGCCGGCGCCCATGCCCAGGTAAAGCGAATCGCGGTTGACTTTGAGTACCTCGCCGTTGGATTGTTGCAACGGTCCGATGTGGTGGTTGATATTGGCGCCGACATTAAGCGTTGGCAGGAACTGCGCCGCTGCCAGTTGCCGATACGCCATCGCTTCCTGCACCCGTTGGCGAGCCAGGCGGATTTCCGGATTGTCGACGTGGGCGAGCCGCAGCGCCGTCGGCAGGTCGATGGGGCGTTCCTCGACGAGCCGTTCGGCAGTCTGCTGACCGTGAGCGTTGCCAACGATGAGCATGCTGCACAACAGAATGTACCCGCGCCTCTTCATGAGCGCACTTCTCCGCTTGTCGCTTGCGGTTTCGCCTGGGGCTTTTCCGCTGAGCTGCCTCCTCGTCATATATCGGCCAACCGGCCAACCATGGGAAAGCAAAAGAGCGGAATTGAACGGTCGTGTGACCTTTGACTTGCCCAACATGCCATGCAGGAGGCGAAACGACTTACTTCAAAGCTGCCGAACATCTGTGCAGCGCGTGCGTGCCAGACGTGCGTCGCCAAGGCGAGGCCTCGTCCGGAGCGTGTGAATAGTCGTGTGCTATCTCATGAATTAGCAATATGTTACGACTCCTCGCTCACCGCCTGGTTGCCCCCGGCATTGAAGTTGCGTGGATGGGGTTCCATTCTTGGGTAATGGGTTCGCACCTTTCATGAGCAACGCACGCAAGACGGTCGTGGTCATCGGCAATGGGATGGTCGGACATCGCTTCTGTGAACGCCTCTTCGAACTCGATGCCGAGCACATTTGGCAGATCATCACCTTCTGTGAAGAACCGCGCCCGGCCTACGACCGCGTCAATCTGACGAAGTACTTCGAACATCGCCGAGCCGACAAATTGGCGCTGACGAACCCCGACTGGTACGCCCAGAAGGGCATCACGCTGCACGTCGGCGATCGCGCCACGGAGATTGATCGTTCCGCGAAGATCGTTCGTTCGGCGCAGGGGCGCGCGATCGCGTACGACGCCGTCGTGCTTGCCACCGGATCGACTCCGTTTGTTCCGAGTGTGCCGGGAATCGACAAGCAGGGGGTGTTCGTTTACCGAACCATCGAAGACCTGAATGCCATCATTGCTTATGCGCGCAAGGCGACGGTCGCGGCGGTCATTGGCGGAGGCCTGCTCGGTCTTGAAGCCGCCAAGGCGACCTACGACCTCGGCCTGGAAACGCACGTCGTTGAGTTCGCGTCACGCCTGATGCCGCGGCAGATCGACGACGCCGGTTCAAAGGTTCTCGTCAGCAAGATCAATGCGCTGGGCGTTCAGGTGCATCTCAACAAGAACACGAAAGAGATCGTAGGCAACGGCAAGGTCGAAGGCATGACGTTCGCCGACGGCCCCCAACTCGACATCCAGATGATCGTCGTCTCCGCCGGCATCAAGCCACGCGACGAGTTGGCCCGTACCTGCGGACTGGCTGTCGGACAACGCGGCGGCGTGGTCGTCGACGATCATCTGCGTACGAGCGATCCCGATATCTACGCGATCGGTGAAGTCGCCCTCTACGGCGGAATGATCTATGGCCTGGTCGCGCCGGGCTACGAGATGGCGGAGATTGTCGCCTACAATCTGGCACGTCAAGAGGGGGAGAAGGGGAGAACGGGAGAGAGGGAGAGGGAGCGAGGCATCTCCCCATCTCCCGCTCTCCCCCTCTCCCCTTCTCGCGCGTTCACCGGCGCCGACATGTCCACCAAGCTCAAGCTGATGGGTGTCGATGTCGCGAGCTTCGGGAATGCGTTCGCCGACGAAAAAACCGTGAAAGCAATCACCTATGAGGACCCCTTCAAGGGAAGTTACAAGAAGCTGCTTTTCAACCACGAAGGCACGCGGCTGTTGGGCGGCATCCTCGTCGGCGACGCCAGCGATTACGGAACGCTGTCGATGCTTGCCAAAAGCAGCGAAAACCTGGCCATGCCGCCGAGCGACCTCCTTCTCGGCAAGGGCGGCGAACCGCGCAGCGCCGGCAACGTGCTGACCACCATCCCGAATGACGCCCAAGTCTGCTCCTGCAACAATGTCAGCAAGAGCCAGATTTGTGACGCCATTCGCACCAAGAATCTCTGCTCCGTGGACGAAGTCAAAGCGTGCACCAAGGCCGGCACCGGTTGCGGCGGCTGCCTTCCTCTGGT
Organism: Planctomycetota bacterium; assembly: GCA_016872605.1. Taxonomy (GTDB): domain Bacteria; phylum Planctomycetota; class Planctomycetia; order Gemmatales; family Gemmataceae; genus SIAQ01. The sequence goes on from VGZI01000057.1 coordinate 13,126, forward strand.
CACCGATCTCTTCAAGGCTCAGATCAAGGCGGCAGGCAAGAAAGTCAGCAACAATCTCTGCGAGCACTTCGCAGTCACACGCCAGGAACTCTTCGAAATCATCAAGATCAAACGCCTTACGACATTTGACGAGGTCCTCGGTTCGCACGGCCGAGGCAATGGCTGTGAAATCTGCAAGCCGGCCGTCGCCTCGATTCTCGCCAGCATGTGGAACGAGAGCGTCGTCGAGCAAACGACGATTCAAGACACCAACGACCGCTTCCTGGCCAACATCCAGCGTGGCGGTTCGTACTCGGTGGTGCCCCGCGTTCCCGGCGGCGAAATCACTCCCGACAAACTCATCGTGCTCGGCCAGGTCGCCAAAAAGTACAACCTCTACGCCAAGATTACCGGCGGGCAGCGCGTCGATCTATTCGGTGCTCAAGTCCATCAACTCCCCGACATCTGGGAAGAACTCGTCAAAGCCGGGTTCGAGAGCGGCCACGCCTACGCCAAGGCGATTCGCACGGTCAAAAGCTGCGTCGGCTCCACGTGGTGCCGGTACGGCGTGCAAGATTCGGTCGGCTTTGCGATTGCCGTTGAGAATCGTTACAAAGGCCTGCGCGCGCCGCACAAGCTCAAGGCCGCCGTCTCCGGCTGTATTCGCGAATGTGCCGAGGCCCAGAGCAAAGACTTCGGCATCATCGCCACCGAGAAAGGTTGGAACCTCTACGTGTGTGGCAACGGCGGCGCCAAGCCGAGACACGCCGACCTTTTGGCCGCCGACATCGACGATGAAACGTGCATCAAGTACATCGACCGTTTCCTGATGTACTACACGCAAACCGCCGACCGCCTGACGCGCACCAGCGTTTGGCTTGAAAAGATGGACGGCGGCATCGAGTACCTCAAGGACGTCATCATCCACGACAAACTGGGCATCTGTGCCGAGCTTGAGCGCATGATGCAGAACGTCGTCGACACCTATCACTGCGAATGGGCCGAGGTTGTCAATGATCCGGAGAAACGCCGTTTGTTTAAGCAGTTTGTCAACTCTGACGAGACCGAGCCGACGATCGAATTCGTCAGCGAACGCGATCAGAAGCAGCCGGCGGCGTGGGGGGCGTCGTTTGTGGCGCCAAGTGAACTGACGCTACGTCAACCCGCGGGCGGCGTGGCAACTACCGGATTCCCTGCGAGCGCGAAGCCGCAAGCGGCGGAGAAGTGGGTCCATGTCGGCAAGGCGGTGAGCTTTCCCAGGGACGGCGGAGCGACCATCAAGTACGGCAAGACGCAGATCGCCGTTTTCAACTTCGCCAGCCGCGGCGAATGGTACGCGACGCAGAACATGTGCCCGCACCGGCGCGAGTTCGTTCTGTCGCGCGGCCTGCTCGGCGATGCCGGCGACAAGCCGAAGGTCGCCTGCCCGGTACACAAGAAAACGTTTTCACTTGAAACAGGCAAGGGGATGAGCGATCGCGACTATTCGATCCAGACATTCCCCGTGCGCATCGACGGCGAGGAGGTGTACCTCCTTTTGCCCAGCGTCGAAGTGCTGGATGAAATCTTCGCCACGGAAAAGACGTGCAACGGCAGCTGCGATCATGCGTCCCCGGCGCCGCGGAAGTTGCCGACGCGCAAGGCGAAGGTCGACGATCCCTTCGCAGTCACGCCCTTGGGCGACCCAGTGTAGCCACTCACTGTTTGCGTTTAGCGCTCGCCTGGCGCCGGGCGAGCGCTAAACGCAAACAGCAACCGGTTACACGGCTTGACATACCTTCGCCTCCCCTCGATAATCCTACCTTCGGAGGAACCACGATTTACTTGGCCGGAGGCTCTGATGCGCACGTTGCTGGTCATACTTGGTGTTGTCGGCTTTTTTTCCGCGGCTCTGGGCGGCGACGATTTTCACGCCCGAACGAACACGATTTACAAGGATCTGCTGGCCAAGGGCATTGCGGTCACTGATACGCAATCGCTCAAGCTGCCGGCGCCTGCCATGCCCGATGGGCTCGACAAAGCCGGGCAATTGGCGGCGCTCAAGCAACTCGCCGGCGACGATTATCAGATCGAAGACCTCGTGCGAGCCGCCATTGTTGCGCCGCATATCTTCAAGTTCCGCGAACTCGACGCATCGGCCACCGACGCTCGAGGTCGAGCCGTCGGTGTGTGGTTCGTGGCACACGGCAATTTAGACAAGCTCACGACCAAGACGCTGCAAACGCAGTTCGCCAGCGGGTCGACACGCGTCACGTCCATCAGCGACGCGGACTTGCTGCGCCGCAAAATCAAGGTCAAGGCTGAGCCAGGGCTTGAAGAATCGTACATGCACGGCGTCGGCACGTTGCTTGACCGCGTGCGCATCCATTCGACCAATCACGGCATGATCAGCCGCGGCAAGGATTCCATCGTCGCCGCCAGCCGACTCGACACGCGTTTTACGAAGGATGCGGATTTTCCCAATCTTTGGCGATCGGTCTCGATCAAGGACGACGGCAAGGAAGAACTCGGCCCAGTCAATCCCTATGAAGGCGCCGGCGGATACATCCGCCTGACACGCTTGCACGAACCGCCAGGGGCTATCTTTGTCGAGGTGCATCAAGTATTTCTGGAGCCGAAGAAGTGGTTCGATGCTCCGAACATGCTCAAATCGAAGTTGCCGATCGTGATTCAGTCGGAAGTGCGAGCGTTTCGCAAGGACCTGACCAAGCTGAGCAAGTAGCCGTATTCATTTGGCGTTCGCACGGCGCCAAACGAACGCGAAACGAAGACCGCTTACGCCTGGCGGGTGCTTTCCACGCGATCATCGGACTTCCCCGGCATCTTCTCATCGGAGACGACCCGGCCGTCGCTCAGCCGGATGAGTCGCGTGCAGTACTCGGCCAATCCTTGCCAGTGCGTCACGACCACCAACGTGATCTTTCGATCGCGGTTCAACGTGCTGAACAACTCCAGGATTTCCACAGCGGACTTCGAATCGAGATTGCCGGTCGGTTCGTCGGCGAGAACTAGACTCGGGTCATTGGCGAGCGCCCGCGCAATGGCGACGCGCTGTCGCTCACCGACGGATAGCTTGCTCGGCAAGTGATCGAGCCGATGCGCCAGGCCGACGGTCGTCAAGAGTTCGGTCGCCTTCTGAGCGCGTTGGCTTGCCCAGAGATCGCTCTCGAACATCGGCACTTGCACGTTTTCCAGGGCCGTCAGCGTCGGCAGAAGCAGAAACGACTGAAAGACGAAACCGAGATGGTGTGAGCGAAAGTGATCGAGGTCGTCCAGGGCGGCGAGCGGTTGGCCGTCGAAGTAGACGGCGCCATCGGTGGGCGTTTCCAGGCCGCCAAGGATGTTCAACAGCGTCGACTTGCCGCAGCCGCTGGGCCCCATGATGGCGACGAACTCGCCCCGCTGGATTTCCAGGTTGATGTCGACAACCGCGTGCACATCGCCGTCGTCATAAGTTTTGGCCAAATGTTCGGTGCGCAAAAGCGGAACAGTCACGAAGCGGGACCTCTTCATCCAAAGGCATGCTTGCCAGGTCTAGCTATCTTCACAATTGACGAGCTTTTTTTCAAGCGGAGTCAGGGTTGACCCACTAAATCCGCTCGTCTTCGCTAACCCGGACAACCGATATACTCCGAACAGTCTGCCAAGAAGAGTTACTACCTGTCAGCTATCAGCCGAACGTCCGGTGTTTTTCGCGAGCAACGCGGATTGTTAGGCTCGGCTGAAGGCTGACGGCTTTTCTGGCTGAAAGCTGATGGCTGATACCTGACAGCTATTCGGGAGGCCCACGTTGTATCGGTTGTTGCCGATTCTGCTGATCACGTGCATCGGCTGTCGCGGCCTACAGGTTGCGACGCGCAGCGAGGTCGCGCTGACGACGCCGCTGCAAGGCAACGTGACCGCGGGTCTGGCGCCGGGGACGAAGCAGACGCCGGTGGTCGCTATGCCCGTCGACGGACAGGGACCATGCAAAGGTGGCCCGAAGGTGGCGATTGTCGACGTCGACGGACTTCTCGTCAATCAAACGCTCAATGGGCCGATCTTCGTTGGCGACAATCCGGTGGCGATCTTTGAAGAGAAACTCGACGCGACGCGCAACGACTCCGATGTGTGTGCTCTCGTCGTTCGCATCAACAGTCCCGGCGGCGGCGTGACGGCATGCGATGTCATGCGCCATCTCCTGGAAAAATACCGAAAAGACACGGGGCGGCCGGTCATCGTCAGTCTCGTCGATGTCGGCGCCAGCGGTGCGTACTATCTGGCCACCGCGGCAGACGCGATTGTCGCGCACCCGACCGCGATTACGGGCGGCATCGGCGTTATTTGGAACAGCTACAACCTGCGCGATCTGATGGCACAGTTCAACGTCATTCCGCAGACTGTCAAGGCGGGCAACAATATCGACATGGGCAGCGTCAATCAGGCCATCCCGGCCGAGACCAAAAAAATGCTGCAACAGATGGCCGACGAGTATCACTTCCGATTCAAAAAGGCCGTTCAGACAGCTCGGCCCAAGATCGATGTGAAGGACGAAGCCAACTTCGACGGCCGAGTGTTCACGGCGGGCCAGGCGCTGGAACGTGGCTTCATCGATGCGCTGGGATATCTGGATGAGGCGGTCGAAGTGGCCAAGCAGCGAGCCGCGCGATCGAACGCCCGCGTGGTGATGTATGGCCGAGCGTCGAACCCGGCGTTCTCGACGTATGCCGATCGGTCCAATGCACTCCCGACGCAATCCCCGTTGCCGATGCGCATGCCGGGCCTGGAACGCAGCCGGCTTCCGACATTTCTCTATCTCTGGCAACCCGAACCGACTTTGGATCGTTAGCTGATGACCGGACGTGCAAGCGACGCACGAATGCACGTCAGGCGGCCTGTTAGCCGAACGCGCAAGCGACGGACGCGCGTTCATGCGTCGTTTGCGCGTCCGGCTACCCACTGTTTCACGGAAACACGATCATCGGCGGCCGTGTCGTTGGCGCCGGCAGCGCTGGTGGTGGCGGCGGCGGCGCCGGCACATACGCCGGCGGCGGCGAGGTCGGCGCCCCTGGGGAAAGGCTCCACGTGTTCATCGGCGGCGCAGAACTCGGCGTCGGCTCGTCGGCGGCCGGCATCGTTCGTGGCGGCGTGGCTGTCGTCGGCAGGTACTGCGGCGGATGCTTCAAATAATTCGATGACGGAAGCGTTATTCCCGACGTCGATTCAACTGCACCGGTCGGCACCGGCGTTCTCTCAACACAAACACCGCCTCCCTGGCTCATCGCTTTCGTGAACTTGACTACATTGCTGTCGATGATCCCGTCCCCTTCATAGCGAATGACGAAGTGAAACAGATGCTTCGGTGTCGTCACCGACGCCGGCACCGGATATCCCGTCGCCATCGGCATCGGCCGCGGCGTGTCCATGACGGCGTGATGCGCCGGCATGATCTGGGGCTCACGGGGCATCATCTTGGCGGCGGACAGCGACTTCTTCACGTTCTGCAGCAGTTTCATCGACTTGCCGATGCACGTCGGCAGAGTGGTTGATGACCATCACTTTGCCTGGCGCGAAGTAGCTGAGCTTCATCTTGCCGTCGCTCGTGGTCCAGGAGCCGGGCGCGATCATGCTCGGAATGGTATCGGCGATCCACTTGCCCAGGCTCGGGTCATCGCCGAATCGGCCGAGGGCGTAGACTTTGCAGACGCAGCCCGTGTCCGCGCTCGGACTCTGTGCGGATGCTCCTTGAGCGACAGCAAACGCCATAGCGATTGCCAGAAAAGAACGAGTGAGAGTCATGAGATATCTCCGTTCCGGGGAATGTTGTCTTCGTTCAGCGCCCGAGTCATCACGTGCGAAAACTGATTGTTGATGCCATCACCGGTCGCCTGCCAGCGGCATGGGCGGATACAGGCTCGACGACGCCGGTCCGACGCCGCCGTGAATTCGATACGGCGTGAGCTGCGACGGCTGTTCGTTCATCCAGAACTGGCGCCATTCGTTGTGCATCTGCCGTAAATTCTCGGAGTCGATCATCTTCTGTTCCATGCGGATCATCGGATCGGTGGAATAGGTGTTCAGAAACAAGCCTTTCGTTGCATTCTTGAAAACGCTGGGATCAATCGTGCCGTTGCCTTCGTAGCGAATGATGAAGTGAAAGAGGTGCTTGGGTGATGTCGCCGAGTTCGTTTTTGCCGGCGCGGCGACCTCGGCATGAACTGGAACGATCGTGGGCTGGTTTGCTTTCTTGATGCCGTCGATGAAGTCAGCGATCTTGGCGTGCACGGCCGGCGTCTGATTAACGATCAGCACCCGGGTCGGAGCGTGATAGCTGAGCGTTCCGGCTTTCCACGACGCCGGCTCGATCATCTGCGGAATCGTGCTCGCGATCCATGCTCCGAGCGATGGATCGTCGCCGACCTCGGCCAAAGAATGGACACGGCAAACCGTTTGCGCCGACGCGAATTGGGCCAGACCGAAGAAAATACTGATGGAAAAAATGAGCCGCAGTCCGTTGCGAGAGGCGTCCATGGGAAGCCCTCCATCCATGGAGTGTTCGACCTCCGCAATTAGACGCCATCGCCGAATTTGTGTCAAGGTGAAGAGACGTTGTCAGAGCCTGAAGCGTTTGCGAAGGCCAAATCCCCTCCTTCGCTAACGCGTCAGGCTCTGATTTAGGAACGATACGTCAGCGCATGCGAATACCGTGCGGCAGCATCACCCACACCGGCTCGGTGCGCATTTGCAACATCGCGTCAAGCATGAGTGCATGGTCGGCGATCTCGGGGATGTTCGCGAGCACCGAAAGCTGCCTGCTCGACAGCGACGAGAACGGCGGGCCGCCCTCCATGAGCGTGTCGAGCATGCTGCGGGCTTTGGGCAGGATGAGGTAATCGACGTCGGCATCCTTGGCGAGACCGCCCATGACCTTGGCGTCAGCGATGGCGTCGTCGAGCCCGCCCAGCGCGTCGATCAGGCCGCGCTCCAACGCCTGGCTGCCGGTCCAGATGCGGCCCTCGGCAAGATCGATGAGTTGCTTGCGCGTAAACTTTTTGCCGACGGCGGCGCGATTCTCCAGCACCTTGTCGAGGAACTGATCGTAGACCTCTTGCATGAGTGCTTCCATGGCTTTCTTTTCGGATGGCGAGAAAGGATGCGTGGTATTGAGAATGCCGGCGTTCTTGCCATTCGTGATGGTGTCGGTGGTGAGTCCAACTTTCTGATACAGTCCGCCGAGGGCGAGCTTGCCGCCGACGACGCCGATGGAGCCGGTAAGCGTGCCAGGCTGCGCCCAGACTTTCTTGGCGCCCATGCTTATGTAGTACCCGCCGCTGGCCGCCACGTCGGACATGCTGGCGACAACAGGCTTCTTGCAGCGCTTGAGTTCGTTCCAGATCAGATCGCTCGCCAGTGCCGACCCGCCGGGGCTATCGACGCGCAGCACGATGGCGCGCACCTTCGGGTCCTTGTCGGCTTCGCGGATGGCGTCGACGAGCGTCGTCGAGCCGACCATGTTTCCCCCGAACAGCGACGATCCCCCTTTGCCGGTGACGATCGGGCCGACGGCATAGATGAGGGCAATGCGATCCTTCTTGGTTCCCAGCGACGATTTCGGCGGGCTGAGGATCTTGAGCAGCTCAAACGGATTCGAGAGGTCAAGCTGCGCCTTCTTCTCGCTGCCGTAGTTCTTGACGAGCATGAGTTCTTTAAAGCCGAGCGATTGGCGTATCGACTCCTGGAAATCGTCCAGGTATTGCATGTCGTCGATCAAGCCGAGATCAAGGGCTTTTCGCGCGGTGAACGGTCCTTCGTCAATGAGATTGCGAACGGCGTCGGCGGAGTCGAGCTTCTTCTTGCCCTTGCGCGAACGCAGGATCGAGCCGATGTAGCTGTTGGTGAAGAAGTCGCCGAGCACGAGGTTGTATTGGGCTCGCGCTTCTTTGCTCATGCTGTCGCGGATGAAAGGTTCGGCAGCGAACTTGAAGATGCCCATCTGCAGGAAGTCGGCACGAATGCCGAGCTTCTCGAAGAGTCCCTTGTAGAACATGATCTCGGTGCGCGTACCGACGAGCATAAGCCAACCGGGGGCGGGCATGCAGACGCGATCAGCCGCGCTTGCCACCAGGTAGTCCTTGGCGTCACCCGACTCCAAATAGGCGAACACCTTTTTGCCCGACGCGCGATACTCGGCAATGGCGCGGCGAAGCTCCTCCATCTTGGCGTAGCCGATCGACAGGCCGTCGATGTGGAGGAAAATGCCGTCAATGTTCTGATCGCCCATCGCCTTGCGAATGCGATCGAGCTTGGACTTGAAGTTCTCGCCGCTGGTGCCGAAGAGCGGATCGGCCGCGACAGGGGCTTCATCGAGCGAGCCGGATAGGCGAATATGGGCGAGTTGTGGAGTACGTGGTTTCTTTTCGGTCTTAGCAGTGTCCTGTGCGTGGACGAGGCCGGCGAACAGGGCGAGCAGAAGGACGAGGCACGATGCGCGTTGCAGCATGGGTTGCTCCTTGGAAAAGACATGAGATGCAACCTCATTCTATGAACGCTTCGCCGCTTGCGGCTTTGCGCTCGCATCGCGTATGGACTCGAGCTCGGATGGCGCCGGGCGAGCACAAAGCCGCAAGCGGAAATCAGACCTCATTCGATCACTTCGACATCGTCGAGAACATCGGGTTCGCAGGATGCGCACACCAAAAGTAAGCAGCGCACGCAGCGATAATCGCCGCGCAACGGCATGAGTGCCGCGCCACAGGCGGGGCACCTCGGGGTTGCAGGCGATGTGGCCTGCGAGGGCAGGGTCAACTCGATCGTTTCCATGCTAGATCACTCCTCGGGCGTGATAATGTAATTTTGTACATTATACCGTCGTGTCTGCTTTTGTCAACGCCACGGATAGAAAAACGCCTCGCAGGCGCGGCGCGGATCGGATAAAGTAATGAGCATGCCCGCCGAGTCCGCGCTCGCCGAAGGCGAGCGGCCGAACGTCCCGCACGAAACGGAATATTCATGGCAACCGTCGTGGAATCGTCGGCTCCCGCCGCTAGACCGAGTCCCGCCGCGCTTGAGCAGTTCCGCTCGTTGGTCCACTCCAACATTCGCCGTTGGAAGCTATTTATCCTGCTCGAGGCAATCGGAATCGCAGTCGCCGTCCCGCTGGCGTATTTGTGGATGGTGCTGTTGCTTGACGGCCAGGTCCATCTGTCGCTCATCGGTCGGTTCCTGGCGAGTCTGGGGCTTTTGGTTGGCGTCGGCTGGGCGGTGTCGCACCTCTGGCGGCGCTGGCAGACGGTGCAACTCACGGAAGATCAAGTCGCCATCGCTATTGAGCAAAGCACCCCGGGCGGTGTACAGAATCGACTCATCAACGCCCTTCAGCTGGCGCGTGATGCCGATGCCGATCCAGCGTTGAGTGACGCTGTCGTCGAAGAAAACTGCCAGCGCTTGCAAGAAATCGAGTTGGAGCAGCCGGCGCCGGTGCGTCCGGTGTTGCTTTGGCTCGGCGCCGCTGGGGCGCTGTTGCTGTTCGGCTTGATCTTTCTGATCGTCAGCCCGGCCCATTTTTCGAACGCTGCCGCCCGCATCTTTCTGCCCTTCGCAGCAATCGACCCGCTCTATCGCACGCGGCTCGTCGTCGAGCCGGGCGACATCGAGGCGCTGGGCCAGGCCACCATTCAGATCACGATCGAAGGTGAACGGCCTCAGACGCTTGTCCTCTTGAAGAATGTCGACGGCAAGCGCTCGAGCGAGACGATCCCTGTCGATTCCGATGGGCCCGTGACGTTCACCATTCGCGACGTGCATCAGACCATGCAATACGCGGTGCGAGGCAACGATTTTACCAGCCGATACTACCGCATCATGGTGCCGCGCAAGGCAAGCCTGGCGCGCGTTCGCATCGCCTACCAATTTCCGGCCTACACCGGCCAAGCGGAACAAGTCATCGAGCAGCGCGGCGGCGACCTGGAAGCGCTGCGTGGCACACGAGCCCAGGTCACGTTCATTTTCGACCAGCCGGTAGACGCCGCATTCTTGACGCCGGACCTCGGCGCCAACAAGCAAAGTTCAGCACGTGCCTTGACGCAAGTCACTGAGACCGAGTTCTCAGGCGATATAACGTTCGATCAGGCGACCGGTTATCGCCTGGAGACGGTGCAGGGCGAACAAGGTAAGGCGCCGAGCGGGACCTATGCGATCCGCGTGCTTGCCGACGCCGAGCCGAAGCTGGAACTGGCCGGCATTGAGCGTCCCAGCGAGCTGAAGATTGACAGCGTGCTTACGTTGCACATGGGCGCAACCGACGACTATGGCCTTGAACAAGTCGGCCTCTTCTATCGGCCTGCCGGCAGTAATGCCAACGGCTGGATTCCGATCGAGGCATGGCAGGCGGATAAGAAAAAGACCTTTCAGAAGAAAGACTACGTCCTGCCGATCGCCAACATGCGTGTCGCCGAGGGGGACAAGATTCAACTGGTCTTGCGAGCCACCGACACCGAGCCGTCTCGCAAGGATGTATGGACGACTGGCAACATTTACGAGATTGCCATCGGCGGCGACGGCGTGGCGCTGCAAGTGCAATACGAGCAGATTGTGCAGACCGAGAGGGACCTGCGAAAGCTGCTCCTGGCCGAGCAGGAATCGCTGGGAACGACGACGGTCTGGCTGCGCAAGCTGGACGGCGTCGGCGACATTCGCTGGGACGACCCGAAAAACACCGATGCGCTGCACGGAGCCGTCCTCGCCTTGGCCAACGAGCAAGTGAAGATCCACTCGAACGCCGACGCCGCGGTCAAAGCGATGTTGCCCCAGATGGGAAGTATGCGCATCGGCCTGGCGATGCTGGCCGAGAGCGAGATCGTTCGACTGAAACGGATTTACGACGCCGTGCCGAGCCGAGATACTCCGGCGACCAAGCGTGCCGCGCTCGCCGACGCCCGGGTGACGCAGGAGCGCATCATCCGCAGCCTGGAGGAGATGCTCGAACAGTACGCCGCGTTCCGCTCCGACTGGGAGTTGAACAACATGATCCCGTTCACGAAGATGCTTGCCGAGCGTCAGACCAAGATGCGCGATCAATCAAAGAAGCACGCAACCATTGGCGAGCCGAGTCCCGTGAGGGACCGGTTGACGGCATCGATGCATCGCCGCCAATCCAAAGTGCTCGACCTAGTCAACCTCATCCGGCCCGCGTTCACTGGTCTGGCGAATCGATTGGCGAACCAGGAGCCGACGCTCGGCAAAGCGTTCGGCGATGGCGCGAAGACGCTCGCGGACGACGCCTTACAGACGCCGTTGGCCCAGGCCATCGACGCCGTGAAGGCGGGGCGCTGGAACGATGTCGTCCAGACTCAAACACAAGCAGCCGATCAGTTGACCGCGTTGCACGCCAACCTCCATCAAGCTCAGCTGGACGTCGCTCAGAAAGCGCTCGCCGCCCTCAAGGAAAAGCTGAAATCCGATCTCGAAGCCCAGAAGGAGATCGACAGACTCACGCCAGGATCGACCGAGTCGTTCCTCAAGGATTTCCCGGACAAGCTCAAGCTCGAAGATCTGATGCGGATTCGCGATGTCGCCGGGGCCAAAAAGCGCACCGACAAGAATCCGTTCGAGGAGCCTGATCTCAAGAGTCAGCCGCTGTTGGAGGTCGATCCCAAAAAGATCGAACTCAAGGAAGACTCCGGCGTGCGGCAGGATCCGTACACGCTCAAGCTCGGCACCGTCGCGGAGAAGACGCCGATCCTCAAGATGTACAAGGCCGACAAGGAGAACGCCGTCAAACCTTTCGTTCAGGAGAAGTTCGACGATTTGGTCGGCAAGTTGCTCGACGAAACCGAAGAGCTGCACAAGAACTATCAATCGATCAAGTTGAGCACCAATCAGAACAACAACGATCCCGGCGAGATCGGCAAAGTCGGCGGAGCGCTCAACTCAACCGGGGCTGTCACCGCGACGGGCAACAAGAAGCCGCCCACGACCGAGAGCGGCGGCCTATCGCGCACCGGTCGCCAAGGGGCTCGCGCCTATGGTCAGGTCGCCGACGATGAAGGCGTCGATCGCCGAGGCCGCGACAAAGCCCTCGACGGCAAGGAGGAAGTCGCCGATCAGAAGGGCACGCTCAAGATGAAAAAGAGCGACGATCCTCAAAAAGATGGCGCCACCGGCGTCGGAGGCAAACGCGTCGAATCCGACGATACCCACTTCAGCCTGCACGACGCCGGCAAATGGAAGGACGATTACACCAAACGCATGGAGATGCCGCAGAAGAAGCAATACGTCGTCGAGCGCCAGGGCGACAAGATCGACGCCAAGACGGCGGCCCTGTTGCGCGACTTGACCAGCAAGCAAGAGCAGATCATCGAACGGCTCAAGTCGATCAAGAAGGAGTTGCGAAATCTCTACCTTCCGACCGAGCATCTCGACGAATTGGCGAGCCGGCTTGAATCGAATCTAGCCAGCCTCAAGGAAGCGCCCGACCCCGATTTGTTCCGTCAGCAAATGCAGACACTCGACAAGCTGCGCGGCGCGATGCGCGTCTTCCAGGGAGTCAACGCGAGCTTCCAGCCGAGCCTGCCACGCGAACGCGCCATCCGCGGCCGTGTGCTGGACGAGCCCGGCGCTCAATCGCTGCCTGGTTATGAAGAGGCGGTTCGGCAGTATTATCTGAAGCTGGCGGAACAATGACCCGAAAACGAAGCGCACGCAGGAGTCGTCGTGAGGCAGTACTAGCTTGCGCGGCGTGCTCTGAAAGTGGAAAATAGCGGGGGCCGGATTTGAACCGGCGACCTTGGCCTTATGAAGACCCTGCTCTGACCAACTGAGCTACCCCGCCGCTGCACCGCAATTTTACCGCGATTTTTTCGGATGACAAGACGGCGTCTTTTCCTTGCTCAGGTATGACCGATGGAAATGTCCATGCTCACACGCATTGTTGCTTCGGCGCTTCTTGCGACTAGTTTCCTTGGCCTGCCGGCGTTGGCCCAGACGAAGAAAACGCTTGCCGAGCGCGAGGCGTTGTTCAAGGCGCCAAGGGTGCTCGACATCGCCATCGAACTCGACAAGGCCGACCTGGAGTCGTTGCGTCGCGACCCGCGCCGCTATGCCAAGGCGACGCTGAAGGTCGGCAACCGCGTCTTTCGCAATGTCGGCATTCATATCAAAGGCGCCGCCGGCAGCTTTCGCGGCATCGACGACAAGCCGGGCTTGACCATCAACATGAACCGCTTCGGCGAAGACGATCTCTTCTTCGGCCTCGACAAGTTTCATCTCGCCAACTCCGTACAAGATCCGAGCTACGTCGCCGAATTGATTTGCGGCGAGTTGTTTCGCGATGCCGGCGTGCCGGCTTCACGCATCAGCCATGCGCTTGTCACGATCAATGGGCGAAAGCGAGGGCTGTATTATCTCAAGGAAGGCTACGACAAGTACTTCCTCAGGCACCATTTCAAGGAATCCGACGGAAACTTTTATGACGGCGGCTTTTTGCGCGATGTCGATCAGCCGTTACAGCTTGTGTCCAGTCGCAATGACGTGAAGGATCGATCGGATCTGAAGGCGCTGGTCGCGGCCGTTCGAGAGCCGAACCCGGCGCTGCGTTGGCAGAAACTTGAGAAGGCCATCGACATGGACCGCTTCATCAGTTATCTCGCCCTCGAGTCGTTCACCTGGGACTGGGACGGCTACCCGATGAACCGCAACAACTATCGCATCTACCACGACAAGAAGCATGACAAGCTCGTGTTCCTCCCCTCTGGCATGGACCAGATGTTCGGGCATCCCGGCGGGCCGATCCTGCCGGGCTTCCAGGGGTTCGTGGCCCGCGCCGTCGTCGAGTCGCCGGAGGGACGCAAACGCTACATGATTCGCATGGCGGAGATTCACCAGGAGCTGAATCTAGAGAAGATTTCCAAGCGGCTCGACGGCCTTCAGGCAGTGCTTCAGCCTGCATTGGCGTCCGTGGATAAAGGCGCCGGCGCTGGATTGCCGGGCCAGATCAATCGCATGAAGCAACTGATCGCTCAGCGGTCCAAGAGCATCGAGCAGCAGCTTCCCGCGTCGCTTGCCGGCATGCGCGTGCTCATGCCGGCGTCGACGGAATTCCTGGGAGGCCAGGAAACCATGCTCGGCGAGATTCGCTACCTACCCGAAAAGAACGACAGCAAACCGGTGGCCACCTTATTCTGGCGACCCAAGGGAGAGGCGAAGTTCGCGAGCCTGCCGCTCGAAGCGACGGCTCGCAATCGGTTCAAGGCGTTCCTTCCGGCGTCCGTGACCAAAACACCGTTCGAATATTACGTCGAGATACAAGAGGTCGCGGGCAAGCCGGTACGTGAGCCGGCCAAGGGAGAATTGCTCGCCATCCCCGACCTAACGCCGCCAACCGCCGTGCCGGAGATTGTCGCAACGACGATCAAGAGCTACCGTGTAGCGCTCGCCTGGAAGCCGGCGACCGATGATCGCAAAGTCGTCGGCTATCGGGTTTACCGCGGCGCGATGGACAAGTTCCCCCTGGAAACAAAGGCGCTTCTAGGAAAACTCCCCGGCGACGCGCTGGCGTTTGCTGACAACGGGCCGCCGCCCAAGACCGCCGCGTGGTACGCCGTGCAAGCAATCGATGTGGTGGGCCGAGAGGGCGAAGCACGCTACCTGCGCGTCGATGTGCCCGATCATCAACCGCCGGCCAACACGCTCAAGCTTGAAGCTGCGCCGAGCACCAAGTCAATTTTGGTCGTCTGGTCGGGCGAGCTGGAGCCGATCGTCACTGCCATGGAGGTTTATCGCGGCGAAGGCAAGGACGGGCCGCTCGCGAAGATCGGCGAAGTGAAGGACCCGAAGAAGACGTCCTTCCTCGACAAGGACACGAAGCCCGGCAGCGACTATCGCTACGTGATTCGGCCGCGCAGTTCGGCCGGGCTGCTCGGCGAACCAGGCAACGTCGCCATCGGCACGCTCTTGCGCTACCTCAAGCGGATCAATTGCGGCGGACCGGAAATCATGGGCGAGGACGGCGTGCCGTGGGAATCGGACCTCGGCGGCGGGCATTCAACGCTCAAGTACGGCGGCACGCGCATCTGGCACACCGGCGACCCGGCCAAGGACATCTACAAATCCGAACGCTGGGCCGGCACCGGCCTCGGCTATGAGTTCAAGCTCGAACCGGGCCGCTACGAGATCGTGCTCCACTTTGCCGAAACCAACTCAGACTTCGCCGGCAAAGGAAAACGCCTATTCGACATCGAGATCAACGGCAAAACCGAGGCGGAGAAAGTCGACGTCTTCACCCAGGCCGGCGGCGCAGCGAAACCGTGGCAGTTCCGCCACATCGTCGAGCTCAAGGCAGCCGAGCTCGAAATCAAGCTCCTCGCCAACCCCGTCGGCCCCGCGATCAAAGCCATCGAGATTCGCGGGCTGCATGGGAAGTAAGTCGTCGTGGCCCAGGGCGGCCAGATGGGGAAAGAAAAGGGGACGCGGACCGTTTTTATTGATCGATCGTAGCAGGCATGCGTGAGCCGATACGTCCGCCGCGGGACTTCAAAACGGTCCGCGTCCCCTTTTTTTCTTCCTGGCGCATCCTTCTACTTCGGCGCGTTCACGCTCCAGCGCACGTTCGAGCGCAGGGCGAACACGCGGCTGTGCGAGCGGATGTCGTCGGTAACGCCGGGCTTCAAGGAGAAGGGAATCTGCTCGGGAAACGATTCCAGAATCTTGTACACGAGTTTGTCGCCGCCGGAACCTTGCCAGGCGAAGACGAGTACGATCTGCTTCTTGAAATCGACGCTCTTGGCAATCGTTTCCTGGGCGTCCTTGTCAAAATGCTTGGCCGCGTCAGCGTGCGACTTTATGACGATCGGCTTGTGCCATACCGAGTTTTTGAAGACCGACTTCTCCGGCATCACCTTCAATTCCGCGATCGGCGCCTGGCCCGCGGCAACCGGGGCGGACATACACAAGACCACTAAACCCAACGTCAGACGTGTCATGTTGTTACTCCTTGGATCGGCAACGATGCTTCCGCGCTGCACCTTTCTACTGTATTCGCTTTTCGGCTCGGCGTTCATCGCGGACAGCATTCTCCTCGTCGCCCAGGGCGCGATATGCGAGGGCGCGGGCCTGGTATGACAGGCAGTGGTTCGGGGCCAGACGGATCGCTTCGCTGAGGTCGGCGATGGCCTGGCGATATTGCTGCTTCTGACGAAAAGCACGGCCCCGGCTCCAGTAGGCGCCGAACAATCCAGGGTTGAGCCGGATCGCCTCGGTGTAGTCGGCGATGGCGCGATCGACAGGTCCCATTGCATCATGTACCGATCCGCGGTTGACATACGCCACGGCCAGCGTCGGATCGATCTGAATGGCCCGGTCATAGTCCCTCAGGGCCTGGTCATACTCGCCCTTGAAGAAGTAGACGTTGCCCCGGTTGGTCCACGCGCCCCTGTCCATCGGGTTGAGGCGAATCGCCTGGCCGTGATCGGCGATGGCCCGATCGTATTCCTCCTTGGCAAAATAGGCGCTGCCCCGGGCCGCGAAATGGTCGGCATCGTTAGGATCGATGCGGATGGCTTCGGAAAAGTCGGCGATGGCCTGGTCAAAACCTCCGCGGCGCGCGTGGCAGAGTCCGCGGTTGTAATAGGGGGCCGCCGGCGCCGGATCGAACCGGATCGACTCGCTGAAGTCGGCAATCGCCCGGTCATCCTCGCCCTGCTCCCGGAAGAAGATGCCCCGGTGGAAGTAGCTGTCGGCGTCCTCATGCCAGCGGATCGCCACGGCGTAATCGGCAATCGCCTGGTCGTATTCCGAACGTTCCCGGTGGCCATTGCCGCGACTTACGTGCGCGGTGACCAGGTTCTTGCGTGCCCAAGGATGGTCCGCGTTAAGCCGGAGCACTTCCGACCAATCGGCGATGGCGCTGCCCAAGTCCCCGAGTTGGGCATAGACGCAGCCGCGATTGTTGTAAGCCAGAAAGTAACTCGGATCGAGCTGAATGGATCGTGTGCCGTCGGCGATGGCCAATTCGGGCCGGCCGACCGAGTCGTGGGCGACGCCGCGGTAGAGAAATGCCCACGGCGTGCCGGGGAACAGCCGTATTACCTCCGTATAGACGACAACCGCTCCCTCGTGGTCCCCGTGTTCAAAGCACTTCTGGACCTGTGGAAAGTAGTCATTGGCGGATTGCGGAGTCATTGTCCCCTCCGGCGCTATCCAGCAACACTTTGAGCGCTCAAGAAAATGCCGTGGAACGGTTCTGGAGTGCCATCCCACAACGCTTGACGTTGCGCTACCAGCGCAAGAACTCTGTAACACGGCTACGCATTGCAGGCGGCATCATCACACCACATCGGTCGCGCAGTGTCAAGGAATTTGTGGTGCCGAAACGAACTCGGGCACGTCCTGTGGCGGACCGCCACGGGTCAGAGCAGCCTCGCGGCGGGATTCTGCAGATGGCGGATGACCGCGTTGCCGAAGGCGGCGCCGACAGCGCCGTCGAGGATGCGATGGTCGAAGCTGAACGAGAGATACACCATGTCGGCGGGCTTGATCTGGCCATGCTCGTCGTAGACCGGGCGTTTGACGATCTTGCCGACGCCAAGGATCGCTGCCTGGCCGGGCGGAATGATCGGGGTGGCGAAGAGGCCGCCGATGTTGCCGATCGATGTGATCGAGAAGGTAGCGCCGCGCAAATCGTCGAGGCGGATCTTGCTCTGGCGTGCATCGTTGCTCAGGCGTTCGATCTCCTTGGCGAGGTCCACGAGACTCTTCTTGTCGGCGTCGCGAATCACTGGCACGATCAAGCCGCTCGGCGTGGCGACGGCGATGCCGATGTGATAGGCGGAATGCAGCACGATCTCGCCCGCTTCCTCTTTCAGCGTCGCGTTGACGATCGGCACATCCTTTAGGGCCAACATTGCGGCGCGGACGAAAAACGCGAGATACGTGAGTTTGATCCCGTTGGCAGCGGACGTCTCTTTGAGGGACTCACGAAGTTTGACGAGATCGGTGACATCGCATTCGTCGACATAAGCGTAGTGCGGAATCGTTTTCTTCGATTCCACCATGTGCTCGGCGACCTTGCGGCGCACGCCGGCGAACTTGACGACGGTCCCCGGCCTGCCGTAATCCGCGACGGGCGCCTGCGATTGAGGTTTGCCGACGGGTGGCGCATGAGAGACGAGATCGTCAACAAGAATACGGCCGCCGGGCCCGGAGCCGTGGATCGTCGCCAGGTCGATGCCGAGCTTGCGAGCCATGAGGCGCACCGACGGCGCGGCTTTGACGGTGGAGGCACGACCGTTGCCCGAGACGGTCTGCTTGGCCGGCGGTTTCGACCTGGAATCGGGACCAGGCGCAGTGGTCTGTGCGAGGGCGGGCCGATCGGGCGACCTGCCCTCGGCATCCTCTTTTTCCGTTGCAGGTCGCTCGGAGTCCTTGCCGTTGGTCTTTTTTTTCTCGGCGCCGGCGGGTTCTTTTTCTTTGCTGCCGTATTCGAGGATTTCCTGACCGATCGATAGCTTCTGTTCGGGCTCGACGAGAAGTCTCTGAATGACCCCGGCGAACGGGGCCGGCACTTCCATTGTCGCCTTGTCCGTGAGCACTTCCAGAAGTGTCTGCCCCGGTCGGACGACGTCGCCGGGCTGCACCAGCCAGCGCACGACTTCCGCTTCGTAAACGCCTTCGCCAAGTTCAGGAAGCTTAAATTGCATGGTGGTGACTCCTCGCAGGACGACTTCGAGTTTTTCAGGCCAAAACGGCCATTCGCTAGGCTGCGGCCTATACCGGACATAGCTGGCCTTCCTTCGTTGCCGCTGCAATAGCGATCGACAGGTCCCATTGCATCATGTACCGATCCGCATGCAATGGGCATGCCTTGAGCTTACGTTCAGCGTATCAAACATGGCCCGATTTTACATCCGTGGGTGGGGCTGATTGACCCATCCCAGGGCAGCCTGACTCGTCGACGGGCGATTTGGCCGCTGTTTTCATACGGTAACGTGGACTTGAAAGGATTGGATCTCCGTTCCATGCGGTCGATTATTGCAGATCACTGGTTTCTCCTGGCGTTGATGCTGGGTGTCGGCGTGTCGCTCACCTGGCCTGACGCCATGCATCCGGTGACAGACATGTGGGAGCCGCGCCGGACCATTGCCATCTCGCTGTTGATGGTGGCGTGGACGATGCCGACGCAGTCGCTGGCTGACGAACTGCGAAATCCGTGGGCCGCGATTTGGGCGATCGTCCTGAGTTATGGCCTGCTGCCGCTCTCGGCTCTTGGGCTGGGCCTGGTTG
>VGZI01000058.1 GCA_016872605.1 Planctomycetota bacterium
CAATTTGGAGGGGGGTGCATTAGGTGAATTAGACGAAATCACGGGGACTCAGCATTGGTCCAGGATTCGTTGCATTTCGCAAGGGGGTGTGTGAGTGTGGCGGTGCAACGAATCCACCGAGTCGCTGTCGGTATAAGCGGTTACAACCCAAAAAAGCGTTGCACGCTTGCAAAATGACAAAACAGCGGCCACACTTGACGGAGTTGCGGACGCCCCCGCAGTAAACCGAGTCGTCACTCCAAACGCAATAACAAATCTCCCGACTCAACCTGCGCCTGCGGGCGCACCAAGACCTCGGCGATCTTGCCGGCTCGCTCCGCATAAACCGTCGTCTCCATCTTCATAGCTTCGAGCGTGACCAGCTTTTGGCCAGCCGACACCATTTCGCCGGCGACGACGTTGACGCGGACGACCAGGCCGGGCATCGGCGCGCCGATCTGATTCGGATTGCCCGGCTCCGCCTTCGGATGTGTGTGCACGTCAGCGGCCAATGATTGATCGACGACCGATACCTCGCGCGGCTGGCCGTTCAGTTCGAAGAACACCATGCGCCGGCCATCCAGATGCGGATCGCCCACCGTAAGGAACTTGATGAACAGCGTCTTGCCTGGCTCGATGTCAACGCTGATTTCGTCCCCTTTTTCCATGCCGTAGAAAAACACCGGCGTCGGCAGCACGCTGACATCCGAACACTTCGCCTCGTGCGCCAGGAATTCTTCGTGCACGCGCGGATAGAGCACATGCGTGACGGCATCGCGCTCGCTTGCCGGACGTTTCGCCAGCGTCTCAACACGGCGCCGGGCATCGTCGATGTCGGCCGCCGGCAGCTTCGCGCCGGGCCTGGTCGTTAACGCCTTGCGCCCCTTGAGCACGCGATTCTGCAACGCGTCCGGAAAGCCGCCTACCGGCTGCCCGAGCTTGCCCTCGAAAAACTCGACGACCGATTCGGGAAACGCCAGCTCACGCGTGCTATTCGTGATATCGTCCGGCGTCAGGTTATTCGCGACCATGAACAGCGCCATGTCGCCGACGACCTTCGACGTCGGCGTCACCTTGATGATGTCGCCGAAGAGTCGATTGACTTCCGCGTACATGCGGCAACAGTCGGCCCAGCGCGATTCGATGCCGAGCGCTTGCGCCTGCTGATACAGATTCGTGTATTGCCCGCCCGGCATCTCGTGACGGTAAACCTCGGCGCTCGAGGCGAACTGGCCCGATTCGAACGGCAGATAGTAGCGCCGGACGCCTTCCCAGTACTGCGCGGTTTCCAGCAGGGCGTCGAAATCCATGCCGGTGTCGCGCTCCGTGAAGCGCAGGCACTCGACTAGCGTGTTCAGATTCGCCTGGCTCGTCACGCCCGAGAGCGGCCCCATGGCGGCATCGACGATGTCCACGCCTTCTTGTGCCGCCATCAGAAGCGACGCGATCTGCCCGCCCGCGGAATCGTGGGTGTGAAAGTGAATGGGAATGCCGATCTCTTGCTTGACCGCGCGGACCAACTTCTGAGCAGCGTACGGCTTGCAAAGACCGGCCATGTCCTTGATACCGAGCATTGTCGCGCCAAGCTTTTCCAGTTGCTTGGCGAGGTCGACATAGTACTTGAGGCTATATTTGTCGCGCTTCTTGTCGAGGATATCGCCGGTGTAACAGATTGCCGGCTCGCAGACCTTGCCTTCTTTGCAAACCGTCTCGATGGCCAGCTTCATGTTGGGAAGCCAGTTGAGCGCGTCGAAGATGCGAAAGACATCGATCCCGGCCCGTGCCGACTCGCGGATGAAGAGTTCGACAACGTTGTCGGGATAGTTCGCATAGCCGACGGCGTTGTTGGCCCGCACCAGCATCTGCATCAGGACGTTCGGTATGGCGGCACGCAAGTCGGCGAGACGCTGCCAGGGGTCTTCCTTCAAGAACCGCATGGCCGTATCGAAAGTCGCGCCGCCCCACATCTCCAGGGAGAAGAAGTCGGCATGGCGGCTCGCATACACCGGCGCAATCTGCAGCATGTCATAGGTGCGCATGCGCGTCGCCAAGAGCGATTGATGCGCGTCGCGAAATGTCGTGTCGGTGAGCAGCAGCTTTTTCTGCTTACGTACCCATTTCGCCAGGCCGTCGGGACCTTGCTGGTCCAGTATCTGCTTCGTGCCATCGGTGATCGTAGGCGTCACGCTCCGCGTGACGAGTTCCTCACGCGGAGCGTGAGGCCTACATTTCGGCAGCGGCGCCGGCGCTCGCGGGACTGCTTTGCGTTTCTCAGGCGACAAGCTCTTCACCGCGGCCTCGTGATGCCCGTTGACAATGACCTCGGCGATGTACGTCAGCACCTTGGTTGCGCGATCCTTGCGTTCCGGCAGATGAAACAACTCCGGCGTCTCGTCGAGAAACCGCGTCGTGCAGTTGCCGGCCAGGAACGCATCATGCTGCACGAGGTTGATCAAAAAAGGGATGTTCGTCTTGACGCCGCGTACGCGGAATTCTTGCAGGCAGCGTTCCATGCGCCGGGCAGCATCGATGAACCGCAAGCCATGCGCCGTCACCTTGACCAGAAGCGAATCGTAGAACGGCGTGATGACGGCGCCGGAAAACGCCGTGCCCGCGTCGAGCCGTATGCCCAACCCGCCCGCCGAGCGATAGTGGCTCAGTCGGCCATGATCGGGCACGAATTTGTTGGCTGGGTCCTCGGTCGTCACGCGGCACTGAATCGCGTAGCCATGCTGGACGATCTTGCTCTGGTCGCCCAGGCCGATCTCCGGGTCGGAAAGCGGCTTTCCCTGCGCGACGAGGATTTGCGATTTGATCAGATCGTAGCCGGTGATTTCTTCCGTTACGGTGTGCTCGACCTGGATGCGCGGATTGACTTCGATGAAGTAGAACTGCCGGGTCTCGACGTCAAACAGAAACTCCACGGTGCTGGCGTTGTCCAAGCCGACAGCACGGCCGATGGCGAGGGCGGAGTCCCAGATGCTCTTGCGAATGCCGTCGTCGAGATTGGGCGCCGGCGCAAGTTCGACGACCTTTTGGTGCCGGCGCTGCAGCGAGCAATCGCGCTCAAAGAGGTGCACGATGTTGCCGTAGCGATCGCCGATGAGTTGCACTTCGATGTGGCGTGCACGGGGGATGAATTTTTCGAGGAAGACGTCAGCGACGCCGAAGGCTGTGCCGGCCTCGCGCTGTGCCTGGTCGATGGCGTCGTCGAGTTCCGCCTGGGACAGAGCGACTCGCATACCGCGCCCGCCGCCGCCCATCGATGCCTTGACGATGACGGGGTAGCCGAGTGATTTGGCGAGCTTCCGCGCCTTGACCTTGTCGCCGATCGGTTCATCGCCGCCGGAGAGGATCGAAACGTTGGCGATGCGGGCCAGCTTGCGGGCAGCCAGTTTGTCGCCGAGTTGTTCGAGAACCTCCACGCGCGGACCGACAAAGGTGATGCCGGCATCGTGACACGCTTGGGCAAAACGCGGATTCTCCGAGAGAAAGCCGTAGCCCGGATGTATCGCGTCGACTTCGTGCTCCTTGGCGAGTCGCACAATGGCGTCGATGTCGAGATAGGAACGCAGGGGCTCGCCGGCGGCGCCGACGCGGTACGCTTCATCTGCTTTGAAGCGATGCAGCGCGAAGCGATCCTCGTGTGCGTAGATTGCGACTGTGCGAATGCCCAATTCGTGAGCGGAACGGAAGACGCGAATGGCGATCTCGCTGCGATTCGCGACCATCAATTTGCGAAATGGACGACTGGCCGTAGCCTTCTCTTCCGGCATGTTCCTGGTCCCGTAGTGCCGAGAACTTACCACGGTCCGGCTACATCTTGCGACCGAGCACCGAGTACTCGGTACTGAGTACCCGTGGTCCCTTCCTGGCCGCCGGTACTTCGGACTCGGCTTTCAGCACGCGGCATCGGCGCCGTGGCTTGTTGTCTTATGCACGGATGCCGTCATCGGAAACAGGCGTCGTTGCAGCCGACTCAAAGCGTCTCACTCGACAGCGTGGGGTGTCGCTTCCCGATGGCATTGCCCGAACGTGGGTCGGCGGATGCGCACGGCATGTGATCTACGCTGTGGACCTGGCGCGCGTAAGCCAGGA
Source organism: Planctomycetota bacterium (assembly GCA_016872605.1). Lineage (GTDB taxonomy): Bacteria > Planctomycetota > Planctomycetia > Gemmatales > Gemmataceae > SIAQ01. The sequence goes on from VGZI01000058.1 coordinate 4,078, forward strand.
CTGCCCTCCCATGCGCGTCTGGTTAGTTGAACAGCGCTACATAAGTGGCTAGGCTTTTCAGCATGACGCAGAGCACCCAAGGTCGTCAAAATGCGTCAGGCTGGAAAGCCTAACCTACGAACTAGCGCTGTCGTGTTACGTTGCCTACGCCGAACCAAGGCGTCACTTGCCGGCGATATCGAAGCAGTACACGTTGCTGTGATCGCGGACGTACATACGTTTGTCTGCGATGGTGACGGACGTGCGGTTCTTTTGGCCGATCCCTTTGAAGCGAGAGACTTCATCGTACTTCGACGAATTGCAATTGGCCAACACGAGGTCGCCGTTGTGCATACTGATGTAGAGGTGGCCGTCGGCTTGGGTGAGGGCGCATTTCCCGAAGTTCTTGACAGTCCACATCAACTTGCCGTTCTTGGCGTCGACGCAGTTGAGGTGCATTTTCTTGACGTCGAAATGGCCGGTGATGCCGTAGAGGTAGCCGTCGTGGTACACCGCGTTGGCCCAGTAGTTTTCCATGACGCTCTTTTTGCCTTTGCTCTCCCAGGCGATCTTGGGATCGGCGGCGGAAAGCTCAAACATGGCACAGCCGACGTCCTCGCCGGAGGAGACGAAGAGGCGGTCCTTGCCGATGAGAAGCGGGGTGCAGATGTTGCACTCGTAGCCGGTCTTCCATTGAACGCGCCAGAGTTCTTTGCCGGTGTCGGCGGTCATGGCGAAGAGTCCGTCGGCGTTGAAGAAGACGATCTGCTTTTGGCCCGCGATGGTGATGGGGTGCGGAGTGGCGTACCCGGCCTGGTCGTCTCCGCCGCCTTTCCAGACGACCTTGCCATCGGCCTTGTTGAACGCGGCGGCGGCGGCGCCTTTGGCGCCGGGCAGTGCATAGACGAGGTCGCCCTGAACTAGCGGCGAGGCGGCTAGGCCCCAGTTCAGCTTCTTGCCTCCCAGGTCCTTGAGCAGATCGACCGACCAGACAATGGCCCCCTTCTCCACCTCAAGGCAGACGAGCGGACCGCTGGGGGAATGGACGTAGACGTGCTTGCCGTCGATACTCGGCGTGCCGCGCGGACCGTTGCCGTACGTGTTGTCGTACGCAGAGGCGATCTTGGTCTCCCAGAGCTTAGTGCCTTTGACGGGATCGAGCGCAAGGACAAACTCGCCGCCGTCGTGCTGGACCTGGGTGATGGCCCGTCCTCCGGAGATGGCGACGGTGGAGTAGCCTTCGCCACCGGGGACCTTCCAGAGCAGCTTCGGACCTCCCTTGGGCCAGGAGCTGAGTAATCCGGTTTCCGGCGAAGTGCCGTTGCGATTCGGACCAAGCCAGTGCGGCCAATCGGCGGCGCTCACGGGGAGCACGACGGCCAGCAAGACGATGATTGCGAGTTTCTTCATGGTAATTCCTCCAAAGGTTTGAGATGGCATTGTAGTCGGCGTGCTGATGGATTGATAGGAAAATCCTTCCCTTCCTCGTTTAGCGCCCGCCTGACGGCATGCGGGCGCTAAACGAATACTCTGATACGGTCATGCCCTGGGAAACCTAACACCATGCCGACCAAGAATTCGTTTCACATCGCAGTTTTGCCCGGCGACGGCATCGGCATCGACGTGACGGCCGAGGCGGTGCGCGTGTTGCGTGCTGTCGAAGCCAAGCTGGGCGGCTTCACGCTGACGACGACGACACACGAATCGGGAGCGATCTGCTACAAGCGCACCGGCGAAGATTTGCCGGCCGACACGCTCGACGCCTGTCGCCGCGCCGACGCCGTGCTGTTGGGCGCCATGGGGCATCCCGACATCCGTAAGCCGGACGGCACCGAGCTGACGCCGCAAGTGACGTTGCGCGTCAAGCTCGACCTTTACGCCGGCGTGCGTCCGTGCAAGCTCTACGCCGGCGCGCAAACGCCGCTCGTCGATACCAAGCCGGGCGACATCGATTTCGTCATCTTGCGTGAGCAGACCGAAGGGTTGTTCGCCTCGTTGCAAGCGGGAATCCTGCTGCACGATCAGGTCGCAACCGACACGCTCGTGATGACACGCCGCGGCATTGAACGCATCTGCGAGTTCGCGTTTTGCCTGGCCCAAGAGGGCACATCTTCACGCCCACCGCGCGCCTCGCCGAGCGTGACGTGCGTGGACAAGGCGAACATCTTCAAGAGCTATGCGTTCTTCCGAAAGGTATTCGACGAGGTCGCAGCGGCATATCCGTCGATTCGGAAACAGCACGCCTACATCGACGCGATGGCGCTTCACTTGGTGCAAAAGCCGGCGCGGTTCGACGTGATCGTGACGGAAAACATGTTCGGCGACATCCTCTCGGATCTTGGCGCCGGCTTGATCGGCGGAATGGGCATGGCGCCGTCGGCGGACATCGGCGACGATCACGCGGTGTTTCAGCCTGCGCACGGGACGGCGCCCGACATCGCCGGCAAAGGAATCGCCAATCCGATCGCGGCGATTCTGTCGGCGGGCATGATGCTCGATTGGCTTGGCCGGCGCCACGACCATCGCGACCTCCGACGCGGCGGCGAGCTTATCGAGCAAGCGGTCATGGATATCCTGGCGAACGGAAATACGTTGCCCGTGGATCAAGGGGGATCGGCATCGACGCAACAGGTTGGAGGAGCCATCGCGGAACGTCTCGGCACTTTGAGTTAGGTAGCCATCACGCTCCGCGTGATGAATTGCAGCCGAAAAACACCATGCCTGAATGGGGCCTCCTGCCCCACCATCACGCGGAGCGTGATGTCTACGATTCATCATCGCGGCCGGCTCGTTAGTCTTGCGTTGTTGGCGACAGAGCATTATGAACCGCGTACCAGAGTTCATTCATGCGGAACGGCTTGCGGAGGAGTCCGGCCGCCCCTTCACTCAGGAGCGCCGAAGCCTGTTCCGCTTGTACAAGGCCGGTGCAGAGCAGGACTGGGATCGCCGGATAGGTCCGGTGGATGCGTTCGAAGTTCGCCCGGCCATCCTCCTTCGGGATCATCCAGTCGAGCACGATGAGGTCAACGGGCTGTGTCGCGAGTATCTGCCACGCCTCGACGCCATTGGCCGCCGCGATGACGGAGTGCCCGGCGATTTCCAGGAATCGGCGAATGACGTCGAGGACGGCTCGTTCGTCATCGACAACGAGGATTTGTTTTCGCGGTGAAACGTCCGGCTCAAGGACCGTGACATTCGCTGCCGTAAGATCGGGGACCGGCTGGGCCAGGCGAGGCATGTAGAGCCCCATCGTCGTGCCTTTGCCGGCTTCGCTGTCAATCGTCAAGAACCCGTTATGCCCGGTGACGATGCCGAAGGCGACGGGGAGCCCGAGGCCGGTGCCTTGGCCGACGTCCTTGGTGGTGAAAAAAGGATCGAGCGCCTGCGCCAGGATTTCTGGAGTCATGCCGGCGCCGCGGTCTTGCACCTCGATGACCATATAGTCGTCGGGGGGCACGTTTTGCGGGAACGCGGGCAACTCGCCGGCGAGTGTCCGATGGTACAATCGGTACATGATCGGCGCCGGCTGCGGCTTAGGCATGGCGTCGCGGGCGTTGAGTGTCAGGTTGATCAACACTTGCTGCATCTGGTTGGCGTCCGCCAGCGCCATCCATGCTTCGTTTTCGGCGGGCGGCTCGATTTGGAGGGCGACTTCGATGTTCAAGCTTCGTTGCGCCAGGTTACGCGTGCCTTCAAGTAGTTTGATCAAATCGGTCGGACCGCGAACCAGCGATGGCTTTCGTGCGAATGCCAGGAGTTGGCGCGTCAAATTGGCCGCGCGATCGGTGAGCTGAACGATAAACTCGAGAAATTCTTTGATGTTGGGGGCCACGTTGCGTTCGCGCAGGCCCAACGACGCATATCCTTGAATGCCTGCGAGAAGATTATTGAACTCATGCGCAACGCCGCCTGCAAGCGTACCCACGCTATGCATCTTCTGGGCCTGCACCAGCTGGCGTTCCATCTGCTTGCGTTCGGAGATTTCGCGGTAGATGCCGACAAAATGCGTCATCTGCCCGCGTGAATCGAAGATCGGCGAGATGGTGAGCGACGTGTCCAGCAGGGTGCCGTCTTTGCGCTGATTGACCAATTCGCCCTGCCAGCTACTGCGATCGCGGAGCACCTTCCACATGCTGTCGATGGCTTTTTTCGACTGCTGCTCGCTGCGAAAAAGTTCGCTGGCGTTTTTTCCGAGCACTTCGAGTCGACTGTACCCGAACATGTGTTCCAGCGCGGCGTTGACGTGGTGGACCGTTCCCTGCAGGTCGGTGATGATGATGCCGTCGCGTGTCGATTCGAGGGCTGCGATCAACAGATTGTTGGTCTGCTGCAGCCGATGCCGAGTGACCGCCTCGCCGACGCGCTTGGGCAGCTCTTCGAGATACGAACTGGACTGGTCGCGGACAACGTAATCGAGAGCGCCTTCGCGCAGAACGCGCGTGGCGAGTTGCTGGTCGCCGTAGGCCGTGATCATCAGAATCGGCGTGCGCACACTGTCTGCCGCCAGGCGCTGCAACAGTTCGCTTCCCTTCATGTCCTCGAGAAAATAATCCAGCACGACGAGGTCGAAAGGAAGCTGATTGAGCACGATTAGGGCGTCGGCGCCGGTATGACAGACGGTCACGTCGTGGCCGGCGCGCTCCAGGCAGCGCCGAGTCACGAAGGCGATGTCGTCGTTGTCTTCCACCAAAAATAACCGCAGCGGTTCTGCCATGACTCGGTTCCGTATCAGACCCATCCATCGCGCCTGGTCAACTTCGCGGCGTGCGAATCGAGAACGTACTCACGCCATCGCTCGCTTGCTCCGCCGACACCGTCGCGCCGCACAGGTGAAGCCATTCGCGCGCGATCGTGACTTCGAGACGCTGGTCGATGGGCTCGAACGGCATTGCGGCCTTTCCGGGCATCCGCTCGTCAATGCGCAACAGCAGCATAACGGCGCCGTCTCGCAGCTCCGACGTTCCGGACACCAGGCAACGCTTCGATTGCGGGCTCGTCGCTGCGGCGACAAGTTCGAGCAGAGCGCTTAGAAACACGCGCGAATCGCCGTGGATCGTCTTCTCGCTCCAGCGCCAGTCGAACTCAAAATGCCGATCGGCATGGATCCGCTGCAATTCGCCCTGCAGCTCTTGGCTGAGCGCAGCCAGCGAAACACTCTCGGCTTTGCACGCAAGCGTCTGGATCCGACACAACTCCTTGAGAAATCGCGCCAATTCACCCGCGCGCCGCGTCGCATGAATCAGGCGCCGAACGTATTCTCGCCCTTCATCGCCGAGCGCGTCGGATTCTTCCTCACGCAATAACTGCAACAAGCTCTGCAGCACGATGATCTGATTGGGCAGATCATGACTGATCGTCTTCTGCATGGCCTGCAAAAGCCGCTCGGACTGCATGAAATCCACTCCCCAGCCTCAATGCCGCAAACCTTACGTCCCAAAGTACCACAAAGGCGTCGAATGTGAAAGCAGGAAAAACCCGTGGGGCACGTTTCCAACGTGCCATGAAAGTCACGCTACTTTGGCACGTTGCAAACGTGCCCCACCGGAGCTCGTCGGAAAACCCTGCTCAGTGCATGGCCGCGTATCGGGCTTCTTCGATCATCTCGCGGTTGAGCACTTGATCGAAGGCGACGCCCGTGACCATCTTCTCGGGCGGTTTCCTTTGACGAATGAACGTGGCGATCTCCGACGGCGTGTCATCGTAAAAAAGCTTGTAGCATGGGGGCGATCCGCCCAGGCATGGGTACTTCACAATGAGCTTCTCCATTTCCCGCCAACCGACGACGACAATATCATCGATCTCCTCGATTTTGTCGGCGCGTACTGCAGGGGCCGACAATCGCTGCCGGGGAATGATCAAGTAGTCGACCGTGGGCAGGAGAATTGGAATTCCGTCGCCCCAAGCGACGGCTGTTCGAACGGCGCCGGCATCGTCGAGGAACATGATGCGCGGCACAAAAGCTTCTTCACCGACTTTGTCTTGGCGCGCCTCTCGGCGAAAGTTCCAGGTCCAGGATGCTTCGATCTCGCTTGTCGGCAAGGTCAGCACCTTGGCGTCGCCCTGCTGGGCAGCCAGTGCGCGATAGCCGAACTGGTTGCCCGCGTTCCAACCCTTGAGAAATCCACCGGGCGCGTACTCGCCGTCGCCCATTCCGTCCATCTGCGGGTCGGACACCAAGAGATCGAAGCTCTTTACGAAGGCCGTGACTTCCGGCTCCGCTTCCAGGCCAAACGCATGGGGCCGGAAGAAATTCAGATTGAACGCAACGGGGATCAAGCGATGTTGATCGCTTTCGTTCTCGGCCTGCTCGGATTCGCTGTAGTCAAAGGAAAAATAGACGCCCGTGTCCTCGTTCTCATACCATGCTTGCGTTTCGCTGATCTTGTAGTTCCTGCGCGATCCGAAGTAGTCGACGAAGTCCTCGCGGGACACTGTGTCGCCGTCGGAGCGGCAGTAGAAGAACAGATCAAAGCTCATTGAAATGCCTCTGGGAATATCAATCGATGAAGCAGATTGCGTCGAGGCGTCGCCAGTCAATGTACTTACTCCACTGCAATGTTCCAGGCAGATCGCCGGGCCGCGCCGTAAAATGAGCATACCCCCACTGATGGAGCTTGTCATGAGAACCGGCTTGCTGCGCAATGGTCCGATACTTGTGGTTCTGCTGTTGGGCCTTACCGCACCGTGCCGGGGAGAGGCCTTTGTCGGACATTTCGAACCGCCCGTACTGGAGCGAGGCAAGACGACGCGCATGAAAGTAGTCGGCTCGGGCTTTGGCAAACCGGTCGGCCTGTGGTCGACCCTGCCGTCCGGATCAGTCAGAGCGGTCCCCGTCGGTGAATCATCCGCGACCAGCGCCGTCTTCGATGTCACCGTCGCCGCCGACACACCCGTGGGAATCTGCGGTGTTCGCCTGGCGACCGAAGACGGGCTGGCGAACGCATGTCTCGTATTGATCGACGACTTGCCGGTGCGACCGGGTGAGAAGGCCGACGTCGTCGCGCTGCCCGCGTCCGTCTGGGGGAGATTCCGCCAAGCGACGGTAGATCGCTACGCCATCAATGTGGCCAAGGGGCAACGCGTCACGTTTGAAGCCGTTGGAAATCGTCTCGGCAAGGATGTCGATCCGCTCATCACGCTTCGCGATGCCAAGGGCAAGATCGTCGCCCAGCGCGACAACGATGTCGGTTTGTTCTACGACTGCCGATTCGAGCACACCTTTGCCGAGGCGGGGAAGATCACCGTCGAGATTCGCGATGCCCGATTTCACGGTTCCGCCGACGGCATGTACGTGTTGCGCATGGGGCGATTTCCGGCAGCGCGCAACGCGATTCCGACGGCGGTCCGCGCCGGCCAGCGCGCTGAATTGGGTTCGCCGGAATCGAGCCTCTCGACGTCGCTTTCGATAGACGTGCCGAAGAATGCATCGGGTCTGTTCATCGGCACGGTCAAACGCACAGGCGACGACGGATCGGCCTGGCTGCCCCTGGAAGCAACCGACGCCGACGTGACCATACATCAATCGCCAGGCGCCACGTTCGAGGAATCCACGCTTGCCAAGGTCCCAGGCATCCTGTGCGGCATCTTGAACAAATCAGGCGACCGCCATCTCTTTCGCGTCGAGTTGATGAAGGGGCAACGCATACAGATTCGCGCCGAGGCGCGGGCGTTTCAGTCGCCGGCTGAGCTCGAAATCGCAGTCACCGACGCGAAGGGGAAAGAAATTCGTCGCGCGGCCGAGAATGCCCAGGAAGAGACGATGCTCGATTTCACCGCAGGTGCTCCAGGCGTCTATGGTATTGCAGTGCGCGATGTTTATCGCGATGGCGGGCCGGCTTTCGCCTATCGCCTCGATGTCCGCCCACCTCAGCCAACTGTGCAAGTAATCGCTGAAGTCGAAGGGATCACCGTGCCCCGAGGCGACTATCAGCCGATGCCGCTGACGATTGCACGCAGCGAGTACGGCGGCAAGATTGCGCTCAGTTTGCTCGGAGCGCCGCCAGGCGTCACGCTCTCGCCCACGGAGATCGATGCCGGCGTCAACGCCATCGTATGCAAATTGCACGCCAAGGATGACGTGCCCGCCGGCATCCACACGATTCAGATCCAGGCGCGTCTGGTGGACGCCAAAGTCGATAACCCGGCGCTCGTTCGCACACGTCCGCTGATCGATCGGCAGATCGTCAATGTCGATCTGATCCCGCACGCCCTGCGCGACGATCAACGCCGCCCGCCGCCGGCGCTGACCGATCGATTCGCCCTGCAGATCACGCCGGCCGCTTTCTTCACCTTCGAGTTGCCCAATGCGTCGGCGACGCTCGGGCGTTACCAGCTTGTCGAGTTTCCGATCGCGCTGAAGCGTGCGAACGGTTTCGCCGGCGCTATCGCTTACTCTGCCAAGGGCGGCCAAATCGCTCCGAAGGAAGAAGGGCGAACACGCGTCTATGCCGAGTTCACACAGGACAAGGGCTCGATCCATTCGAAGATCCTGACGAACCTGACGAAACATCGCGTCGAGGTGACCGGCATCGCCATGCACGGCGGACGCAAGGTGGCGCTGACACGCACGTTTGATCTCGACGTTAAGGCGGCGTACACGGTTCGCGTCGAACCGGCCCTGGTCAAGCTGGAACCGGGCACATCGGCCAAGGTTCTGTTCCATGCCGATCGCTTGCCGACGTTTGACGGCGAAGTGGCCATCCAGCTTTCGCCGGCGCCGGGTCTGGAATTGCCGCTAATGGTTGTGATCCCTCGAGGAAAGAGCAGCGTCGAGGTGACCGTCAAGGCCGACGCGTCGCGCACGCCGGGCCGGCAGGGCGTGAACCTCAATTTCGCCGCCCTGGTGAATACCTTCGAGGAGGAACAGCGCGGGCGGCTCGATGTCGAGATCGTCAAGACGCCGTCGCCGAAGAAGTGAAATCCGTCCCGATTTTCATTGCAATCGCACGCGATCGTCGCGATGATAACGAGTACTGCATTACCGCCTTGCCTCGCCTCGTAGAGGCGAGCGGTTCACAACGCTATCTCACGAAAGGGCGAACCTCATGAGCAAAGAACAGAAATCGCCATCTCGCCGCGACGTCATGGCGGCGACGGGAGCGGCCGTGGCGACATCAGTGCTGGCCAATGTGCCGCTCGTCCATGCCGGCGAAAACAATCTCATTCAAATCGCCCTCGTCGGCTGCGGCAGTCGAGGAACCGGGGCGGCCGAGAATGCCCTTCTCGCCAGCGGAGGACCGACACGGCTCACCGCCATGGCCGACGTTTTCGCGGGCCGGCTTGGCACCAGCCACGGCTATTTGCAGCGCACCCTGGGTCGGCAAGTCGACGTGCCCGAAGCGCGCCGCTTCATCGGCTTCAACGCCTATCGCCAGGCCATGGATAGCCTTCGCGCCGGCGACGTCGTCATCCTGGCCACGCCTCCCGCCTTCCGCTGGCCGATGTTTGCTTATGCCATCGAGAAACGGCTGCACGTTTTCATGGAGAAACCCATCAGCGTCGATGGACCGAGCACACGGCGCATGTTCGCCCTCGGCGAGCAGGCGGCTCGCGCCAACCTCAAGGTCGGCGTCGGCCTGATGTGCCGGCATTGCGACGCTCGCAAGGAACTCTATCAGCGCATCCGTGACGGCCAAATCGGCGATATCACGCTGATGCGCGCCTACCGTATGCATGGACCGATCGGCTTCTTCAACTCGCCGCCCAAGCCCGACAACATGACGCACTTGATGTACCAGATTCAGCGCTTCCACTCATTCCTCTGGGCGAGCGGCGGTTGCTTCAGCGACTTCTACATTCACAACATCGATGAATGCTGCTGGATGAAAAACGCTTGGCCGGTGCGGGCGCAAGCATCGGGAGGCCGGCATTTCCGACGCATCGAAGCCGGCAACTATCGCGGCGACTCCGTCGATCAGAACTTCGACAGCTATTCCGTCGAATACACCTTTGGCGACGGGACCAAACTCTTCCTCGAAGGCCGATGCATCGCCGGTTGCCATGGCCAATTCGCCAGCTACGCCCACGGCACTCGTGCGGCGGCGACGATTTCACGCTCAGGCCATTCGCCGAGTTTCTGCCGCATCTTCCGAGGGCAGAACATCACCAACAATAACGATGACGCCGCCTGGCGCTTTGCCCGCGAGGAACCGGTTCCGTATCAGCTCGAATGGAATCACCTGATGGACGCAATCCGCAATAATCGCCCGTTCAATGAAGTGGCCCGTGGCGCGGAAGCGAGCCTGATCACCGCAATGGGCCGCTATGCCGCCCATACGGGACAAGTCATCACTCGCGACGAGATGTTGGCCCACCAGCACGAGTTCGCGCCGAACGTGGACCGCTTGACTGTCGATTCGCCGGCGCCGCTGGAATGGGCCAACGGCCGTTACCCCGTCCCGCAGCCGGGCATCACGACGACGCGGGAGTATTAGCCGGCTGTTTACGTTTAGCGCTCGCTTCGCGCCATGCGAGCGCTAAACGTAAACAAACTACCCCTCCTGCCCTTCGAGTGCCCGGCTCAATTTCGATTGAATCCGCTTGAACACGCGACGCACGGTGCGTTCCGAGATTCCGAGTTGCTCGGCGATCTCGTCGTGCGTGCACTCCTGCAATTTCAAGTCGACGATTTGCCGTTCTTCCTCCTCCAGCGATCCCAATAACTTCTCAAACGAGTCGGCGAATTCGGCCATCTCCGCTGGATTAGGCGCGTCGTCGGCGGGTTGGAAGCCGACGCTGCTCTGATGGGCCGGCGGAGCGATCGGCACCTCCTGATCGAGCCCTCGCTTCTTGCGCGTGTGAAAGCGCACCTGCTTACGGACTTTTGTCAACGTGATCGCGCACAACAACCGCCATAATCCCTCGGCGTCGTCGAGATCGAACTCGCCGCGCGACGGGTCGGCAGCGCAAATAGCGCAATCGATTCGCGCTTACTACCACGCTGGCGTCATGGCTCCGCCGGACACGCAGGCAGCCATGACCACGCTGCCCAACCTCGTCCGCATGATCCAGCCGACGCTGCGACCGATGGCGACGCCTATCTTTGGTGGCGCAACGTTGCCACGGCGATAACGAACCATGCGAGGCCAGGTTTTCGAGCCTGGCCTCGTGAATTCGTTGATGTCGCATGCCGGGCGCGGTAACTTGATAAACGAATAGTTCCGCAAGACGCACGGCAAACGGTCATTGAGCAGAAGCTACCGAGTGGCCCTCGGAGAAACGGCCCCCTCCCCCCGTGGTGGGGGAGGGAGTGGGAGGGTAAACGTAGCAACCAGGAGCCCACTTGTGGCGGAGCAATCGACCTACGCATCGGTCAACGAAACCGCTCGCCAGCACTTTGAAGCGGCCTGGCGCGATGGCAAGACCGTGCGCATCGAGGAGCACCTGCCGCACGCTGACGACCCGCGCTATCTCGCCACGCTCGAGGAACTTGTCCACATCGACCTGGAAATGAGCGGATGGCCGATATCTGGCCATCGGCTATCGCAACAATCAGGCGGTCATCTGGGACGCGAACTCAGGTGAGAAACTTCACGTACTAACCGGGCATGACGATCTCGTCCAATCGCTCGCCTTCAGTCCCGACAGCAAGACTCTGGCATCGGCGAGCGGCCTGCTCAATGCACGGAGCCAAATCCGCCTGTGGGACACCGCTACAGGCAAGCCGATCCGCACGCTCACCGGCCATCCGAACCGCTGCACCGCCGTCGCCTTCAGCCCCGATGGTAGCAAGCTCGCCGGTGTATGCTGGTCCGGCGTCATCAAAACGTGGGAAGCCGACACGGGCAAAGAACTTCACACGATGCAAGTCAGCCCGCAATTCGCCTTCGCTGTCGCCTTCAGCCCCGACAGCAAGGTCCTTGCCGTCGGCATCCAGGACGGCACAATCGTCCTCTACGACGCCGACAAAGGCGCACACGTCCGTAATCTCGTCGGCCATCGCGGCATGATCCGCGCGCTTGACTTCAGCACCAAGGAGCCGATGCTCATCTCGGCTTCCGAGGATCGCATCGTCGGCGTCTGGAATTGGCAGACCGGTCAAAACCTCGCCGCTCTGCGCGGGCATTCACAGATGGTCCTCGGCGCCGCCATCTCCCCCGATGGCGCTCGCATTGCCTCCGCAGGCGAAGATGTCAAGATTTGGAACCCCAAGGTCAATCAATTCGGCAGCCGCATGATCGCCGGCAGCGTCTTCGCCTTCGCCTTCAGCACCGACGGTAAATATCTCGCCATGACCCACGGCATGCATGGCCACGACATCACGGTCAAGGATATGGCCACGGACATGACGATCGCCGAGTTGAATGGCCATGACGGATCGATCAAAGACCTTGCGTTCAGCCCAGACAACAAGCTCTTGGCGTCGGCGAGCCTCGATTGCACCGTCAAGATTTGGAATCTGGCCGAGAGGAAAGCGATCGTCACGTTTCGCGATCACGGCGAACTGGGCGTAACGCAAGTCGCGTTCAGCGCGGACGGGAGATGGGTCGCATCCGGCGCGCCGGAGCTTTTGAAAGCCGACGTGCCGCTCGGACCTCTGCGCATCGTGCCGGCGCAGGTCAAGGTATGGGACCCACACACCGGCAAGATTCGCCGGGCAATGGCGCTCGACAAGCGCGTCACGATCGGCCGTCTGGCGTTTGGCTCATCGCCCGATCGCCTGGCCGTCACCTGTTCCAACGTTATGACACAGGCTTACACGATTCGCCATTGGGACATAGCAACCGGCAACGACATCTTCGTCGCGCCGACCTCGGCAAATGGGCTCACCGGCCTGGCTTACGAGCCACGCCGCAAGATCTTCGCCAGTGCCTCGGGCAAGCTCCTCGACGAAGCGACCGGCAAGGAAGTGCACACGCTCGTCGGCGGCGGGTTCTCGGACATCGCCTTCTCGCCAGATGGCCAGCGCATCGCCACAGTTGCGGGCGGCACGGCCACACTCTGGGAACCGGAGACCGCCGTCGAGATCATGCAACTCCACCTGGCGGCGCCAACGCTCGGCTTCGTCCGCTTCAGCCCGGACGGACGCACCATCGCTGTCAGCACCGCGCTCGCCTCATCGCAAGGCAGCGGCGCCTTGTGGGTCTGGCAGACTCCGCGTTGAATAAGAAAAAAAGGTGTCAGAACAAGCATGTAACCGTTCGCTGGTGCTCAGGCTCGGACGGTACTCCGCGGTGGGAAATTCCGGCGAGGCGCTCGCGGAGTTTCTTGCTGGATCACTCCAACGGCCCCACCGGCTCGGCGGCCTTCATGGTGCAGAGTGCGGCAAGCGTGGAGAGCGGGATGGAGTCGCGGAGGAATTGCACGTGGCCGTCGGCGAAGAGGAAGTTGCCGCCGCCGGAATGAAAGCTGTACGGCTCGTTGTCATTCTTCTTGTTCATCGGGAAGGTACAGCCGGCCGCCAGGCCACAGCCCTCGGCCCATCCATCTGCGCGGGCGCCGTCCAGGCTGAAGGGGCCTTCACTGTCGGCCCAGCCGATCCCCTGATCGTTGTTGAGGCCTGGTTGGGCCGACCCATTGCGGTATACGAACGGCCTGGCCGCGCATTCGACGATCATGATCGTCGACGCGGCGCCGTCGGTCACGTCAACCATGCGAGTCATCGAGTTGCGATACATGACCGAAAAGCGATTGTCGGCGTTGTATACGGATGCCCACAGGTGCGGGTTGATGGAGGCCGGCTGCACGCCCATGATCGCTTCGTAATCGACCGGAGCGATCGGGTTGGCGAACATCATGGCCGGGCGCGGCGGCTTCGCAACGGCGGACATCACCTCAATTCGTTCCGGGACACTGGGGCATCGGAATACTTTCACCGGGACCGCGGCGGCGGCGGGGTTTGTCCCCTCCCACCAGTGCGCATTGAAATCGTACAGCTTCTTGAGGTTTTCTTGCTCGAGGTAGGGCAACGTCAGCGGGCGCCAGCCGACGAACTTGCCGCCGGCATTGCCCGGCCCCGCCTGTGTCCAGCCGGACGCCGGGAACACGCGATGGGTGTCGTGAAAGCCATGCAAGGCCAGGCCGAGCTGTTTCATGTTATTGAGGCATTCACTTCGGTTGGCGGCCTCGCGCGCCTTTTGCACGGCAGGCAACAACAGGCCTATCAATATCGCGATGACGGCGATGACGACGAGCAACTCGATCAAAGTAAAACCGCGACGCCGACGCATGATGAAACCTGGCCGATGGAGTCGAGCGTTATCCACACATCGATTCTACAGGAAGGTAGGCCGCCCGGAGAGTTGATTCGCAAGGTTGGGGAGTCGGCACGAATTCGCGCGATAGGAGTTGCTCTCGCGGATTTCTCTGGTACGATTTCACTCTGTATCGCAACAGGTCATGCCCTTTGTAATTCGAGAATGCACGATGACGTCTTTTCGTTCACCATCGCGTTCGTTCTGGTTCGCATTGGTCCTTGTGCCGCTCGCCGCGGTCGCCTACGGCCAGGACGATAGCGAGCGGCAAGCGCGGTCGCCGCGGCAAGTGGCGGAACAACTCGCTGCGGTTTATGGCAAGAAGCTCGATCAGGTCGCGTATATCCCGGCGCTGCCATTGGTCGCAAAGCTGCGTCTGAGCGAGTTGACGCGCGATGCAAAGTACGCAGAGGAAGTCGACACGATCGTCGGGCCGTACCTGCGCGGAGAGAAGGCGCCGATTCCGAAGTCGGGAAGTGAACAAGCGGGGCATCTGATCTTCGCGGAACTGGCACGACGGGCCAAGGGGAACGATCGCCAGCGCTGGATTCAATTGTGCCGAAACGCCGCCGATCAGATTTTCGACAAAGCCGGCAAGGCAAAGCCGCTCATGCCCTACCACAGCGAGATGAGCGACGCCGTCTTCATGGCCGGGCCGATATTGGCGGCGACAGGCAAGCTCACCGGTGAGCGAAAGTACTTCGACGCGGCCGTTACCCATTTCGCATCGATGCGCAAACTCTGTGTCCGGGCGGATGGCCTCTACCGCCATTCGCCCCTGTGTGACGCCGCCTGGGGGCGAGGCAACAGCTTCCCGGCACTCGGCCTGGCGCTCGCCCTCAGCGATTGGCCCGACGATCATCCCGCGCGCAACGACCTCATTGTCGCGTTCCAAAAGCACCTGGCCGCTCTGAAGCCGCATCAAGACGCCAAGACCGGCTGCTGGCATCAAGTGATCGACCATCCCACGAGCTATGACGAGTACTCGTGCACCTGCATGATCGGGTTCGCCATGCAGCGAGGCATCCGCCGGGGCTGGCTCGCCAAGGACGATTTTCAGCCGAGCATCGACCGAGCCTGGCGCGCCATCAAGGATCGCACCAGCGCCGATGGCAAGCTCGTCAACGTTTGCACGGGCACCGGCAAACAGAAGACGCTGGAAGACTACTTCAAACGCCCCGCCATCAATGGCCGCGACGACCGCGGCGGCGCCATGGGAATGCTTTTCGCCGTCGAGTTGATGAAGTGAGTTTGCCGGCGCCGAGGCATGGTAGCGAAGCGAAAAACGGACTCTCATTGCTAGCGCATCAGGCTCTGAAACTGCCGGTCACTCGGTCACGAGCACCTTCGGCCGACGCAAGATGAACTCCGGCTGTTGGCTGGCGTATCCCAGTTCTTTTGTCTCGGCGATCATCAGGGCCGGCAAGCCTTCGACGCGCGTGCTGCCGACGCGCTCGTGCATCGCCGGGTTGTACGGCGTGCCCACGGGAGCTTCGTAGGTGTGGATGCCCAGTTTGCGAATGTCGTCCCAGAGTTTGCGATTCTGCACTTCCAACCCCTTGATCCAGCCGGCCATCGCTTCGCCTTCCGGACCAGTCGGCAGATGCTTCGGCTTCGAATCCAGAATGTGATTCATCTCGATGCCTAGATCGAGAATGAGATTGAGCATGACGAGGCTGAACTTCTTTTCGCCGAGAATTTCTTGGCGCAGGCTCTGAAACGCCTTCTGCGTGTCTCCGGCAAACGTGTTAAAGCTTGACTGCAGGGCGTCGCGCGCCCGTGCCTGAGTCTGCTCGAACGACTTGTGTTGCCGATCGTTCTTCTCGCGCATGGCGATGAACGCTTCGAACAAGCGATAGACACTCGACATGCCCATCGTCGGCAGTTCGGGATCGGTGGGGGCGCTGACCGGAAGTTTGAAATCGTCGTTCATGAAGGGTATCCTTGCTGGCTCGTCGTTTAGCGCTCGCGCGGCGCCGCGCGAGCGCTAAACGATGAATCCGAGTTATTGCCGGTTTCGAGGACCGTGATATTCAACCACGGTCAGCGGGGAAAAATCAAGCGTCAAGTTCTACCTTCCAGGGGTCGATGCGCTCCTCGACGAAATCCTCCAGCATAACCCGCACCGCCGGCACTTCCCGCGGAATCTCCGGAATCTGCACGATGCCGCGAATTTCCTCGACGGTGGGCACCGGCGTCGGCGGCACGTAGTCGGCGAGCCATTTCTCCGTGTCGATCGGTTTGCAGCGGACCTCCACCTGCGTCTTGCCCTGGTAACGTTCTTTGAGCTTCTTCAACGTCCCGTCGGTCGTGTCCACGTTGAATGCGACCGCGTCGCAGCGAATGCGCGACTCCTTGCTGGAGAGCATCTCGCGGGCCCAGTTGATGTCCTCCAACGGCGTCTTGATGGCGCCGCGCCGCGCTTGCTTGATCTTCTCCGCCCAGGCGGCTTCGATCACTTCCTTGGACGCGTCCTTGTCGACGCCGAGAATCAAAAACGGCCCGATCTGCGTCCTCGGCAAAGGCGCTAATTGCAACACAACCGGCGTGTTCGGCGGCGGCATGATGACCTCCGGTTCTCCGCATTACGATCACCCGGCGCCGTGTGGGCGCCGAGCGAAGACGGTTCGTTATTCAGCCAACGAATGACACTGATCGATCTTGCGGTCGCAATGGCTGATCAGGCGATGCAACTCACGGCGTGTATCGTCGCTCGTCACATGCGCCAGGCACTTCTGGGCTACGCGACGCAAGAACAAGTACTTATCCTCCATGTCGTGCATGATCTCGCGCACCGTCGGCCAATTGATCTGGTAGCTCGGCAAACGGCGCATCTGATCGACCACCTTGTTCACCTGGCTCGCGTATTGGTCGGCGATGCGGTCCAGAATCGGCACCAGGTTGTGCACAATCGCCGCGCCGCGCTCCTCGACTCGCGTGTCGTTTGGGAACCGCTGGGCGATTCGCTTCAGGTCGGTCAATAGGGCATCGACCTCGTCCAACTTGCGGGCTTCGCGAACCTCAAGTTCAAACAACTCGGCTTGCGGGTCGTTGGGCCTGACCTCGCGCAGCCGACGGAGCACCTTGCGAGCGTCATCGGTGCGCTTCATCTGCGTGTACATATGGAAAAGCCGTTCGAGAGTCTCGTAGTCGGTGGGCCGAATGCGATGTGCCCGTTCGAGAAAGCGAGCGGCAGCGAGCCATTTCTCCTTGCGCGAGAACAGATCGGCCAGCCGGCTGGCATTTGCGAAAGCGAGGTTCTGCAAATAATCGGGAGGAAGCGAACGCGGAAAATAGTGCTCGAGGTAATCGAAGTAGCGATTCCAGTGAGCCTCGGCGATTTCCAATCGGCCCAGCGCTTCGTTGGCGAGGGCGAGATTCTGCTCCAGCCAGGCGCCGATGTAGACGCCCTGGGCGTTGACGTAACGGTCCGCCTTGTTCGCGGGGCCGGCGGTGTTGAAATCGCGCTGAAACGCTTCGGCCGCCGCACGGAAGTGCACGAGGCCTCGTTCGAAATCTTGCGACATGCACGCCGCCGTGCCGAGCATATTGAGGATCGAAATGAGATAGAACGCGTCGAGGCGAACCTGGCTCGATTCCAGCCGACGGCGCAAGGGCGACAATAGCAACTCGGCGTCGCTCCACTGGCAGCGATCGACGAGGTTCTTGGCCTGGACCAGCGCCGCGCCGATGTAGGCGCGGAAGGCCGGTTCGCTATTGGGCCGAGCCGACACAAGCTTGGCCAACAGCCGATAGACGACCTCGAACTGATTCAGGCCGACGATCATGTCGAGCAGGCGCTGTTCCTCGTCGGTGGTGATCGTGCTGAGATAATGAATCTGCTCGGCGCTGGCCTCGGCTCCGGGTCGGCCAAGTAAGCCTCGCAATACGGTCAGAAATCGATTCTCAGCCGGCGACGGAGCGAGCGGCACAAGCTTGTCGAGAGTCTCGAGCGCTTGGTCAAGCTGCCCCGTGCAAAGACGCGTCAGCATGAGGTTGTATGCAGCCGGGAACGATGACGCGTCCTTTTCCCAGGCCTTGGCGAAATTGTCGCCGGCGTCGGCCCACTCCCGCTCGTTGAACGCCAGAACGCCCCGCTGCAGGTAGACATTGGCATCGGGGTCGGCGATCCGTGCCAGCGTGGCGCGAGCGTCGGCAGGCCGGCCTTGGTGCTTGTAGGCCATCGCCAGCATGTACAGGCCGTTCGGATCCTGATTGCCCGCCTTGACGGCTTGCTCCAATAATCGCACTGCCTCGGCCCAATCAGGCTCCGCCACGGGAGCAACAGAGATCACATCGTGGACGTTTGCCATTGCATTCAACTCGACCGAGCCAAAAGGCATTAGCAATTGACAATTAGCGATTGTCAATTTGGGATTCGGATCTCAATTACGATCTCGCAGCGGACGCATCGTTGCCGTCCAGGCTTCCGCGTCTGTCAATTTGCAATTGCTAATTGCTAATTGTCAATCTTCGCAAGAACCGTTGCCCGCACCGGCGCCGTTTCGCCGACGTAGATCGACTTCTGCCCGGCCTTGAACAGGGCCAAGAGCAAAAGCGGTCCGAGTCGGCGGTCGCGGTAGCCGAGCCGGCCGGCCTGGCGAAACTTCTCGGCCGCCTGTTCGTAGTCGCCGGCCAACAGCGCGTCCAAAGCACTGATGAACGTCGTCTGCGCCAACGGCTCGACCAGCTTCCATTCGTGGCGCTTGCCCGCGTCGAGTGATTGCCAGGCATTGATAGCTTCGTCATGGCGACCGCCGGCAAACAACACGTTGCCCAACAGCGCCTGCGCAAAGCTCAAGGTGGGGCTGGACGTGTTGTAGGTAATTTTCTTGAGCGGGTCGATGGCCAGCGCCAGTTGACGCAAAGCGATGTGGGCGAGCCCGGCGAGGTATCCCGCTTCGATCGCCAGGTGTTTTCGAGAAACGGCAGACTCAGTGGCGACCTGGTTGGCGGCACGTTCGCAGATACCAATGACGGCGGGATAGTCGCCGCCAACGAGATGACACAGTGCTGCCAGGAGATGATAGCGCAGGTCGGCTACGTCGGCATTCTGCATATCCTTGGCCTGGGCCGACAGCGCGGGGATATCGCCTTGCAGGCAGCGCACCGCGGCCAAGCACCAGAGCCCGTGGGGCTGGCTCGGGTCGTGCGCCAGGCAATCAAGCAAGAACGCATGCACGGTAGCCAACAT
The DNA here is from genome assembly GCA_016872605.1 of Planctomycetota bacterium. Classification (GTDB taxonomy): domain Bacteria; phylum Planctomycetota; class Planctomycetia; order Gemmatales; family Gemmataceae; genus SIAQ01. The sequence goes on from VGZI01000058.1 coordinate 23,443, forward strand.
GTCGATGACGCCGGCCGGTGTGTCGGCGCCGGGTAGTGCCTCCATGTCGGAGGCAATCTCTGTTGCGCCGGAGGCCGCCGGGGAATCGGCGTTCCGCGCGGGCGGCACGAGAAAACGCCGCAGCGCCAACCGCGAGCCCAAGAAGGCGATGTTGGCGCGACGTCGGCCGCTTGCCAACGCCATCGCTGCATGCAGCTTGGCGAAGCACGGCGCGTCGGCCCCCCCTTCATGCAGCAAGATCGCTTGCCGAACCAGAGGCAACGGCTCCATCGGCGCGGCGCGATGCCATTGCTCAAGCAGATCGTATGCCGGCCGCAATCGGCCGGCGCGGTAGTGCAGCCCGGCGGCGCGATCCGTGGCACTGGTGTTGTTCGGCGACAGTTTGACCAGAATCTCAATCGTTTGTAGAGCGGCGTCGCGTTGCCCGGCGTCTTCTTGTTCTTGCGCCTTGGCCAGCAGGAGTTGCTCGCCACGCGGCGTATAGTCCGCGCCGAGCACATCGGGGAATCGACCCGGCACTCGCTCGGCGGCACGGCGCAGAAACATGCGTTCGACGTCGTCAAGACTCCAGCCCTGCGCTTCGTAATAGGCCCTGGCGGCGTCGCGGTCAGCGAAGGTTCGGATGTACAACGCCAGAGCCCGATCGCCGCCGACATCGTGCAGTTGATCCGCCTGGCAAAAAAGCCAAGCATACTCCGGGTGCATCAACTCGGGAGCGGTCGCCAGGAGATGATGAAACGCCTGGGCCGCCAGCTTGTCGGTCGCCTTCACGCTGGTCAAGTGCTCGCACAGGTAAAGTTGATCGTCGTTGGTGAACGGAATCTGGTCCGTTCGTGCCGCGGCGAAGATGCGTCCGAGCAGGTCGGCCCACTCGGCATCGCGCGGAGCGTTGAACTGCGTCACCAGCCGAATCGCCCAGGCGATGTTTTGCAACTTCGCTTCGGGCCGCGACGGCTTGCCCGACGCTCCACACAGCGCCAGATAGCCGGCCGTGATGCGATCCTTGTCACTCTCCATCTCATGGGCTGTCTTCAGGTGAACGAACGCGTCGTCATATCGACTCAGCTTGGCGAGCGACAAACCCAGGCCGCGCAGCACAGGCAACGACGGGGCGCCTTCCTTCATCACCTTGTCGAATAGTTCGGCCGCCTCCTTGAAATTGCCCAGCTTGAACTGCCCTTGGGCAAGTGCGAGATTACCCTGGTAGAACAAGTACTTCATGTCCTCGCCAAAGAGCGGGCAGGTGAACGGAAACTCGCTGGCGAGCTTGCGGATGTACGAGTGGTGCTCGGGGAATGAGTTGATCCAGGCCTGAGCCGGCTTGTCGAGGTACTGACCGAGCCCCTTGGGGCCGAGGGCAAACTGCAAGGCGCGGACGGCCATGTTCGTGTCGCCGCCGGCCGTCACGATGGCTGCGCCGAGCTGCAAGCGGATGAACGGGCAGTTCGGGTCCATGCGGTTGGCTTCCGTGAGAAAGCGCAACGCTTCCTTGGCTCGGCCCATGCGCAAGAGCACCGCGCCGAGGTACAAAGGCGGGTCGAGAAACGGCGACGGCGGAGCGGCCGGCGTTGGTGAATCGGCATGTTCCTTCTCGCCGTCCTCAAGACCGACGCCGCCCGGCTGGCCCGTCCGCGCCACTTGCAAGTGAATCAGCACCGGCTCGAGCGCTCCCAGGCGAATCTCGCACATCGCCAGCCAGAACGACGCCTCTCGGCACGGCGATTGAACCTTCAGCGTCCGCGTGATGAGGTCAAGTGTCGCGTCGGTTTCGCCCGGCTTGGAAAACAACCGGCGGATCTCGCGAAGCATGGCGTTCTGCACCGCGATGCGAACCTCGTGTTCCGGCTGGTCGAGCAGTTTGGCCGCTTGCTGTCCGTGCTTGAGCGCATCCTCGAACTTCTTGTCGGCGAGGGCGGCGTTCATGCCGGCCTGCAAGCATTCGGCTTCGAACTCGTCGAAGGTCTTGATCCATGATTCCGACGACATGCCGATGGCGCGAACCTGCGTGAGTTGTTCGAGCGCGCCCTGCCAGTTGCCTTCCGCCAGCAGCGCCTGGGCGGCGCGCAGACCACGCCAGCGGCGCGGACCGGCGCCCCAGAGCATCCAAAGGCCGACCAGGACGCCGAGGATCAACACCACGATCGCGCCGTAAATGATCGCGAACACGCCGGGACGATCCTGGTGCAGCTTCCAGATGACTTCAGTGAGTGTCAGATTCTGAGGAGTATCATCCATCAGTGGAAAGTCGGTAACTTGGGGTTTGTTTAGCCGCTTGCCTTTGGCGAGCGCGACGTCCGCGCTCGCCAAAGGCAAGCGGCTAAACAGACATCGTCGTGTCTTTCGTGGATCATCTCAGTTATTTCGCCGAGCCGAGAAAACCGCGATCTTTCATCCAGGCGACACAGCGATCGGGCCAACTCGAATACGGCAATTCCTTGGGGCCCAGACCGAGTCCGTGGCGTCCCTTCTCGAAAATATGCATCTCGACGGGGACATTGTGCTTTTTGCACGCGAGATAGAACAACACACTGTTCTCGGGCCGAACGCCGGAGTCTTCGCTGGTGTGAACAAGAAACGTCGGCGGCGTTTCTTTTGTGACCTGCTTGTCGTTGCAGAGCGATTCGACAAGCTTGGGATCGGGGTTCTTTCCCAAGAGATTATTGCGCGAGCCGACATGGGCGAACGGGGATTCAAACGTAATGACCGGGTACATCAGGACCGCGAAATCCGGACGCGACCTCTCTTTGTCGATCGGGTCCTTTGCGTCCTTGTCGCCTTTGTCAAAGTGTGTTGCGGCGGTGGAGGCCAGATGTCCGCCCGCGGAGAATCCGAGAATGCCTACCTGGTTGTCCTGAACATTCAGATCGAATCCGTGTGCGCGCACATAGCGGATCGCTCGCTGGGCGTCGGTCAACGGGATCGGATGATTGTATTTGGGGCCAAGGCGATACTTCACGACAACCGCGGTAACGCCGTGCTTGTTAAGCCATTCAGCGATTTGCTTGCCTTCGTGGTCCATGGCCAAGGCTCCGTACCCGCCGCCGGGACAGACGACGACGGCCGCGCCGTTGGGATTCTTGGCCTGGTAAATGTAGACGCCCGGAATGTCGGCGGGGTCTTTTCCCTTGGCGCCGGGAGCGTCTCCCTGCCAAAGCGGCGTGAACGGAACGCCCATGTCAAACGGCTTCTTCTTGTCCTTGCTCGAGGCACTGTTTGTGCCGAGCGAAACCACCACCAACAGGGCGATCCCAATGAAGCGTAGCATGGATAACCTCATCAACGAAGATGGATTAGCGCTCATGAAATTGTAAGGGCTTTGACGCCGGAAATCCAATTACTTGGCGATGCAGGGCAAAAAAGCGCGGGCATGAGGCTGGGCAAGATGCGCCGACGATCCGGACTGTTCAGCTTGCACACACGACGCACGCGGTAGATTCAGAGCGTCCGGATTTGCGCGATGTGATTGGGATGACGATGAACGAAGACGGACCCGGAGACGGACAAGGATACGTCTATTTCCGGATGCCCGAACAATCGTTCAAGTTTCGCCAGTCTGCCAGCACGGTAGGCGTCACGCTCCGCGTGACGGATTCCTCAGGCGGAGCGTGAGGTCCACGATCTCGCGGTGGGCGACAAGGAGGTCCCGATGAGACGAGGATTCGCGTGGGTGTTGGGCGTTGCCGCGATCTTGGGTGCGACGTCGACCGCGTCGGCACAGTACCCCTATCCGTATGCGCCGATGCCGTACGGTCCGATGCCAATGCCGGCGCGGCCGATGCACTACTCGCCGGCGCCGATGATGATGCCCCCCGCGCCGATGTGGCAAGCGCCGACGACGCGAAACACGAACGTGTTCATCTACGGCCCGTTGGACGGCACGCCGACCCCGCCGCCGAATCCGCTCATGTACGGCCAACCCCAGCCTCGTCCGACGAAATCGGCTGAGCCGAAGAAGGACGCCCAAGCGAAGGAACCGGCGTCCGGCGTAGTGCAACCGCAAGGCACGTTTGTCTCGCGCATGTTGCCGACCTATTCGAAGGCCGAGCTGCCTCCATCCCACGCCTGCGCCGGCGCCGACTGCGGGCCGGCGTGCGGTCCGACGGGATGCGGTCCGGCGCCGTATGAGCCGCCGATGCGCGGCAAAGGGCATTTCATCGGCGAGGTCGGCGCGTTCTTCCTCGTTCCGCTGACCAATTCGCGGAGCGCTTACAACGTCACGGCCGGCGGCGCCACCACGACGACCGATTTCCAGCGCCAACTCGACTGGGGTCCGGTCGCTTCCCTCGGTTACGTCTTTCACACCGGCTGGGGTGTTCGTGGCAGTTACCAATACCTGCGCGGCAGCACGAGCTTGAGCACGGCCAACGCCGACCCCGCCGTCGGCATTACGACACCATTCGCCGCCTTCCCGGTCGCCTCCCCCGGCGCCACGCTTCTCGCGGGGCTCGGCGTCGATCAGTACAACTTCACACAACGCCTCGAACGCCACATCGCCGACATCGAGGCGATTCGCGAAGGGCACTTCCTGGACACGACGCTGCTTTTTAGCGTCGGCGCTCGTTTCGCCCGCCTGGCCCAGAGCTACAACGCCATTCGCCGCAACGCCGGCGGAACCAACGGCGCGGTTTCCGTCGCTCTCGATCGCGAAGAGCTCGATTCCTACAACCGCTTCGAAGGCTGGGGGCCCACCGTCAGCTTTGAGATCATTCATCCTCTGCGCTGCGGTTTCTCCCTCTATGGCAACGTGCGCGGCTCGTTCCTTTGGGGCACCGACAAGTTCACGCAGACCTACCACAACGAGAATCGCACGACCAATGCCGGCGTGCCCAACTTCATCGACACGACAACCGTTGCCGAAACCTATGACGTCCGTTATGCGTCGATCTTCGAAACGGAGTTCGGCATTCAGTACGGCCATCGCCTGGGCCGTTGCTACTTCTACGCCCGCGCCGGCGGAGTTTATCAACACTGGTTCGATGTCGGCAATCCAACGAATTCGACAGGCAACATGAGCTTCGTCGGCGGCACGCTCCGCATGGGAATTTCGTACTGAGCCCTCGGGGCAGTCGCTCACCCGGAGCTGCGTGTGGGTCGGTGATGGCAAGAAGCATGTGGCTCGCGATTACGAAGCTTTGGCGAGCCGGTGCTCGACGTGCCGTTTGATCCAGGCGAGGTTGCCGGCGTCGCCCCAATCGCGGGCCAACAGCGTGAGCCTCTTCTGATTGCGCGGCTGCTCCTTGGCGAAGCGATCCTGCGAAAGCGTCTTGATGTCGGCGGCAACGGCGCCATTCTTCAGCAGCGTCTCGATCTCCGCCTGAATCGCGCGCAGGCGGGCGGGCGTTCCTTTCGCTCCCTCCATGCGTTCCAGACACTCGACCTGCGCCAGCTTGGCATGGAAATACTTATGAATCGTCAGATGCAGCGTTTCCAAGAGACCGATCTGCCGATCGATCTGGTCAAAGGGATTCTTGGGGTTTGGGACGACGGCACGAGCCTTCCTGAGAATGCGCTCGATAGCTGACTCGATGGCCACACGTTCGACATAGAACCGCCAGCCCGACGCCGCCCGGTCCCAATCCTCTTGCACGCGCAATTTCGCGGCCGCGTTCGCCGCTTGCTGACGCCGCAGCAGCGATTGGGCGACCTCGGCTTTTTCCTGATGCAGGGCAGCCTGGACATACAACAGCTCCGCTTCGAAGTGCTCGCGCATGCCGACGGCCAGCACTTTCGTCAACACCGTCTTCTCGTGTTTTTTTTCAAGTCTTTCTTCCTTGTCCAGTGCCAGCATCCAGCCGATGAACTGATCGCGATTCCACAGGGCTTGCATGTCCTGTTGCGCCTTCGCCCGCATCTTCGGATCCTCGTGGCTGGCGTTGGCATTGGCATCGATGAGCTGTTTCTGCCATTCGCGAAGGTCCGTACGGAACTGCTCATTGTCAACCAGGCCGAAGAGCGATTCATCCTGAGCAAACGCTTGCAACCGTTCGAACCGGCGCAGCAAGGGGTCGAATTGGCCTCGCAAGAACATTTCGCGCGGCTGCAACTCGTATTTGTTGAGCAAACTGACCGTGATGTTTGTCATGATGGCATGAGCGGTCGGAGGAAGAAGCCGGTCGGTGAATTGAATCTCGGCGTAGTTGGCGAAGATGTCGGCGAGCGGCAAGCGAGCTAGTCCGGCCAACGTCGCTCGGTGCGATTCGTCCACTCCCCCCTCTTGCTTGGGCAGGAACATTCGCAAGCAACGCGTAGGCGAGTTCTCCGCGGCGCCCGCCTCCTTGCGCGGGTTCCACACTTTCGTCGAGAGTCCCGACGCTGTGCGGACATTCTTGGCCAGATCCATGGCTCTCAGATGGGTGGTGACCGCCAGATGCCGGCTTAGCCCCTTCTGCAACTCTGCCATGCGCGGCGCCATGGCGTACAAAGGACAAACTAGCCAGGCTTCCAGCTTCTTGGCGTGATCCGCGGTGATTTGTGATGCCGACAGGATGGTCGGTTCGGCCAGGGCGTCGTGGAGGGAAGCCGGACGTTGGCCGTCCTTGGTCCAAATCGCCAGACCGAGGCGTGTATCGAACAGGCGCAACCGGGACGATTTCTCATCACCCGCGACAACGCCGACCAAAAAGTGCTTGACATCTTTTTCCGGCAGAACGATCAGGCAGCCATCGATGCGTGCTTGGCGAAGCATCGCGAGAAAAACCAGGGCACGTTCGATCGCACTGCCACGGCCTCGCCGAAGCGTGAAGGCGGGCGGCGTCCACGAATCGCCCTGCTCGTGCAAAAGCACGTTGCGGGTCATCCAGCGAAAGATGTCCTCCGCACGTTGCTCGCTCGGGGTTTCGTCAAGTTCGAGCGAGCGCAGGGCCTCATTCAAGAGGAAACACTCATCGAGATAATGGGCGTCGGCGGACCGAAACGTTGTCGACTCCACCTCGGCGATCTCATCTTCCGTCAGGTCCGCTTCGGATTTCAAGAAAAGACGCTGCTCGGCGGACTGTTCGCGGGCGGATTTGACCACATCCGCGCTGGCGAAATGTCCTGAAAGAAGATCGAGCGCGCTGCGAAAGCGGGTCCATTCTTCCCCGGCCGTCGTGTGCTCGTGATACCGCACTGAATCGACAAATCGACGAAATGCGTCCCCCTTCTCGATGCTTACATTCTTGGGCTTGGCAGGTCGCACGGGGTCGCGGCCACAGCCAACGACGACGAGCGGCAGCAGAATTGCAAGCAAAAGGAGATGTCGCATGTCGAATCGTAGCCCTCTCGCATGGTAGTGGTGAGTGACGAGTGGTGAGTGGCGAGAGAAGAAGTCCAATCTTATTCTCACCACTCGCACTCACCACTCGTCACTCACACGGCGAGCGCGGCCCGCAAGCGCAAGCAGCAGGCGATGGTTGTCGGCAGGTCGGCAAGGGCTATCATATTAGGCCCATCGCTGAGCGCCTCGTCGGGACGCGGGTGCGTTTCGATGAATACCCCGTCACATCCGCATGCTACCGCCGCCTTGGCCAAGAACGGCACCATGCGGCGGTCGCCCGTGGTGCGGTCACCGCCGCCCGCTGGTTTCTGTACGCTGTGAGTCGCGTCAAAGATCACCGGGCAGCCGAATTCTTGCATCATCGGGATGGCCCGCATGTCGTTGACGAGTTGGCCGTAGCCAAACGTCGAGCCTCGTTCGGTGAGCATGACCTGATGGTTGCCGACTTCTTCCATCTTGGTGACGACGTTCTTCATGTCCCAGGGCGCCATGAATTGGCCCTTCTTGACGTTGACGGGTTTGCCGGTCCGAGCGGCGGCCTGGATAAGATCAGTCTGCCTGGCCAAGAATGCGGGGATCTGCAAGACGTCGCAGATCTCTCCGGCAGGTTCGGCATGCCAGCACTCGTGAATATCGGTGGTCACGGGGAGGCCCGTACGTGCGCGGACGGCCGCCAGCGTCTTTAGACCTTCGTGTAGCCCGGGACCACGAAACGACTTGCCCGAGGTGCGGTTGGCCTTATCGAACGACGCCTTGAAGATGAGCGGAATCTTGAGCCGATCCGCCAGGGCCGCCAGTTGGTCGCCCATCCAGAGCGTGAATTCGTGCGATTCGATGACGCATGGCCCCGCGATCCAAACGAGCGGCAATCCCTGTCCGCAGGCGACGTTGCCGATATGAACGATCTTGGCTGGCATGATTGAGTCCCTCCGTGGTATCCATTGATGGACAGTAGATTAATCGAAACAGGCTGTTTGTGGAAGCCCAGGGGCGAGGTACACCGAGCCCCTGGGGTCCAAAGGACCGCATCAATTCCAGCGGCAGTCCGCCGATTTTCGCCGCCGAAATGAAATCACGGTAGCGCCACTCGCCGCGCATCCGCTTGCCGTCGCTGGATAACGTCCGCCGGGCCATTGAAGGGCGAAGAGTACGAACCTGATCGTTCGTCAACGGCGCAAGGCCGGCCATACACGAGATGTACTTTTTTTTCGTCAAGTCTTCGACAGACTTGGCAGCCCTCTCGCGATGCACGTCAGAGCCTGAAGGGTAAGCGAATGACGCCCGGCCTTGGCCTACTCTTCAGGCTCGGACGGCTTTCGCCGTACCCGTTTCCTCGGTCTTTTCCCCTACTTCCGCCAGAATTTCGT
>VGZI01000059.1 GCA_016872605.1 Planctomycetota bacterium
GCAATGGGTTGATACAAGATGAATCCGAAGATGGCATTCCAGATCCAAAACGACGGATGGATCGCGAAGCTGATATCCCACATCTTCCAACTAAGCATGGAGGGAACCTCGAGAGAACGATGAGCCGCTTGCGGCTTTGCGCTCGCGTGGCACCGCGCGAGCGCAAAGCCGCAAGCGGCTGGATTACTTGAGCCACTTTTCGAGCCAGTCCAGCGCGGCGGCGCGTTGCTTCGGCGTCACCGTGTGGCCGACTTCTTCAACGAGGACGCTCAATCGATCCGCAGAGGCAGCGTCCTTGTAAGCGCGCTGGGCCGACGCAATGGCCAGCTTGGCGCCTTCGTACGGGCAGTTGCCGTCCTTCGTGCCGCTCAGGATCATCATCGGCCTGGGAGCGTGCAAGCGCACCATGCTCGGGCAATCGTAATCACTCAGAATGCCGGGCACGATCTTGTTCCACAATGCTCGGCACACCTTTTGGTTGACCGCCGGCTCGCCAAGATCCTTGCGTGCTTGCTCATGCGCTTGCTTGATCGTATTGGCCCGGCCCTGCCATTTGTCGTTTTCCAGGCTCCAGCGAAAGCTCTGAATGGCGATGGCCGGCACCGAAACCCTGATCCGTTCATCGACCGAGGCCGCGAGATACGTCTGAATGCCTCCCATGCTGAAGCCGATCATGCCGATGCGCTTGGCGTCGACGTCGTCGCGTGTTTCGAGATAATCGACGAGCCGCCAGAGGTCCCACACGGTGTCGTAGTAGAACGGATGCTCCATCGGCTCGCCGGACTTGCTGAGCCAGGCCTTGGTGATCGCTTCATTGTACGCGCCGGCCCCTTTTGCGCCGCCGGAGCGGCCGCCGTGGTAGCGAGCATCGATGGCGACGCCGATGATCCGGCGTTTGGCGAGTTCGCGCATTAACCCGAGTTGACCCTGCTTGTTGCCTCCGGTCCCGTGCAACACGATCACGGCCGGCAGCGGGCGATCGGTCTTCTCGGGACGCAATACGATCGTCGGCACGCGTTCGACGACGCCGCTCAACTTCTTCTGGGATGCGAACGTCAATTCTTCAAGCACCCAACCATCGACGAGCTCGGCCGAAACCGACTTTGCATCCAGCGGGACCTTGGGCCGATCGAGAAGCTTCTTGAAGGACGCTCGCACCTCAGCCGGGGCGGCGTACTTGATTTCCTGAGCGCAAACGACCGTCGGTGTCAGCAGGACTGAGAAGAGGAGAAGGAATCGTTGCATGGAGTACACCTTTCCGATTGCCCGGAGCGAGCGTGAAGCCGCAAGCGGCGATCAATCGTTGTGCAGTTTTCGCAAGCGCGCCGAGAGGCGCAGCATCCACTGTACGCGTTCGAACTGGTCGAGCCATTCTTGCGTAACGCTCGTCAGTAGTGAGTCTTTTCCACCACCCGGCGTCGCGGACAAATCGGGCATCATGGCGCGGTACTTGCTCAAGGTGCGATCGCCGAACCGCCCGGCCTCGAAGCCGTCCTCGCTGAAAAACACGGCGACCGGCACGCGATTGCCGCCGCATACCTGCAACACTTGCTGCACGTCGGCATGGACATCGCGATCGAGGTAGCGTACCTGAATCGTCGGCGTGGCGGCGGCAAAATGCTCGAAGATCGGACACTGATTGACGCAGTCGCCGCACCACGCGCCCGCCAAGCACAGCACCGGCATCGTGCGCGTGAAGGACTTTAGCAGCGTGCGTTGCGCCTCGCTCAACGACACCTGGCCGTGCACCTGCTTCCAGCGCGCCCGATCGCCATCGCTGCCGTGCTTTGCCAAAAATTCGCCGTAGGGTAAGCCGAGCTTGTATTTGTCGAACAGATTCATCGATTCACTCCGTTTGTCGTGCGGGGAGGGCGAGGCTCCTGCCGAGCCAGTCCGGACAAGAATCGTCGCGGGTTCACGGCTCGGCAGGAGCCTCGCCCTCCCGAAAGGACACAGTAGAATGTAGAAGAACCCGCGTGATTAGCATAGAACCCGCGCGAAGAGTCGTGAGAGATCGCTCATGCCGATGGCCGTGACATGTCCGCGATGTGGCAGCAAGTATCAGCTTGATGCGTCGATGCGCGGCAAGCGGATGCGCTGTCCGAACACGATCTGCCGAGCGGTGTTCGAGGTGCGTGACGACGCCGATCCTGCGCCTCCCGTCGCGCCACCCGAACCCAAGGCGCAGGAACCCACGCCGCCTACGCCGCCAGAGCCAGGGGCTGCGAATCAGGAGCCCGCGCTGCGGCCAAGTCCACAGCCAGTGTCGACCGTGGAACCGCCGCCGAAGCGCGAACCGGTTCCCCAAGCCGTCGAGCCAGCACCTCCCCCCACAGCACAGGCCGATGATTTTTCGGAGGACTTCCCCGGCGACTATGTTTCTAGCGACGCACCCACGGGTCCGACGATCACGACCGAGGCCTGGGAACCCGAAGCCGACGACGAACCACCGGTGCGTGACGAGCCCGTCGTCGAGCCGATCGCGCCGTTGCCGCCGACCCCGGCGCCAGTCGTCCGTCAGCGAGTGCTGTGGCTCATTACCGCTATGTTCGTCATGCTTGGCCTCGTCGCCGGCAGCGCCTATTGGCGTTTGCAAAGCGGCCTGGCGACGAACGAAGCCGAGCGGTCCCAAAAGGCTGAGCAACTCTATCAAGATCAAAACTTCACCGATGCCTCTGAAGCATTTCAAAGACTCAACCGCGATTTTCCCGACAGCAAAGACAGCAAGAAGTACCGCTTCCTCGCTGAACTAAGCGATGTTCGCCTCGGGCTTCAGAATCACGAGTCAGCGGCCGAGACGGAGAAATCACTGGAGCGCGTGGCCGAATTCGTCCGCACCTACGCCGGCGACGCTTTGCTCAAGGAACGCGAAACCGATCTCTGGCAGATGCTCGATTTTCTCGCCCGTGAATTGACTCGCTACGCCGAATCGAGCCGATCGCAGAAGCTCATTGACTCCGCCAAGATCGCGTGGACGGCGGCCAAGAAGTACCCTGCCCCGCCGCAGATCAGTTTGGCTGAGCGCGAACGCACCTTCAGCGTCAACTGGACACGCATCGAAGCGATGCTGGCCACACAGCGCGAACATGGCGAGTTGGTGGCAGCCCTGAAGAAACATATTGACCAGCCAACCGCCCGGGCCGTGCAGCATGCGCGAGCGATGGTCGAGAAGACCAAACGTCAGGACGATGCCGAGATTCGAAGTCTGTTGGATGACCTTTTGAAAGCTCATCGCGAGCAGGTGCGTTTCATCTCAGCCGAACCCGAGGTGAAGCGCGTGACGGTCGCGGACGATCCTTATCCGAGCCTGATCGTGGCGCCGGCCCTCAAGAAGGGCCAGGTCGCGGCAACGGGCGACCGAACGATCTTATCCGTTGCGCGCGGCGTGCTGTACGCTCTGGACGCCACGAATGGCGATGTGCGCTGGGCTCGGCGTGTTGGTGTCGATACCCGGCATCTGCCCCAGCGCGTCCCGGCCGACACCATCACACCGGAGCTGGTGTTGGCCTTCTCGTCCGATCAGCGCACGCTGACGGCAGTAATCGTCGAGACGGGACACATATTGTGGCAAACGACACTGTCCGAAGCATGCGTCGGGCAACCGGTGCTCGTCGATCGCCATCTCCTCGCTCCGACCGTGGAGGGCGCGATCGACGAGATCGAGCTTGCCGAGGGTCGGCTGATCGGCTCGTACTTTGTCGGACAACCGCTCACGCTTGGCGGGGTGCATCAACCGGGATCATCCCTCGTGTATTTTCCGGCCGATGATTACTGCCTTTACGTCATCGATGTCACCAAAAAACTCTGCACGAATATTCTCTATTCAAAACATCCCGCAGGTTCGCTGCGCGGCTTGCCGGCGATTGTGTCGGCCGACAAGAATTCGTATCTCCTCTGGTGTCAGTCCAACGATCTTCAGTCGGCACAGATCATGCCGTTTCAACTGCCGATCGCGCATCCCGACGCGAAACCGGTCGATCCGATCGTGGCGATCCGAGATTTGTCGGCGCCGCCCTGGATTGGGAGCGACCGGGTCGCCGCCACCACAAGAGGCGGAGGACTGTCGCTCTGGGGCGTCCAGCAAAAGGGAACCCGCGACCCGTTACTCTTTCGGCTTGCCAAGCGGGATGCCGGCGCGTCGCCCGATTTTCTCATCGACCTGACCAATAGCGCCGGTCGATGCGAAGTCGTGCATGTCGACGCCGACGTACTCTGGACCGTCATGCACGGCCGACTGCAACGCGTTTCCATCTCGCTCGATCCGCAACAAGGCCCCATCGCGAGACCGAAGTGGACCGAGCCGACGCCGATCGGCACTCCGCTACACGCAGTGCAAACACGTCGTGATGCGAGTGGCCGCCCGATTCTCTATGTCACGACTCAGGACGACAAGACTGCCGCTTGCCTGTGCAGCGCCATCAACGCGGACGATGGAAAGATCATTTGGCAGCGCCAACTCGGCGCGACGCCGTCGCAGGCGCCGATCTCCGTCGACGGACGCATCCTGGTCCGCGATCGACATGGCGTCCTTGTGTTTGACCCGAACTCAGGCGTCATCAACAACGACGAACGCTGGCGTACCTCCGGCGATTGGCTGCTACAGAATCAAGGCACGTTTGATCGCGGGCTGATGTTAGCGCACGATAAGTCGATCATTCAATTGCTCTGGCAACGCAGCGGCAAAGCCCTCAGCGTCAGCTCTTTGACTGAGAAACACACCATCACCCTGGCTGACACGCTTCAAGGCACGCCGGCATTCGGCGACGGGTTCTTGCTGCTTCCCCTGGCCGACGGCATCGTCTATCGGGCCAAGCTGACCGGCGAGCCTCCCGTCAGCGGCCCGCGCTGGCGCGGCAGCGGCGCCGAGGATCAAGCTGTAGGCCACGTCGTGTTGTTATCGCCAACCGATTTCATCGTGACCGACGGCTCGCGCGGACTCGCTCGCTACTCCTTCACCGACGCGACAACCTACAAGCCAGTCGGAAAGCCGTTCGAGCTGCGCCATCGCGTCACGGTTCCACCGGTCATTCAAGCGTCCGAAGATCCACGCAAGTTACGGATCGTTGTGGCGGATGCGTCCGATACCGTTACGCTCCTTGACGGCGACTTGACTCAACTGAAAAGTTGGAGCATGCCCGGCAAGATCACCGCGGGTCCGTTTGTCCGCGCCGACAAGATCGGCTGCGTGATCGGCAAGAATCGGCTTGTCTGGATCGATCCGAACCGCGACGGCTTCCTATGGGAATACGCCTTCGGCGAGATCGTTGGCGAGCCTCAGGTGATCGCAGGCGTCTTGGTGCTGGCCGATGTCGAGGGCCGCCTGGTGGCGATCGATCCCTCGACGGGCCGGCCCGCGGGAACTGTCGTGACCCTGCGCGCCAACGTTGCCGCGACGGCTGCTCCAGTGCCGTTCGGCGTCGACCGGGCATTCGTGCCCTTGACCGATGGAACGATGCTGCTCGTGCCGATCCAAAGTCTGCGCAAATAGTCGATGACAACTGCTGAGCACTGCGTACTATTGCTCCGCCGCACTCTTCATGGTTTCCTACGTATGAGTCAGCGAAACGCCACAACCTATGGTCTTATTCCCGCCGCCGGGAAGAGTCGGCGCATGGGGCGGCCCAAGTTGCTTTTGCCGATCGGCGATACGACCGTGATCGAACTTGTGCTGCGAGCGATGCGAGCCGGCGGCATCAACGACGTGGTCATGGTGGTCGCTCCGTCAATGGAGGACCTTGCCCGAAAAGCGATGGATGCCGGCGCATCTGTCGTTCGTCTTTCCGAGGACACTCCCAACATGCGTGCCACGTGTCTGCACGGCCTGGCGTGGATCGAAGAGCGTTTTCATCCGCGCGACGACGACGGCTGGCTCCTATTGCCCGCCGATCATCCGACGGTGCAGCCCGATGTCGTTCGGGCCATCTTGGCCGCAATCAGCGAGAACACCGACAAGACGATCATCGTACCAAGCCACAAGGGCCGTCGCGGGCACCCAACGTGGCTGCGCTGGTCGCACGTCGCGGCAATCCGCGCCATGCCGGCCGATCAAGGATTGAACGCGTATATCCGCACCCAGTCGGCTGAAAGGCTAGAGCTGCCCTGGCCCGACGATGACATTTTGTTCGACCTTGATACGCCGGAAGATTATCGACAGTTCGAATGCGAGAACCTTCGCTAACGATTCAGGCTCAGACTAGTTCGGCTTGATCCCTTGCGTGCGCGAGACGTCTTGAATCGCGTCGGGCGAGACTTTGGGCTTGGCGTTCGCCTCGGCTTCGTCGCGACGGCGCAGGGCTTCCGCCTCCTTGGCGACTTCCTCCGAGAACGCTTGGCCCCAAACGTAGTAATGCAACACGCCGAGCAAGATGAAAAGCCCCCCCGCCGCGAGAACATTGACGACGATGCCGAGCGTGATGAGATAGAGGTAGAACCCGACCATGCCGGCCACGAGGACGACCAGCGCGACGGCGAGCAGACTATCTCGGCCACTGGAGGGCGGCTTCGGATCGGTGTCCATCGTTTCCTCAGGCTTGTGGGGCGGCATCGTTCATTGTAGAGTGAAAACAGGCCACGAGGAAGCACGTCATGGACCATGCCGACACGCTGCCCGCGCTCTTTCATCGGCAAGCGGATCGATTCGGATCGCGCGTCGCATTTCGCTACAAGCGGAACGGGCTCTACTGCGACCTTCGCTGGGACGAGTATCGCGATCAGGTTACGGCCTGTGCTGCGTCGCTGATGAACCACGACATCGAACCGGGCGACCGCGTCGCCATCCTGGCCGAGAACCGCATCGCGTGGTTGGTGGCCGACATGGCGATACTTTCCATCGGCGCCGTCAATGTGCCGTTGCACACGCCGCTCAGCGCGGAGCAGGTCCACTGGCAGCTCGACGACGCCGGCGCAAAGTGGATCTTTGTATCGAATGGATCGCAATACGAGAAAGTTCGCCAAGTTCGCGACCGTTTGCCTGAACTGCGCGGCATCGTCGCGTTCGACCCAGTCGCTTGCAGAGCAGCAGACACTCTTGCTACGTCGCAAGCGGCGATGTCGTGGACGGGCTTCCTTCAACGGGGACGCAGCGTTCGCGGCAAGATCCACGCCGAACGGCCTGTCGCGCTCGACGACCTGGCCACCATCATTTACACCTCAGGCACGACGGGCAACCCCAAGGGCGTCATGCTCACGCATGGCAATCTATTCAGCAACGCGCTGGCCTTCACCCAGGTCTCCAATTTCGGTCCCGATTCCGCATTCTTCAACTGGCTGCCGTTCAGCCACATCTATGCCCGCACCGTCGATATCTACGTGACGCTCGCCGTCGGCGCGACGCTGTCGCTGGCGGAATCGGCGGACACCGTCGTCGCCAATATCGGCGAGATTCAGCCGACCAACCTCTCGGCCGTGCCGCGGCTTTACGAGAAGGTGCTGACCGCCGTTCAGCACGACGATCCGGCGGTCGTCGGTCAACGGTTGCGCGCGATCTTCGGGCCTCGCATCGACTTTCTGGGGTCGGGCGGCGCTCCCTTGCCCTTTCCCATCGCTCAGGCTTACAAGAACGCAGGTTTTCTCGTTCTGCAAGGCTATGGACTCACCGAAAGCTCGCCGGTGATTTCATTCAATCGCAAGGAGGCGCACAAGTTGGAATCAGTCGGTCGGCCCATCCCCGGCGTCGAGGTGCGGATCGGCGACGACGGCGAGGTGCTCACACGCGGACCGCACGTCATGAAGGGATACTGGAAGAATCCACACGCGACCGCCGACGCGCTTGTAGACGGCTGGCTGCACACGGGCGATCTGGGGCGACTCGATGAGGACGGCTATTTGCACATCACGGGCCGCAAGAAAGAGTTACTCGTACTCTCCAACGGCAAAAAAGTTGTGCCGTCGCACATCGAGGGGTTGATGCTCGCCGACCCGTGCATCGATCAAGTCGTAGTCTACGGCGAGGGACGTAATTTTCTCACGGCTCTCGTCGTGCCGCACTGGGGCAACCTGACGAAAACGATGGCGA
This sequence comes from Planctomycetota bacterium, assembly GCA_016872605.1. Lineage (GTDB taxonomy): Bacteria > Planctomycetota > Planctomycetia > Gemmatales > Gemmataceae > SIAQ01. The sequence goes on from VGZI01000059.1 coordinate 8,015, forward strand.
TCGACGGCAAGACGGCGCCGGAAACTCTCGCAGGCGAACCGAACGTGCGGGCTTTTCTCGAAGCGCGCATTGCGAAAGCTCTGACGGTCGTGGCAAACTATGAGCAGGTTCGCAAGATCGTCGTCTTGCCCGAACCGTTGAGCGTCGCCAAGGACGAATTGACAGTGAGCCTGAAGTTGCGGCGAAGCGTGATTTTCGATCATTACCGGGCCGCGTTCGACGCGTTGTACCAGGAAGTGTAGCGATTGGAATTTTCGTTTAGCGTTCGCATGGCGCCATGCAAACGCTAAACCAACAATGCGATAATCTCCGCGCAATCGGACGTGACAGCGTGCATTTCTGCATATGCGATCCAAAACCCCAGCGATTCACGCCGCCAATTAGTCGAAACTGAAACCGAAGGATCATTTCGCACGGATTGCGTTCCCACCCATTGCATCATGAGGATCTCATGAAAAGCCCTTCCCTCTGGCTGTGTGCCGGCCTTGTCGTTTTTGCCGGCGCGAGCGACGTGCACGCCCAAGTCATGACCAATGCCGAAATCGAACGCGGCCTGCGCTTCCGCGGCCCCTCGTACGACGGCGAACCGTATACGCAACGCTATTCGTATGGCTTGCAAACGGTGCCGATCTACCTGGGCGGCGATGCGCGCAGAATTTGGTATCTCGATTATCTCGATCGTGCCGACCGTGCGGAGAAGTTTGGTTATCCGATGCCGATCGACCCGTACTTCAGCGGTCCGCCGGTGGTGCACACCGCTCCGCCGGGGCGCGTGTTCGTCGGATTCGGATTTGGGATATTTCGCCGGCGATGATGTGGATCTTCGTTTAGTGTTCACTCGGCGCCGCGCGGCTGATTGAACGCATGCCGTTCGCGCGAAGCCGCGCGAACGCTAAACGAATTCCGGTCACTTCGCAAGCCGCAGCAACTCCCCGCCGCCTGGCGACAGCGTGACTCGCACGGCGCCATCGACCTGTTCTAGCACCTGCCACTTGCCCGCCGACCGGTTGAAGATCTCAACCGAGTTCTTGCGGGCAATCTTCAGCGCAGCTTTCTGCTCGGCGTACGCATTGTGATTGGCGACGAAAATCGCGTCGGGACTCTTCTCCACGGGAAAGACGCCCAGCACAAACTCGCCTCCAGCTGGCTGAATCCAGAAATCGCTCGGGAATGCTCGCCCCCCCAGCCCGGGCGGGTACACGAGATCTTTCGCATCCTTGATCGGCTCATTGTTCGGCGTCTTGGTGATTGGCGTCGAGTAGATCGCCGACGGATGCCCGAGTTTTGGTAGCTCTTTAGCAAGCGGCGCGATTTCCTTCTGCACCTTGGTGATGTCGCGGCCAATCTCGGTCCACTCGAGCGTTTTGGCATTCATCATGTCCTCGCCGAGGAACCAAAGGACACCCTTGAGTCCGCAGGCGATGCCCGTGTTGGCGGAGTAAAGGTTGCGATTGAAGTTGCCCTTGCCCGGCAGCCCGGACGTACAAGACAACCAGGTGTAAAAGACGGCATTGCGTTCCTTGCCCCAGTTGGAATAGGCCATGATGTGGCCGAAGTGCTGATTGATGCCGCGCTTCCAGTGGAAATCGTAGTAGCCGAAGACGTCGGGGTTGTGGAGTCCCTTCATGCCGACGACGCGATACGTGCCGCTGAAGGCGGGGTGCGTCGGATCCCACGTGCGGACGTTGCGGATGTCGCGCAGCCGGCCTTCGATGCTCTTGCCGAACGGATCGTTCCAGATGTTGTAGCCCCAGATGTCGGGATTGTTTTTCAGCTTCTCGCACAGAGCCTGGGCTTCCTTCGGATTCTTGTAAATGTGATGTTCTTCGATCAGCAAATCGACCATCATCTTGATGCCGTGCTTTTTGCAGAGGGCAAGACGCTTGTCGGTGTAACGGCAATGCACGACGTTAAAGCGGGCGTCCTTGATCTTCTTCAGCAAGGTCTCGAATCTCTCGTCGTCCGCGGGCATCTTGTCGGCTGAGTAGCCGAAGGAGAACACGAGCGCGAACTCGGCGGGCTTGGGGCAGCGCTGTTTGTCGAGGTCGGCGGGTTGTTGCCCAACCGCGGGCACAGCGAATGTGAGGAACGAAATGATCGTACGCAGCATGCAACAACTTCACCCTCTTCGTTTAGCGCTCGCCAGGCGCCGCACGACCGCTAAACGGGAAAAACCGATCAGGGTAGCGCCTTGTCGTGAATCCGTATCACGAAATGCTGATCCTCATCGATCTCAATCGGCGTGTTTTGGCCGAGCAGATTGATGTTGACGACGCCACGCACTCGAAAGCGCTCCTCGGCGGCGACCACTTTGCCTTTGACAGCATCGAAGAGCAGCATTCCCTCGGCAAACGGCGGCTGGAACGTCGCGCCATTCACCTTGAGCAGGCCCACCGCGCCGGCAGTGGGCGACTTGTACGCGAGCTGCAACGCATAGCCGACCTTGTGGAAGTTCTCTTGCTTACCGAGATAGAGGTAGTGAATCTGGCCGTTCCACGTGCCGAGCGCGCCCCAGTTGTGCGTCATCGGCTTCGACCAGCGATCTTTCAACTTGAGCGGCTTGTCCATCTGGAAGAACGTTGACTGAGCCAGCTCCTTCCAGCCATCGCGATCGATCAGCGAGGTCATTTGCAAGCCCATGGCGCCGCCGAAGTCGAGTGCCCCTACTTTTGGATTGCCGACGGCGCCGTCGAGTTTCGTCACGTCCATCGTCGGGCTGAGTTCGATTCGGTAAGCGGTCCCCGGCATCTTGGCGATCGCGCCGGCCACCGCGGGTTTCGTCAAATCGTCCGCCAACACCAGCTTGGCCGATTCGATCTTTTGTTCGACGGACAGGGAGCCGTCTGCGTGCGCTTTCTTCACGGTGAAGCGCGACACGATGTGATACTGCAACATCGATGCAATAGCGAGCCCTTGTACTTTGAACGTAGGCTTCTGAGCGACCATTAACTCCTGATAGAACGCGTCCCCTTCCTTGAGTTTCCATACGAGCCGCAATGGCTCCATGACGTTCGGCTTTTTCTCGACGATCTTGGGCGGATCGAGAGCGGGGCGGAACGGCATCAGGAACGGGTTCGGCAGCTCGCCGACCTGTTTGACCGGCTCGATCACCGAAGGCGGCGTATCCTTCGACTTAATCGGCTCGATCACCTTGGGCAGTGTGTCCTTCGGCTTGATCGGCTCGATCACTTTGGGCAGCTCGATGTAGGGATCGCGCGGGGTTGTTTCAATCAGCGGCGGCCACGGCGTTTCTTGGATCGATGGCTGCTTCGGTTTGACGAACACTTCAGGGCGCGGCTTCGGCTCCGCCTTTGGCCCGGGGAGTTGTGCAATCGGCTCAATAGGCTCGGTCAGCGTCTCGCGGGTCATCCACCAGGTGAACCAACCGACGCCGATTAGGAGTAGCATCGCCGCGGCCGCAGCTACCAGCCAAGGCCTAATGCGGGTCTGGGGGAGCGACGGCGTGGTCGGCTTTGCTTGCCCCTTCGGTTCCGCCAGGACGCCCATCGCGGGCACGGTCAGCGTCTGACCGCACGCCTGACACGAGACCGTTTGCCCGCCACTCGCGTCGGCCGGTTGCTTGTTTCCGCACGAGCAGGCTAACGTGATCAACATACCTACTATCATACACCATCAGAGCCTGAAGCGTAAGCGAAGGAAGTGCACTCTTCGCTCACGCTTCAGGCTCTGATCTCTTACAATGACCTGCACATCCGATACACTACCGAGGCTTCCGCCATGCGTCTTGCCTTGCTCCTTGCTTCCGTCGTTATTGTGCCCGCCTCCGTGCAGGCACAGGCGCCGGCGATCAAGATCCTCTTCCTGGGCGACAACGGGCATCACAAGCCGAACGACCGCTTTCGTCAGTTGCAGCCGGTGCTCGAAGAGCGCGGCATCGAGCTTAGCTATGTCGATACAGCCGAGGCGCTCAACGCGAAAACGTTGGCACGTTACGACGGCCTGTTGATCTATTCCAACCTCACCAAGATCACGGCCTCGCAAGAGTCGGCCCTGCTCGATTTCGTCGCGTCCGGCAAAGGCTTCATTCCGCTGCACTGCGCGTCGTACTGCTTCCTCAACTCGCCGGAGTACATCGAACTCGTCGGCGCTCAGTTCAAATCGCACGGCGCCGGCACGGTGCGCACGACGATCGCAGCGCCGAACCATCCGGTAATGAAGGGATTCAAGAACTTCGAGAGCTTCGACGAGACGTACGTCCACACCAAGCATAACGAGAAGGATCGCATCGTTCTCGAATATCGCGACAAGGAGCCGTGGACCTGGGTCCGCACGCACGGCAAGGGCCGCGTCTTCTACACGGCCTGGGGCCACGATCAACGCACATGGAGCAATCCCGGCTTCCACGACCTCGTCGAGCGCGGCATCCGCTGGGCAATCAACAAATCGAAGCCCGCGGGTGAGGCTACTCCCGAACCTGCGCGGTTTCGCGACCATCCGGACATGACCAAGATCGCCAAGGACCTCAAACCGTTCGAGTACAAGGACGCCAAGATCCCGTTCTATCCGCCGAAGTTCGGGTCCAAGGTCTCGCCTAAACAAATGCAACTGCCGCTCGAGCCGGCCGAGGCGATGAAGCATATTGTGCATCCGACCGAGTTCGAGTTGAAGCTGCTCATCTCGGATCCGATGATCAAACGCCCGATCTGCATGAACTGGGACGAGCGTGGCCGGCTGTGGATTGCCGAGTCGGTCGATTATCCCAACCGCCGCGGCGACGGCAACGATCGCATCATCATATGCGAGGACACGAAAGGAACCGGCGTTTGTGACAAGGTCACCGTCTTTGCCGACAAGCTGTCGATCCCGACCGGCTTCACCTTCGCCTACGGCGGCATCGTCGTCGTGCAGGCGCCGCACACGCTGTTCCTGCGTTCGTCGAAAGGCGACGACAAGTGCGACGAGCGTAAGATTCTCTTCAGCGGCTGGGGCGCCGGCGACACCCACGCCGGCCCGAGCAATCTCCACTACGGCTTCGACGGCTGGATCTACGGTATCGTCGGCTACTCCGGCTTCAACGGCACCGTCGCCGGCGAGTACCACAAGTTCGGCCAGGGCTTCTTCCGGTTCAAAGTGACCGGTCCCCCCTCTCCCCCCGGGAGAGGGGCCGGGGGTGAGGGCGTACGTGTTGAAAAGCTCGAATTCCTGCGCTCCACCAGCAACAATAGCTGGGGCGTCGGTTTCAGCGAGGAGGGCCTGCTTTTCGGCTCCACCGCCAACGGCAATCCCAGCGTCTTCATGCCGATCCCGAATCGTTACTACGAAAAAGTGCGCGGCATGTCGGCCAGCGTGTTGCCCACCATCGCGACAAGCAACAAAGTCTATCCGATCACCGAAAAGGTGCGCCAGGTCGATTTCCACGGCGGCTTCACCGCGGCGGCTGGGCACGCGCTCTACACGGCTCGCACGTATCCCAAGGAATACTGGAACCGCGTCGCCTTCGTCGCCGAGCCGACCGGCCATCTCGTCGCCTCGTTTGTGCTCGACAAGAAGGGGAGCACCTTCAGCGCCAAGAATTCGTGGAACCTCGTGGCCGGCGACGACGAGTGGTTCGCTCCGATCATGGCGGAGGTCGGGCCGGACGGCAATGTCTGGATCATCGACTGGTACAACTACATCGTCCAGCACAACCCGACGCCGGCCGGCTTCAAGACCGGCAAAGGCAACGCCTACGAAACGCCCCTGCGCGACAAGACGCACGGCCGCATCTACCGGCTGGTGGCGAAGCACGGCAAGGAGTCGCCGAAGCTCGACCTCAAGAACGCGAAGCCGGAGCAGCTGGTCGCGGCGCTCAAGAGCGACAATCTCTTTTGGCGCAAACATGCCCAGCGGCTGCTGATTGAGCGCGGCAACGAGGATGTCGTGACAGGCCTTCTCAAGTTGCTTGCTGATCCTACCGTCGATGAAGTTGGGGCAAACGCAGGCGCTCTGCATGCTGCATGGGTCGTCTCTGCCCTGGGAGCAATTAGCGCGGACAGGGATCCAGACAAGCAGTTGAGTGCGTTTGCGGCAATGTTACGCGCACTCGGGCATAAATCGGCGGGCGTGCGCCGAAATGCAATCCTTGCAGCACCTCGCTCCTCCATCGACTTGTTTGTGGGCGATAGCACGCTCTTGCAGGATGAAGATGTTCAGGTTCGCCTTGCTGCTCTACTGGCTCTTTCTGAAGTAAAGCACAGCGACAAGACAGCGCTTCTGCTGCGAAATGCGGCCCGCGACACGCGCAACCTCGCAGACCGCAATTTGCGCGACGCCCTCATTATCGCTGCCGCGGCAGATCCGCAGTCTTTCCTGCAAGACAAATCCGGCGACGCCAAGGACCTCGATCCACGCTACCTCGACATCGTCCGCACGGTCGCGGCTCATTACGCGGCCCAAAAGGACAGCCGCATCGACGTACTGCTCGCGTCGCTGCCGAAAGCGCATCCGGATTACATCGACGCCGTGCTCGACGGTACGCTCAAGGGGCTGTCGAAATTCCGCGATTTCAATGACGCCGACAAGACGGCGAGCGCGTTGAAGGACATCTACGTCAAAGTTCCCGCGGGCAGTAAAGGCAAGGTGATCCGCCTGGCCAAGCTGATGAACGTGAGCGCGTTCGACAAGCAAGTCGCCGAGATTGCCGGCGCGCTCTTGAGATCAGTTGCTGATGCTAAGGAATCCGATGCCGTTCGACTCGCGTCGGCCCAACAGCTTGTCGATTTGCAGTCCGATGACGGCAAGATCGCGGAAAAGCTGCTTGACCTGATCACGCCGCGCTCGAGTCCGCAGTTCAGCGTCGGTATTCTCGAAGCGGTTGGAGGCCAAAGCTCGGCGGCGCCGCTGTTGCTCAAGCGGATGGCGATCTTCACGCCGCAAGCGCGCACGACCGCCCTGCGCATCCTGCTCAGCCGGCCCGAGGCGACCCGGCAATACCTCGACGCCGTCGAAAAAGGGACGCTGGCCTTGAGCGAACTCGCCCTCGATCAGAAGCAGGCCCTCGCGGCCCATCCCGACAAGCAGATCTCCGAGCGGACCAAGGCGATCCTCGCAAAAGGCGGCGGGTTGCCGAACGCCGATCGGCAGAAAGTCGTCGAGGAGTTCTTTCCGCTCCTCAAGAAGTCGGGCGACGTCGCTCTGGGCAAAGCCGTGTTCAAGAAGCACTGCGCCATCTGCCATACGCATTCCGGCGAAGGGGCCAAGATCGGCCCCGACCTCACGGGCGTGGCGGCGCACACCAAGGAACACCTCCTGATCGACATTCTCGATCCGAGCCGCTCGGTCGAAGGAAACTTCCGCCTTTACACGGTCGAGACCAAGAAAGGCATGGTCTTCAGCGGCATGATGGCGTCGGAAACGCGCACAACGATCGAGCTCATCGACACGCAAGCCAAGAAGCACGTGATCGAACGCGACGACATCGACGTCTTGGCCGCGTCGTCGAAATCGCTGATGCCCGACGGCTTCGAAAAAACCGTGAAGCAGGAGGAGTTGATCGACCTACTCGAATTCCTTACCGCGCGCGGCAAGTTCGTGCCTCTCGATCTCGCCAAGGCGGCCACCATCGTCAGCACGCGCGGCATGTTTTATTCGAAAGACGCGACGGTCGAACGGCTCATCCTGCCCGAATGGTCGCCGCGCACGGTCAAGGGCGTGCCGTTCCATTTCGTCGATCCACGGGGCGACAAACAGCCCAACGTCATCATGCTCTACAGTAAGAACGGAGAGGTGGCCGCGGCGATGCCCAAGTCGGCGAAGCTGGATTGCAACATGCCGGCGCGGACGATTCACCTGCTTTCCGGCGTCAGCGGCTGGGGCTATCCGTACGGCAAGACCGGTGGCGTCGTCCTGACCGTTCGGTTGCACTTCGTGGACGGCAAGACGGAGGACCACGCACTCAAGGACGGCGAGCACTTCGCGGACTACATTCGCAAGGTCGAGGTGCCGAAGTCGGAGTTCGCGTTCTCGATGCGCACGCAGCAGATGCGCTATCTAACGCTGACGCCGAAGCATGACGCGGCATTGACAGCGATCGAGTTCATCAAAGGCCCCGACCCCTCGGCGCCGATCGTCCTGGCGGTGACGGTGGAGACGAGGTGACCTAAGGGACGCCCCGGGGGGAGGTACTCCGAACCCCAGGGATTGGCGCAACAATTGTCCCCGGGGTTCGGAGTACCTCACCCCAGGGCTTCCCATGAGAATCTATGACCATCAACTGGCACGGCATCTACCCGGCTTCCACCACGCAATTCAACGCCGATCAATCGCTCAACATCGCGGCAACCATGCAGCATGTCGAGAAGATGATCGCTGCCGGCATGCATGGCATCATCATGCTCGGCTCGGTTGGCGAAAACACGACGCTCGAATATGCGGAGAAGCTCGATGTGCTTCGGGCGACCGTCGAGACCGTGCGGCGGCGCATTCCGGTAATGACTGGCGTGGCCGAGACTACGACGCGGCTGGCATGCCGATTCGCCGCCGACGCCAAGAAGATCGGCGTCGACGGCTTGATGGTACTGCCGGCAATGATCTACAAGGCCGACCCGCGCGAGACGATGACGCACTTTCGCACCGTGGCCCGGGCTACTGACTTGCCGATCCTCGTTTACAACAATCCGCCGGCGTATGGCGTCGATATTACGCCGGCGATGTTCGCGGAGCTAGCCGACGAGAAGACGCTGGTCGCCATCAAGGAATCGTCCGACAATGTCCGCCGCATTACCGACATCAAGAACCTGTGCGGCGATCGCTACATTCTCTTCTCCGGCGTCGATGACCTGGTGCTCGAGAGCGTAATGCTCGGCTCGGTCGGCTGGGTGTCGGGACTGGTCAACGCGTTTCCGCACGAGACGAAACGGCTCTGGGATCTGGCGACGGCGGGGAACTATGCGGAGGCGCTCAAGATTTACCGCTGGTACACGCCGCTGTTGCACCTCGACACGCACGTCAAGCTCGTGCAGTACATCAAGCTGGCGGCCGCAGAATGCGGCTACGGCACGGAAATGACACGATCGCCGCGGTTGCCCGTGGTTGGACGCGAACGGGAAGAGATATTGGCGATCATTCGCAAGGCGATGGCGACGAGGCCGGCTTGCGTTTAGCGCTCGTCTGATCCCTGGTTGTGGCGGCATCGTCACTGCAAGGGATACTGCGAGCGCTAAACGTAAACGCCGTTACTTCACGCTCCAAATTTTCACGGTGCCGTCGATGCTTCCGGAGGCGAGCGATTCATTGTCCGGACTGAAGGCGAGCGCGACGACAGTGCCGAGGTGGGCCTTGATCGTCTTCAGCTCTTTTCCGTCGGCGACATTCCAAATCTTGATCGTCTGATCGAATCCGCCGGTGGCGAACTTCGTGCCGTCGGGGCTGAGCGCCAGGGCCCAGATGCCTTCGTGGGCCTTCACCTCACGGACTTCCTTCTTGCCTTCGACATCGTAAACCTTGATGACGCCGTCGAGATTGCCCGCAATGACATTCTTGCCGTTGGGGGTGAAGGCAGCACTGGTGAACATCCGGCCTTTTTCTTTTTCCTTCGTGACCTTGCCTTTTGCGTCCTTTTTCTCGATCTCCCGCTCGACCACGAAACTGGCGAGTTCCTTGGCGTCGGCGACGTTCCAGACGCGCAGCGTCTTGTCGGCGCTGCCGGTGACGACCTTGGTCCCATCGGGGCTGAAGGCAACTGTGATGACCGCATCGCTGTGCCCCTTGATCGTCTGCGTGTTCTTGCCGTCGGCGACGGCCCAAATCTTGATGGTGTTGTCTTCGCTGGCGCTGGCGATGTAGTTACCGTCCTTGGACACCGCTAAACGGGTAACGTCTTGCGTGTGGCCCTGGAGCGTCTTGACGGGCTTGCCGTCCTTGGCGCCGTAGACGCGGATTTCGCCTTCGCGCTCTTTCTTCTTGACGTTCCAATGTCCGGTGCCGACCAGGACTTGATCCTTGATGACGACGAGCGTCTTGAACTCGCCCAGGCCCTTGGTTTCTTTCGACTTGCCCTTGATCGTTTGGATGTCTTTCTTGGCGCCGATGTCCCAAATCTTGACGGAGTAGTCGGGGTCGCGATAGCTGGCCGCGACGGTCTTGCCATCGCCGCCGAACGCCAGGGCTTGCACCCAGAAGGTTTTTTCCTTGTCGACGTACTTGAACTCCACTTGAGCCGGATCGGGCTTGAAGGGCTCCTTCTTTTCTTCCTTCTTGTCTTCCTTCTTGTCTTCCTTCTTGACGTCCGTCTTGTCTTTCTTCTTGGCCTTGGCGGAGACATCGTTCGAGACGCCGACAAGGCCAATGATGGCGAGGCTGGCGAGGACCAAGAACAGGAAACGGGAAATGCGTGGCATCAGAAAGGCTCCTTGGGGTGGGACTACAGCGTGTAAGGTGATTTTCGAGAGATGCGCGGCGAAGGTCAAGCGGGCGAAGCAAAAAATCACTGCGCGTCTTGAGACGGCGTCTCAGCGGCGAATCACTATGCTATCGAATGTCGCCGCTTGCGGCTTTGCGCTCGCGGGGCGCTTTACGAACGCGAAGGCGCCGGCGGCGATTGCTCTGGAGAACATCATGCCCGATGCACCGCACAGCGAGCAGTTGGAGACGTTCGCCAATCGGTTTCCGCAGCGAGACTACGTGATCGAGATCGTCTGCCCGGAGTTCACCTCGATGTGCCCGAAGACGGGGCAGCCCGACTTCGGCGTCATCACGTTCACGTACACACCGGACAGGTTGTGCGTGGAGTTAAAGTCCCTCAAGTTGTACCTGCAACGGTTTCGCAATGAGGGCATCTTTTACGAGAACGTGATCAACCAATTGCTGGACGATTTCGTGAAAGCATGCAAGCCAAGGCGATTGAAGGTGGTCGGAGCGTTCACGCCGAGAGGGGGTATTTCGACGACGGTGACGTGTGAGTATCCGTAGGCGGTATTCGTTTAGCGTCCGCAGTAAAATTTGCAATAACGCGACGTCGGTGCAAATTTTACTGCGGACGCTAAACGGAGAAATCAGAGGACGCAGATGTCGTTGACGAGACGGACGCCGGGCATGAGTTGGCGGACGCAGTGCTGAGCGAGTTGTTTGACGTAGAAAGTATCGGTTTGGCCGATGAGGCGGATGCCGTCGGGCGAGAGTTCGATGCCCAAGTTGCGCAGCTGACCCCCGGTGCGAGCCAGGACGCGGGTTTCGAGTTCGGTTTGTAGATTGACGAAGTCGAGAGCGGACATTGCGGGGTCTCCCTGGGTCTTGCCTATGTCGTGGGCAGTGACTGCACAATCTGTGGCTCTTGCGAAGCCAGTTTCGGCCGGTTCGACCTCGATGGGGTGAAAGAGAGCAACAATCGGGCCAATCGTAGGTCAGGCTTTCCAGCCTGACGAAACCAATGCGAGCGTCAGGCTGGAAAGTCTGACCTACGAGAAGTCCATGGAGGTGGATTGATGTTCGCGCGAGTCGGATGGGTAGCGATGGTCTTCGTCAGCTGTTGCACGATGCCGGTGTTTGCCGGTTATTACAGCACGTTTGACTCGCCCTACGACACCAAGATGGATGCTTTCGATTTTATCGGCGGGTTCGCGGACACGATGGACACTCTTCAGACGATTCCCGATGCCAAGCCGAAGTCGAATCCGCCGATCCGCCGCCGCTACGTGCTTATGGAATCGCTGGCGTCAAAGGGCGGCCTCAACCTCGAAACGCTGGAGCAGAAGCTCAACTACAGCACGGTGCTGATTCGTCGCGGCCGGCGCGAGGAAGCCGAGGCATTGCTCAAGCCCTTGCTCGATGAGTATCCGACCAACTTCATCTTGCTGTCTCATTACGCCAGCGCCTGTTACTTGATGGGCAACGACGACTTTCGCCGCAAAGCCAAGTTCTACATGAAAAAGGCGCTCAATAATTGGCCCGAACGCTGGAGCGACCTGAAAAAGGAGACGCAAGATCACCTGCTGGCGACATACGGGTGGGAGGAAACCGCCTATGAGCGGAACCGGCGCTATGAAGTTTATTTCAAGCGGCTGGTTGATCATCGGCTTGAGGAGGAGGGTGTCCGGGCCGCCAAGAAGGAACGGCCAGACATGCTTGATCCGATCTTTTCCGATTCCGGGGAGAAGCCAATCACGTTCCTCAATGAAAAAGGGGAGTTTGAAGTCGGGCGAATCGCCGCTTCCGACAAAGAGCGCATGCCCGGAGATGCCGTCGAGGCGGTACAACAACTCTTGATCTGGATGCCGGGCGAACCTCGACTCTTATGGCTCTTAGCAGAGACGTATAACGCCAGCGCGATGGAGCACGCGAAAGAGCGCGACGTAAAGCTCAAGAATCGAAAGATTCGCAGCGCTCATGCAATCTTCGAGCGGTTGACCGATCCGCTCAAACAGGCCAAGTATGGCCGATTCGAGATCAAGGCGCATGCTGAAAAGATCGCCGCGTATGTCGAGAAGATGTCGGACGAGAACGTCATCGTGCCGCCGCCGGAGCCGGAATCGCCCTGGTGGCGGATCGGCATCGGGTTTTTCGTCGGCATCGCCATCGGCATGTTCGCGCTGTGGCAAATCCAGGAACTCCGCCGACGCCGCCAGGCCAAGGTCGAGTGACTTCGCGTTGAATCGATACAGTCCATTCCGAAAACGCCGAAAGCGCGGAGACATTCCGTTCATACTCTCCGCGTTCTCTGCGCACTCTGCTTCGATCATTTTTTTCTGTTGACGCCCGCCGTGAACGTGTTATAGACGCGGCCTTCATTGTCGGAACATAGGGGCGAAGGGATTCCCGAGGCGAACCAGGCCGTGGGGAGGCGTGGATCGTCTGCATGGAGGCGAAGCGATGAACCGTATGCATTGGCTGACGGCATTGGGGGTGTCGGGCGCGGGATTGGCGGCCCTGTTGTTGGGGCAGACGGTGTGGGGGCAGCCGGACGCGAAGGCGCCGCTGTTTCCGCCGCCGACGATTCCGGCGCCGGAGGTCATCGTGCCTGCCAAGCCCGATCCCAAGTCGCCGCCGAGCGCGTTGCCGACCATCCCGGAGCTGGACATCAAACCGGGGCCGCTCGATAGCGGGCCGCCGGGACCCGCGCCGAAGCAGAACACCGTGCCGCCGAAGCTGGACATCGCGCCGCCGATCATTGACCTGCCGACGCCGGGCGTGGACAAGAAACCGATCGCGCCGCCGTTATCTCGAACGGTGGAGAGCAACATCTCCTACGATGCCGCGCCGGGCCGTCAACAGCCGGCCGTGACCGTGGAATGGAGCGGTCCGTCGACGATTCGCGTCAACCAACCGTTGGCCTGCCAGCTTACGGTTCGCAACACGTCCAGTATTCCCGCGCAGAACGTAACCGTCCGTTATCGGCTCACTCCGGGCGTCACCTTCAAGGCGAGCGCCCCGGAAGCCGTCAACGAGGCGGGCGAACTGGTATGGAATCTCGGGACGCTTCAAGCCGATCAATCACGCCGCATCGATCTGACCCTGACCGCACAGACGCGCGGCGTCGTGCAATGCGCCGCGGCCGTGACGTTCACCGGCGTGGCTGCTCATCACGTGCAGGTTCGCGAGCCGCAGCTTGCCGTCAAGATGACCAGCCCCGACAAGGTCGTCTCCGGCGAAAACGTCACGCTCCTGTTTGCCGTCAGCAATCCGGGCGACGGCGTGGCCGAAAACGTGCGGCTCAAGACTACCCTTTCCGACGGGCTGTATCATCCGCGTGGCCGATCGATCGAGTTCGACGTCGGCAATCTCGCGCCGAAGGAAAGCAAGCTCCTGCAACTGGTCTGCTTGGCCAAGGGGGGCGGTCCCCAGAAGGGCACGATCACGCTCAACGGCGACGGCGGCCTCACCGCCAGCGATTCATCCGAAGTCGACATTCTTACGCCCAAGCTCGACATCGCCATGTCCGGTCCGAAGTTGCGTTACCTCGATCGTCATGCCGTCTATATGCTCAAAGTGACAAATCCCGGCACCGCGCCGGCGACGCAGGTCGAAGTGCAAAAACTGGTTCCGCCCGGCTTCAAGTTCCATCAGGCCAACCAGGGCGGGCAATATCACGAATCGACACGACTCGTCTCCTGGACCATCGGCGAGCTGGCGCCCGGCCAAACCAAAGACGTCACCGTCAACCTGATTCCCACCGAACCCGGCGAGCACCGCCTCAGCGCTCAAGCCAAGGCATCGCGCGGCCTGAAATCCGAAGCTGACGCCAAGACCATCGTCGAAGGCCTGCCGTCCCTGTTTATCGAGGTCGGCCATCTCGACGATCCGATCGAAGTCGGCAAGGAGACGGCGTTCGGAATTCGTCTGAAGAACACTGGGACGAAGATGGAAACCAATGTCGAAGTCGTCTGCACGCTCCCGGAACAACTCGAATTCAAGGGGGCCAAGTGCAGCACGACGCTGCGGTTTCGCCACGAAGGCCGCGAGTTGATCTTCGAGCCGCTGGCGAAGCTGGCCCCGAAGGCGGATGTAATTTATCGCGTGCAAGTACGCGGCGCCGCGCCGGGAGACGTTCGCTTCCGAACGCGGATCAAGGCGGACGGCCTGCGCGATCCGGTGCTGCGCGACGAGAGCATTCGCGTCTACAGCGACGAGCTTCCGGCGCGTCCGACGCCAGGCCCCGCGCCGATCGCTCCGACGCCTCGCAAGGACGCCACGCCAATTCCGACGCCGATCGCACCGGCGCCGGTGCCGCAGAAAGACGTTGTTCCGACGCCGACGCCACTGCCGAAGAATGACGTGCTCCCGGCCCCGCTGCCACTGCCAATCCCGCCAGCTAGCACACCGACGATCCCAGGGCCAATGCCAATGATTCCGACGCCCGCTCCGATAACGCCATCGACGTCGACGCCGACCGCGCCAACGATTCCGACGCCGCTGCCCGAGTCGCCTCGGCCAACGCCTGGCGCGCCGACGCCAGCGGCTCCCCTGCCCGCACCGCCGCCGTTGCCGACGCTGCCTTCATTGCCTGCGAATCCGTAATATCGTTGACGACTCAGGAAAAAGACTCGAAGCCGGTGTCGTTGAAAAACGAAACCGGCTTTGTTGTTTGATGGATCAATTGACGTCAGGATAGCCTTCGGTCACTTAGTTTTTTTCGTGTCGTTCGCGATGATGAGGGGAATCGTGCGCTCGGCGAATACGTCGTTGGCGAGCGTGGCGACGCGAATGCGAATCTGCGTTGCGATCGGTTTGGTCTCAAACGACACGGTCAGGCCGACCCAGATTTTGTCGATGTTACCTGATATCACTTTTTCCTCGGCGACCGCGCCGTCGGGCAAATCGAGCAGCGTGATCTTGAGGTCGCCCTTCACCTGTTGCCGTTCGATGATGATGTTGACGAACGTGCGGTCGCCGGGGCGCACTTTCGGCTTCTGAACCCAGGCCTCGGTGATTCGAATCGTGCCCTGGGGCCTGGGCGGATCCTTCCAAAAAGAACTGAACAAGCAGAAGGCCAGCACACCGAGCGCGATCAAGCCGATCGCGCCGACAGCGAGCGCGACGAGCCGCGTGGGAAATGGCTTCGGCCCCGGGCCACGCGCTTTTGCATCGGGCGGCACCGCTGTCTCGAGCGACGGGAACGACGGGGCGTCCGTGCTTGCCGACGCGGAGGGAGGCGGGGCGGGCGTGGCAACCGGGAGTGCAACTGGAAGGGCAGTCTCAACGGTGTCGCCGCTCGACGCCGCCCCCGGCAGCACGACGGGCGTGGCCAGCGCGACGGCGCCGTTGGTCTGCTTTGCAACCGGCGTCGCGAGGGCGACCGCCGGCTTGGCAAACGGCGCCAGTGCCTGCGCCGCCTCGGCGGGCGTCTGGTAGCGGTCGGCCGGCTTGCGCGCCATCATCGTACGCAAAACCATCTCGAGTCCGGGAGGCACGTCCGGGCGCAACGTGCGTATCCACGGGGGATCGCCCGTGACGCGCGGTCCCAGCTTTTCCATCACGTCGTTTCCTTGAAACGGCGGCTGCGCGGTCAGGAGGTAATACAGGCTGCAACCCAAGCTATAGATATCGGCCCGAATGTCGGCGTTGCGGGCGTCGGTCGCTTGCTCGGGCGCAATGTAATCGATCGTGCCGAGCAGCCTGCCGACCTGCGTGAGGCGCCCTTCGCCCTCGTCGTCCTCGGTTTGCAAGCGAGCAAGGCCGAAGTCGAGGATTTTCACGACCGGCAGCGCGTCGTCGTTGTAGCGGATCGTGGAGACCATCAGGTTGGCCGGCTTGATGTCGCGATGGACGATGCTTTGCTCAAAGGCATACTGCAGGCCAAGCGCAGCCTGGCGAATGTACTCGACAGCTTCGTGGATCGGCAAGGCACCGTCCAACTTCACGCGCTTCGCCAAATCGATGCCGTCGATAAATTCCATCGCCAAATAGGGGCGACCATCGATCTCGCCGTGATCGCGCACATGGCAGATATTCGGGTGATCGAACTGTGACGCCGTCTCGACCTCCCGGCGAAAGCGGTCCATGGCTCGTTCGTTGTTCAACATCGACTTCAGAATCGCCTTGATGGCGACGACGCGATTCTGTTTGGTGTTCCAGGCCTTGAAGACCTGGCCCATGGCGCCCTCCCCGATAAGCTCGCGCAGTCGATAGATTCCGAACACGAGTTGGTCGTGCAGGCCATTGACGATTTGGTTGCCTTGATACGGTGTGAGCCAATCGCGTTGAATGAGGTCTTTGACGAAAAGGCGCGTTTCAGAGAGCCCCGGCAGGCCCGGACGCAGTTCGTCCGCCTGCGCGGATGTGAGGAATTGGTTGCGCACGAGCCAATCGAGCAATCCCGACACAGACAACATCGCCATGCACGCACCGGACGAAAAGAAGTTGCCGACATGTCCATGATACGTCGCGGCAAAAGAGTCGGCCACGACGTGTCTTGTTGGCCGCTACGCAGGCTTGCCGATTTCATGTGCGCCGATTTCGATAGTGCGCGGCTCGGCAGGAGCCTCGCCCCCCGGCCGTCTGCGATCCATCTCGTGCACCCCGCGCACAACGCACAAACGCATTCCCAGTTGCGATTGACAGACTCGCGGCTTTTTTATATCGACGTACGGAACAATTGTTACCGTTTCGGAAGGATCGTGCGAGGACGGTGGTAATGGCCAGCGAGCGTTTTTCCATCTTGATCTTGACGGACATGCGGCGGACCGGCGCAAACACCATCTCGGATCACGTCGACGCATTCAAGGAATATTCGCGCCACGAGATCTACTACTACGATCCGCTGGGACGCACAACCAGCGCGAATTTGGAGTTCGATGAGTTTGACGTTGTCGTACTGCACTATTCGATCTACGCGATCCGCGACGGCTATCTCCACCCCTTTTTCCGCGCAAAACTGGCAAAGTACCAGGGACTCAAAGTACAGTTCATCCAGGACGACTATCGCTGGATCGAACAGATGTGCGCTTGCATTCGGGAGATGGGAATCCATCTGCTGTTTACCCTGTATGCGCCGGAAAAGATCGACCTGGTCTATTCGCCCAGCCGGCTACCCGGGGTCACAAAGTTCTCGACGCTCGCGGGCTACGTACCGCAAAACCTGCTGAACAAGCCCACGATTCCCATCGCATCCCGGCCGATCGATGTCGGATATCGAGGTCGGGAGTTGCCGTTTTGGCTAGGCCACCTGGGACAAGAGAAGACAAACATCGTCAAGGCATTTCACCGTCACGTCCAAGGACATCCCTTGAAGCACGATGTGAGTTGCAAAGAGGAAGATCGCATCTACGGCGCCGATTGGCCGAAATTCATCGAATCGTGCAAGACAATGCTCGGCACGGAGAGCGGCTCGAGCATCACCGATTTCGATGGGTCGGCCGAAACTCGGGTGCTGGAGTACCTACAGGAACACCCGGATGCTTCCTACGAGGAAGTTCATGCCGCAGTGCTATCGCCGTTTGAGGGAAATGTTGTGCACAACTGCATCTCCCCGCGAGCATTCGAGACAGCGGCATTACGAACAGCGATGGTGCTTTTTCCCGGCGAGTACTCGGGGCTTCTCGAGCCGTGGGTTCACTATGTTCCGCTCGAGAAGGACCTTGCCAATTTCACCGAAGTTGCGAAGGCGATTCAAGACACCGATCTTCTGATGACGATGGTGAATCGCGCTTACGACGATTTGGTTGGCGGCGGGCGGTATTCTTACCGAACATTCATAGCAGCGTTTGACGCCATCATCGACCGCTATGCGACGCCTCACGGGGTGACATCGAAAACCAAATACGAGTTGGCCATGCAGGAGCCGTTGATCAATGTGCCCATGGGATGGCGCGGGCGATTACGCTGGTTGGCCGAAACCGCTGGCGTACCGTCGTGGCTGGTGCGAAAGCTGAAGGCCGTGGCGGATGTGATGTTGCGTCCGTTCCAGCGGCGTAGCGCGTAAGGAAATGAGCTGGGTTGACGGCTACCGAAAAACACCCAGTTGTCCAGCCTTGCCGAATCGCGCAGCTTGTAATGACCTTGATTTGTTTTTGAGCGGGTCGCTAGAATCGCCCCTTGATGGGCGAGTTGGAATTTCCGCGGACAAAAAGGATTTTGCCCTTGAGAAAGTCTCTCGTGCGTCGCCTGGCGGAATGGCATTCGGGGTTCTATTTATTGACCCACGGATCGCTTCTGGGCCGGGTCACGAAATCAGAGTTGGCGGCCCGATACGCGGGATCGATCCTGGGTCTCGGCTGGGCCATTTTGTTGCCGTTAATGGTCCTCGGCCTGTACACGGTGACCTACACGCTGATCTTCCGCATTCAGGTCGCGGACCTGTCCCCGTTCCAATACACGATGTTCATTTTTGCGGGGCTCGTGCCTTTCTTGTCGTTAGCCGATGCGCTCGGTCAAGGCTTGACCTCGGTGGTCGCCAGCCGATCGCTGTTGACCAATACGGTGTTTCCGATTGATTTGGCGCCGGTGAAAGCCGTGCTGCTCGGCCAAGTCGTGATGGCGGTCGGCATGTTCGCGCTGGTGCTCTGCCTGGGCGTGACCGGCCAACTGCAGCCGACGATCATCCTTCTGCCCATTGTCTGGTTCCTGCAGATTCTGGCGCTAACCGGAATTGTCTGGATCCTGTCGCTGATTAATGTCGTTCTGCGCGACCTGCAAACGGTGATTGGACTGCTCATCATGTCGTTGATGATCATTTCGCCGATTGCATATGGCCCCGAGAATGTGCCCGAGAACTTGCGCGTCCTTCTGATTCTCAATCCGTTCGCCTGGTTCGTGATGGCCTATCAGAAGATCTTGATATTCGGCATGTGGCCGGAAACGCTCCACTGGGTGGCCTTGGTTGGCTGGTCGACACTGCTGTTCGTGGGCGGCGGCTACTTTTTCTCCCGCGCAAAGAAAGCGATGATTGATTATGTCTGAACGCCCCGCCATCTCGCTGAAAGGCGTGGGAAAAAGGTACACACTCTACCCATCTCCCTTCGCCGGCGCCTGCGACGCCCTCGGTCTGTCGCGATTCATTCCCGGAATGCGTGCCAGCTTCCGCCAGTTCTGGGCCTTGCGCAACGTCAATCTTACGCTCCCACGCGGGTCTCGCATCGGCATCGTCGGCCGCAACGGCGCCGGAAAAAGCACCCTTCTCAAATTGATCACCGGCAACGTCGATCCCACCGAAGGCGAGATCGAAGTCGACGGCGAGGTGCAAGCCCTCCTTCAGGCCGGCACTTCCATGCACCCCGAATTCACCGGCTACGAAAACATCGAAGCGGCGCTAACCTACCAGGGATTGTCCGCCTCAGAGATCCAGGACGCCATCGCCGACATCGAAGACTTCACCGAACTCGGCCCGTTCCTCAATCAGCCGTTCAAAACCTACTCGACCGGCATGCAAGCTCGCCTGGCATTCGCTACCGCCACCGTCGTCAAGCCAGACATCTTAATCGTTGATGAACTGCTCGGCGTGGGCGATGGCTACTTCCTGAGCAAATCGACCGAACGGATGGAAAAGCTCATTCACAGCGGCGCAACCGTGTTGCTGGTCTCGCATTCCATGGAGCAGATCCTCAGATTTTCGGAGCAAGCCGTCTGGATCGATCGCGGACAGGTCGTGCGTCAAGGAGACACGCTCGAAGTCATCAAGGAGTACGAGCGCTATCTCCTGCTCCTCGATGAACGACGCTTGCGAGCCAATAATGCTCGCGCCCGCCTGAATGTTGAAACTCCCGGCAAGAGGATGGAAAGCGAGAATCAATTCACCGACGGCTTGACCGTGCGATTCCGGGTCTCGCACGGCGCGCGCCTCCGCGTCGGCGCGATCGCGTTGTCGGAAAATGACCGACCGCAGGATCGCCTTCACGTCGGAGGGCCTCAGGATGCCTCTCCGGGAAACTCGACACACGTCTCTCTAGACGACAATTCCGCCTGGTCCGCCCCGATCAGTCAGGATGGTCGCATGTTTCGCGAACTGCACGACCCAAACCGGTCTCTCTCCGGGGACGTGGTCTTCTGGCTCTACCTTTTCGATACCGCGGTAACCTATGCGTTCGAGATCAATTACTGTCTGCAGGGCGCAGACGGCATCGTCGAAATGTGCCGAGGCGATACGATCATGCAATCCATGCCCCTGCCCGCAACGGACGATTGGAGTCGGATGACTATTGCCTGCCAAACGCGGGAGGCGCCCGCGGCGGGCGCCAACGCTTCCGGTCAACATGGCTCCACGTTGAAGGCGGTGCACTGGCCCGGCTTGGGGGGCCTGCGCATTGAATCGGTGCGCATCCTCGACGAGCACGGCACGCCCGGCGTGCACTTCCTCTTCGGCAAGCCCATAACCTTCGAGGTCCAGATTGTCGCCGAGCACGACGGGACGTTTCCTCTGCTGCCGGCTTTGTCGATCTACCGCCGCTCCGATGGCGTAAATGTGACTCAATGCATCGGCCCCTCCAGCACCCATACCGTGGCCCAGGGAGACACGATCCTGGCCTCTCTGCGCCTCGATCCCGTGCAGATGTGCAACGATACCTACGTTGTCGCCGTCGTGCTGTTACGCACGGCCGATCCGTTCGAGATCAAGGCCCCGGAGCGCTATGACCTGCTCGACCGGAGTGTCGAGTTCAAAGTACATGGCCGAGAACCGTATCGCCGCGGCGTTTTCCAGCATCCGGGCGACTGGACCATCGAAAAAGCGAAAAACACGATGCTATTGAAGTCCGCAGGTTAGTCGGCCGCCATGGAGTGATTCGACGATGAACATCGTTTTTTTTGGGGATTCGATCTGCAATGGCCAAGGCATTGCGATCCACAAGGGTTGGGTGACGCGTCTGTCCCAAACTCTGAGCGATCTGGGCGAGCAATGTGGAAAATCCGTGCTCGTCACTAATTCGTCCGTCAATGGCCGCACCACGCGTCAAGCCCTGGAATCGATGCCTTATGAAGTTCAGACGCATCACCCCGAGATTGTCATCATCCAGCTTGGCCTGAACGATTGCAACATGTGGGAATCGGACCATGGGAATCCGCGTGTGAGTCCGCTTGCGTTTGAGGCCAATCTGCTTGAAATCATCACGCGTTGTCGAACGTTCGATGCCAAGACGATTTTTCTCAACACCAATCATCCGACGGGGCGTGATCAGAAACTCTGCGCCCATAGTGTCGTCACCTATGAGATTCAGAACCGCATTTACAACAACATCATTCGCAAAGTGGCGCAGGTCGCCGGGCCGGATGTGCGCCTTAATGATATCGAGGCGGCGTTTCTCCAGGCAACAGCTGGGATTCGAGCAAGTCTTTTGCCGTTCGTTATGGCGGACCTTCTCCACTTGTCCGAGCAGGGGCATGATTTCTACTACAAGGTCGTCGAGCCTTCCGTATCGGCGACGGTGAAGAGTCTGTTGTCGGTTCAAGTTCCTCGCCTCTTCAAGGTGGGGCACGCTGCCTAGAGAGTTTACCTGTGAGTGAAGCGAGGCTCATACCTGGGATGCTCTTTTTGCTTGAGGACCATCGGGTCCCCGAGGCGAACACAATCTTCGAACATCAGCGAGCATTCGATCGATACGCGGCGATGCCGGTCTATGCGGTCAATGTTGCCCTAGGATTTCCACAAGCATTTCGCGACATCGAGTTTGCGGTCACCGTCTTTCATTACAGTCTGCGTCCAACGGGCACGTGGATCACGACCGACATCGACGCTTACCTAAAACGCGCGACGCGGACCTACAAGGTCGCCATCTTTCAGGACGAGATTTGGTATTTTAAGGAGCGCCTGGAGTTCCTGAATCGCTACGCGATCGATTGCCTTTACACTCGTCACAAACCGAAACACTGGGATGAAGTTTACCACGGCGCCACCGCACTCAAGAAGCGGGTTTTCTACATGGCCGGTTACGTGGCGACTGACATGGTGGATAGCGCACGGAAACTGTACTTGCCCCAGGAGGCACGCCCGATTGACGTTGGCTATCGCGGCCGGCGGCTGCCCCACTACCTCGGCCGCGGTGCTCAAGAGAAATCCGAGATCGGCGAGAAGTTCCTCGCCCATGCGAACGACAGCGGCTTGAAGCTCGATATTGCCGTCGACGAATCGCAACGTTGCTATGGCGCCGCCTGGCATCACTTCCTGGCGAAATCCAAGGCTGTGCTCGGTGTCGAAGGCGGCGCGACCGTTATCGATCTTGAGGATCGTTTTCGCCCTAAGTACTACGAGCTGATCAAAGAGACGCCGAACCTGACGTTCGACGATTTCGCCGAGCGCGTCGGAGAGGACTTTCTCAAGCTAGAGAATCGCATCGACTATCGCGCCTTCACCCCACGTCATTTCGAGGCAGCAGCATTTCGCAATGTACAAGTGCTCTTTGAGGGACACTATGACGGCCTGTTAACGCCGAACGTTCATTATGTTCCATTGCGAAAGGACTTCTCCAATGTCGCAGAGGTTCTCGCGCAACTCCGCGATCCAGTGCGCACAGCAGCCCTGACCGAGCAAGCTTATGAAGACCTCATCGCCAGCGGCCGCTATTCCTACGAGCGGTTCATTCGTTCGTTCGATGAAGAGCTGGCCCAGGCCGGTGTTCGCCTGGAAAAGCCGGATCCCGCGCTCGCCGCGCGATTGCAAATCTACCTCGACGATTGGGCGACATTCCGAGAGGGGTGCGTCCGGATCGACAACGCCATTAATGAAGCGTACCGTCAACATCCGCATAATCTCGACAATCTGCTACTGGCCCGCGAGATGATGCAGTGCTACGCTGCGAATCGTCCCTTTTATCCTTTGACCGGGAACGTACATCCTAGTCCGATGGATATGCAGGCCCAAGACCAGGCGTTTTTCGATCGGCTGTGCCTGATCGCTCGGTGCGATCTTGATGTCGGAGCTTACAAGCCGTCCATGCTTGATTTGCTGAAATACATGGTTGCGGATTCACTTTCCTTTGCTTGGCGTGCCCTGCGCAAACTGGGCCGCCTCGGCCGCTCGGTCGCCACCGGTTGGCGCACCGAAGCCTGAGCAGCGCCGCTTCGACCATCGCCGAAACCAAATGCGGCTTCGCTCGTGGGCTTTTTTTGCGGCAAGGCGCCACT
The DNA here is from genome assembly GCA_016872605.1 of Planctomycetota bacterium. Classification (GTDB taxonomy): domain Bacteria; phylum Planctomycetota; class Planctomycetia; order Gemmatales; family Gemmataceae; genus SIAQ01. The sequence goes on from VGZI01000059.1 coordinate 31,496, forward strand.
CAAGTTGCCGTGCCTCGACAAGCTGCCTCGCTTCTTGATGGACGAACAGCGTGTGCCGGCCGATACCGACACTCTCAGGTAAAGGCCTCACGCAACGACGCAAAAAATAAGTGAATGGGGCGCTCCGAAGGCCGGATGCGTTCCACAGAGCTTTGAAACGTAATAGTAAGTCGGGCTTCCCAGTCCGACCCATCACTCGCAGATTCAAGCAAAATAGGTGAATCACCGACGTGCAGGGAAGCACGTCATGCAATTGCGTTGCAAAGCCATCTCGCCGGAGTATTCAAGCCAGGTTCCCGGTTTCCGCAGCGCATGGTCGATGCCTCGCTCCGTTCCGGGATTCGTTGCATTTCGGCAGGGTGGCGTGTGAATGTACTTGC
>VGZI01000060.1 GCA_016872605.1 Planctomycetota bacterium
GTCAGCACCGCGGCAACATCGCAGAAATAGAGAAAGTTGCCGATCCCGTAATTCTTGAGATAAACGGGAATCATGACCGCCATGAACGCGGTGTAAGCGATCTTGATCCAGAGCGGAATGAGCGGCGGCTTTTCGGGCATGACTGAGTCCTTTCGAGGCTGATACGAGGCTCGACCGCTTCGTTTTGCGCTCGCGCGGCGCCGAGCGGGCGCTAACCGAAAACTCAAATTGCCTTACGCGGCCTGCAGAAGTCGCGTGATCGCCTGCCCCGCGTGTCCGCCGCCATAGAGGTCGGCCGGCGTGGGCCGGTCGTGGCGGTCGCGCAACGATTGCAACACGCCGGCTTGGACCGATTCCGCGTCGGTCGGCGGGACCAGGCGATTCCAGCCCAGTTCGACCAACTCGACCCATTCGGTTTCGTCGCGCAAGGTCACGCAGGGGACACGGTGAAAAAACGCTTCTTTCTGGACGCCGCCCGAATCGGTGGCGATGACCGACGCATGCTTTTCGAGCATCACCATGTCGAGATAGCCGAGCGGATCGAGTAAACGCAGGTTCGGGCTGCACTTCTCCAGCATCTTCTCCCGCGTCAAGGCGGCACGGGTGCGCGGGTGCAAAGGCAACACCACGGGCACTTCCTCCGCGATCGCGTTCAACCCGGCGAACACGCTGTGCAACCGCGCGCCGGCATCGGTGTTCTCGGCGCGATGGATCGTCGCCAGCACGTACTGCTTGGGTTTCAGGTCGAATTTTCTCAGCGTGTCGCCGTTGGCCTGAGCGCCGAAATAGATCGCCGCGTCGTACATGACATCGCCGACGAGATAGACTTTGTCGCCCGCGATGCCTTCATTGGCCAGGTTTGCGACGGCGGCTTCCGTCGGGGCAAATAGCCAACTCGAAAGATGATCGGAGACGACGCGGTTGATCTCTTCGGGCATCTTTCGATTGAACGAACGCAGGCCGGCTTCGACATGGGCGACGGGGATGTGCAGCTTGGATGCCGCCAATGCTCCCGCCAACGTCGAATTGGTGTCGCCGTAGACGAGGAGCTTGTCGGGCTTGGTTTCGAGCAGGACCGATTCGATCGCTTCGAGCATGCGGCCCGTCTGCGCGCCGTGCCCGCCGGAGCCGATGCCCAGGTGGTAGGCAGGCATGGGGATTTCGAGTTCGTGAAAGAAGATATCGGACATGTTCTCGTCGTAATGCTGGCCGGTGTGTACGAGAATCTCTTTGCAGTCGGGCGTTTGCCGCAAGATGCGTGAAACGACGGCGGCTTTGATAAACTGCGGCCGAGCGCCGATGACGGTGACGATTTTCATGCGGAGGACTCCTGCCCTGGTTTTGTGCGGGCGGCTCGATTGCTGCTTGTAGATACCGCGAAGGCAGTGGCAATGCAACGTCAGCGCCGCGGCGCATTAAATCACGCTTGCGCCAAGCTCCCAGCCTGTGCAGCTGATGTTGTTTCACAAGCGCCTTTTGCGATATGATGCCGTAGTGCGGGTGGCTTGCCTGCACATTAGCGTTCCGCGGGGCGCCGTGCAGGAAAGACGTCTGCATTACGAGACGATGAAAACGATCATCTTTGATTTTGGCAACGTCGTCGCCTTCTTCGATCATCACCGGACGCTCCAGCGCGTCCAGCCGCACTCGCCGCTAAGCGTTGAAATGATGTATGCGTCGGTCTATGCCAGCGATCTGGAGGCCCGGGTCGAACGCGGGGACCTTTCGGTGCCGGAGTTCTTGCAACAGGTGCACAAGACGTGGCAGCTGGACTGCGAACTCGACTTTCTCCTGGCGGCGATCGGCGACATCTTCTGGCCTAACCCCGAAATCTGCGAGCTCATCCCCCGCCTGGCGCCGCACTATCGCATCCTCTTGGGCAGCAACACGAATGCGATTCACTCGCGACAATTCATCGCCCAGTTCGCCGACGTGCTGTGCCATTTCGATTCGCTGGTGTTGTCACATGAGATCGGCACGCGCAAGCCCGACGTCGCGTTCTTTCGCCACTGCCACAGTCTGGCGCAAGCGGATCTAGCCGAGTGTGTCTTTGTGGACGACATCGCCGCCAACATCGCAGGCGCTCGAAGCGTTGGCTTTCATGCCATTCACTATCGGCCGAACGAGGATGTGGCAGGCCAGCTGCGTGGCCTCGGCGTCGAGTTCGGATAAGTGGTTTCGATATTCTCTTATGACGCCCGCGCAAACGCTAAACGAATGCCGGGCTAACGCGTTTTCTTCTCATGGCGCCCCTTCTCCGGCAACGTCAAGAAGCCCCAGCAGAGCGCCTGGTCTTGCACGTAGTTCTTGCCCAGCGTAAGGGCAGTTAGCGCCTTGGCGAACTCGTAGCCTAGATAAAACGCGTGTGACGGATCGATCTCGGCTCGCTTCGCCAGCTCTGCGAAGAGCTCGAACGGATCGGTCCCTTGCAGCCACATCTCGCTATTGATCACATGGAGCTTGCCGCGCTCGGCGAAGATGCGAAAGTTGCGATCGGCCACGTGCCCGGCCAATTCGCGCAGCGTTTCCTCGCCGTGCTCGCGCAACTTCGGATCACGCAGCAGCACCAACCTCGGCTCAAGCCGTTTCGGCAACACATGTTCTTTGCACGCGTGATAGACGAGCCGACGGGCTAGGTCGAGTTCTCTTACGCTACTTTGGGCCCAGTTGATGACTTCCGTGGTGAGAACACTCCGGATGCCCAACTCTTGACAGAAGCCGAGGAGGACGACGTTGATGCCGGCGGAGTCGGCGTCGGTCAGCTCCGTCAGGTTGCCGACGCCCATCATCATCTCGATGGCGGGATGCGCGTTGCGCGTTTCGAGATATCGGCCTAGCGACGGGGCGAATCCAAACGCGATCGGCTCCAGCACCGGATCGACGCGGAAGCGCACGCCGTGATGCTGCAGAAACGCCATGGTCTCGGCCAGGCCTTGGCAATTCGCGGGAACATCCGGGATGGCCACGACCTCGCAGCCCCAATCAACGCAAGCGTCACGATTGCTGCGATTGACGCTCAGGATCAACTCCGCGCCGGCCTTGGCGGCGTGGGCGGCCTCCACCGGATCGAGGCTGTCGAGCGACACGCGCAAGCCGATGTCCTTGAGCGCCTTGACCGCGTCGGCGACGCCCGCCCACGATCCGTCCGGATCGCAACCCAGATCGATGACGTCGGCCCCGTCGGCACGCATCTTCGTCGCCAGCGCCACGATTTCGTCGCGTGATAGTCTCGGAGCGTGGTTGATCTCCGCCAGGATCTCGATGTCGTAGCGGCCGTAGGCGGATTTGCCTTGGTTCGGCTTGCCAAAGTAATCGGGCAGATCGCGCAGGTCGTTAGGGCCTTTTTCGATCAGATAATCTCCCCATTCGTGGCGCAGCTCGGCGATGTCTCCCTGGCACAGCCCCGGAAGGATGATGCGATCGACGCCCGCCGACGGACGGAAATGCCGGGCGATCCACGGCGTCGTCGCCAGCGCCGCCACGGTGATCGGCATCACGCCGACGCTGTATTCGAATCCCGCTTGCGCCGCCAAGTCAACGAGCAGACGCCGCAGCGACGGCTCGGCGAGCTTGCCCGTTAGAAAAAGAATGTGCGACATGGCGACACCGTGCCTGGTGGCTCATCTTAACCAAATGTAAACCGCTGGCGGACCCCCTGCCCCGACGCCGGTGTTGGTGTAGCCAAACACCGCGAGGTCGGCTTTGCCGTCGCCGTTGAAGTCGCCGACGTAGACGCCGTGCTCGTAGTGGACGCGGTATTCGAGGTTGATGCGCTGGACGCGGTCCTTCGACAGGCCGTCCTTGCCGCCGAGGAAGACGAGCACCTCGTTGGACTGGCCGTGCGCGACGATGAGGTCATCGATGCCGTCGCCGTTCCAGTCGGCGACGATCGGCGTGTCGCGCACCAGCGGATGTTTCTGGTTCTTCTTCGTCTCCGCGAGCAACTCACCGAGCGGAAGGACTGCGTCGGCCTTGTCGCCGAACTCCAGCTTGGTCTTGTCGCGGCCATAGAAAACGCGAGCCGACGTTTGCTTCTCCATGCCGTAGCTGAGAAACGCCGCGTCCTTTTTGCCATCGCCGTTGAAATCGCCGATGGCGAGGAATTGCCAGTCCTTCTCGCGCGGCAACTGGACAGTCGGCGTTTTCGGGAACTTGCCATCCTTGCCTCGGCGATAGAGTTGGCCGTAGGAGGTTAGCAGGTCGTCGCCGATTTCGCTGAAATCGACATAGGGACCATCGAGATCCGGCGTTGCTTTCTTCGTCGTCAGCCGGTCTTTGCTCCTATCCACTGAATAGAATCCGCCGAAGCGGCGCGAGATCAGTAGTGTGCCGAAAAGCATCCCCTTCTTTTCGTTGAGAAACCGCGCATGGTTGCCGTCGGCCAGGTCCAGTGGTGGGGCGTAATCGACTTTTGGCCATTTGTCAAAGACAAGAAATACAGCCGTCTTGCCAGCAACCAAGATGATTTTGTCGCCCAGCAGCCGAACTTTGTGCGGCTGACTGACGGCCACCTTGAATTCGTGATCGGGCTGTTCGTTGAATTTGCCATTGTGATTGAGGAAGATTTTGACGATGGAACCTTCCTCATCATCACCCGGCCCCTTACGGGGCTCGGCTCGCCGGGCCGGCGCGACTATCACCACATCCGGCGTGCCGTCGCCATTCACATCGCCAAAGGCCGCGCTGGTCGCACCGTGGCCCCAGCCGACCACCATCACATTCTTCTGCGTAATGCGAAAACGCGGATCGGGCCGCTCCGGCTTGATGAAGCCCCAGCCGACCGCCTGGCCGACGTCGATGCCGGCGTGGAAGTAGTTCTCCGGCCCTTCGACGGCCCCATGGCCCGGCAGCACGTAATCGACCTTGAGATCGCGCAGTTTTTTCAGGCTGCTCAGAATGGCGGTGGCGCTGAAGTTGACGCTGCCGGCATAGCCGAGGACGCCGCGCGGCATGATGAGATCGCCGAACGCGACGAAGGTTTTGCCGGACTTCTCGAAGTGCCAGGCCATGGAGCCGGCGGTGTGCCCGGGGATGCGGATCGCCTTCACCTTGAGGCCGGCGAGGTCGAGCGTCTCGTCCTTCTTGATGAAGATGTCGGTCGGGACGGGGGGATGCAGGCCGTAGCCGGTGTTGAGCGGGATGTGATGCTGCAGCGTGTAGGCCATCTCCTCGGAGCAGACGAACTTGGCCCCGGTGACGACTCGCCAGAGGTAGGCGCCGGGCGCATGATCGCCGTGCTCGTGGGTGGCGAGGACGTACTTGACCTTCTTCGGATCGAGCCCGACCGCTTCCATGGCCGCCCATTCGCGCTCGAACGACAGCCCCGCATGAGCTTCGATGAGGATGAGGCCATCGGGCGCCTCGATGACGCGCTGCCCGCCGAGATCGCTTTCGACGCGGCCGCCGGGGATTTGCCAGACGCCTTTTTCGATCGGCGTGGCACGAGCGTTGGCGACCCAGGGCTTGAGCGATTTGGGAACGAGTTTGTTGAGGTCGGTCTTCCAAAGTTGCTCATTGTTGAAGTCGGCGCAGTCTAGAAGGCCGTTCGTTTGGGCCCTGTAGATTTTCTTGCCCGCATGAAACTGACACAACCTTGGATAACCGGTTTTCCAGAGATTCAGGTGAATTTCTCCCGGCCTGCTCGTAGCCACATTCACAACGGCGCCGCCTTCCTTGCTCGGAGGAACGCCCCCGCTTTCGATGCTAAGCGAAAAGAGCATGTCGGCGTTATCGTCTGCCGGAAGGATCGTGTGGCCGGCGAGGCCGCGACATCTCCAAAAGTGGGCCCACGCATCAATGAACTTGCCATCTGGAGAGTATCGAATGGCGGACCAGAGCGTTTTGGAGAATTTTTCGGCCGCAAAGTGCTGGTGGACCTTTCCCGCCACATCGTATGCAGTCACCGTCGGCCTGGTCGGCACGAAGCGTAGCCCCTGGTTATCTTCCTTCATCGTCGCCGAGGAACGCACCCAGCGTTGCCAGCCCTGGTAGTCGGCGTCGGCGATCAGACGCTTCTTGCCGTCCGAATGGATGGCGACTGACAATGGGGCCCACACCTTCTCGTCGCGCTGCGGCAACTCCTTCTTGCTGCCGTCGGGCAAGGTCGGGGTGCCGTACACGCCCTTCTCTAGCGACGGGGCCTTATCGACCTCCTTGTTGACGGCCCGGCTCCACACCGGCTTCTTCTGGTCCGGATCGAACAGGTAGAGATTGTTGCCCCCCGTCGCCGTGCAGCCGACCACCGCCCAGCCGGCGTCATCGACGGCCAGCGACACGCTCGCATCCGGTTCATTCACCGGAACCCGCAGCGTCACCGGTTCCTTCCCCTTGCGGTAAATGACGAGCTGATTGCCGGCGAGAAGCGCCGTCGCATTCTTGGCACGGGCGAGCTTCGTCGTCGGATGATTGGAGTGATCGCCGTAGTGGAAGAACCAGACGCCCTCTTGCTTGATGGGATGGGGGATGACTTCGCTCGGATCCCGCGGCCTTTCGGCCTCGGGCGTGTTGCCCCCCTTGCAAATAAAGGTCTCCACGCGGTCGCCAGCCCTTCCGTGCGGCATCGTGCAGATTGCGAGCACATCGCTCGTGCCGGCGATGAACGCGACGTTGTCGATCCACTGCTGGCCGACCTTGTAGGTGCGCAGAATTTTCCCGGCGTCGGAGAGCACGATGACGTTGGGATCGCCAAACGCCGCGATGGTGCCGACGACGATTTCCTTGCCGTCATCGGAGACATCGAGGCTGGTGATGCCCATACGAGGCAATGGGCCGACGCCACGTGCATCCCACGCGGGGAGCTTGCCGACCGGGAGTTGGGCTATTGCCGGGCAGTCATTAACGGCGATGATGGCGAGAGCAACAAGGAAGCGATTCATGGATTCGGCCTCCCAATCGCGAGATGAGTCGCACCCGACTATTTCCGCCGCAACTGGTCCACTTCCTTTTCTAGCGCGGTGATTCGATCGTGCATGGCTTGCATCTGCCGGCGCAGCGTGTCTATCTCCTCGGCGTGCTGCACTAAGCGCTCATACTCGGCGGCGGCATCGCGAACGGCGGCCTCCAGATCGTCCGGTTGCCACGGCTTTTTCAAGAACTTGAAGATATGTCCCTGTATTGATCGCCGCGATGATCGCATCCAGGTCAGCGAATCCGGTGAACAGCATCCGAATCGCCTGCGGATGCCCGGTGCGGATCGATTTCAACAGCTCCACACCCGTGACCTTCGGCATACGCTGATCGGTCATGATGATGTGCACTTCGTTGTCGCGCATCAGCTTCAAGCCTTCCTCGGCACTGCGCGCCTTCAGCACATTAAACTCGCGCCGAAGCAAGTCGTGCACCGAGTCGCAGACATCCATCTCGTCGTCGACCACGAGCAAAGTGTGTTTTTTTGTTTCGATCATAGGACTAAGTCGCCGTGTGCCAGCTTGCGGCGTAGGCACAAGCTGCCCGCTTGCGTCATGCGACCAGCATACCAGCAACGTGCCGATACGTGCCGCTGCCATTCCCGTAGCATCGCCACCCGTGTCGATCTTACCGAGCGTCGGCCTGGAAATCAAATTGCGGATCGAGCGGATCGCGGGTAAAGTGATGGGTGCTCGCATGGGGGAAAACCAACGTGGCCGCGGCGTCCGACAAACTGGAATCGAATCGTCGGCAGGCGCGTCTGGCGATCGAGTGGTTTGCCGTCGATCCAGTCCAGGTCGAGCGGATACTGCGCGCCGCGCAAGAGCGCCAGCGCGCCGGCGAGGACGTTGACATCCTCACGGAATTGCGCGACGCCCACATCTTGACACCCGAGCAAGTCGAGCGTGTGCGCCTCAGCGCGGCAGACGACGACACCGATGAGGCGCGCGCCACCAAGCTCGACCTGAACGGGGCCGACGGCGAGTTGAAACAGATCGGGTCGTACCGAATCCTGCGCAAGCTCGGCCAGGGTGGCATGGGCGCGGTCTATCTCGCTTACGACGCACCGAATAATCGCCAGGTTGCTGTGAAGGTTCTGTCCGCCGACCAGGCGGTCAAGACGAACATCCTCCGGCGCTTTCAGCAGGAAGGGCGACACGGAACGCTGCTCAACCATGTCAACATCATCCATAGCTACGACACAGGCCAGGATCCCGCCAGCGGGCTGCACTACATTGTCCTCGAATACGTTGACGGCCCGACTGCCCACGATCTGCTCGATCGGCTTGGCAAACTGCACGTCGGCGACGCGGTCCACATCATTCTCGACATCGCACGCGCCGTGGAACACGCCCACAAAAACCAAATCATCCACCGGGACATCAAGCCGTCCAACATTCTCATCACGCCTGCCGGCCTCGCGAAGCTCTCCGATCTCGGCCTGGCCAAACGCCGGGACGACTCCGCCAATCTCACCAGCGCCGATCAGGGTATCGGCACGCCGTATTATGTGCCCTACGAACAGGCGATGAACGCCAAGAAGGCCGACGAACGCAGCGACATCTACGCTCTCGGTGCGACGCTGTATCACCTCGTCACCGGAGAGGTTCCGTTCGACGGGACTTCATCCTTGGAGATCGTCGAAAAGAAAGGTATCGGCGTTTATCCGGCCGCACGCTCGAAGAACCCAGAAGTCCCAGCAAAGCTCGATGCAATCCTCGCTCGCATGTTGGCGCGAGAGCTGGCGGAGCGCTATCAGACCGCGAGTGAATTGATCGTCGAATTGGAGCGCTCGCAACTGGCTGCGAAGATTCCGAGCTTCGTCAGCGTCGAGGTCGCCATGCAGGATCCGGTCATGCACGAGCGCTTGACCTCGCCGATCGAAGCAACGCAGCCGGACATGCAACTGCAAAAAGGAGGCGACGGCGACAAAACAGGCAAGGTCGTCATCTGGTATCTGCGTTACACCGATCTGCGCGGCAACTTGTGCAAGGCGAAAGGCTCGGCCGCCGAGGTGATCGATCGCCTGAAGCGCGGCAGCATCCCACACGACGCGGAGGCATCACGATCGCCGACCGGTCCGTTTCGCCCGATCGGCACTTGGCCCGAGTTCGCCAAGGCCGCGGTGCCGGTTGCGAAAAAAGCCGATACGCCGAGCGAACCCGCGCCGCCGGCAGCGAGTGATGACGAGCTTGAAGCGGCCCAGCGGCTACAAACGCTGCTCTGGATCGCCGCCGGCGCCGTCGGCGCCGCCATCGTCGTGCTGCTGATCGTGACGGTGTACCTGATGCTGACGGCGGGATGAAGGTTGCAGCGAATGGGATTCCTGGTAGACTGGAGGTTGTGTGGACTTCCTCGAGCCGATATCGCAGTCTGAGTTCGACGCGCGTGTGAGACGCGCGGAAGCGATCGCGCATGACCTCGGTTTCGTCGGCCTGGTGGAATACCGGCATGCCAGGAGTAATTCGGGCGGCGGTTCGTTCTGCTTGGCTCCTACGATCGAGAGTGATTTGCTCATCGTCTACGCCGACGCATTTTCGCGTGATGCGGCGGGAGACGATTTCAGCTTGGAAGCAATCATCGCTCACGAACGCGGACATCAGCTTCTGCACCGGCATGAGCGGTTGCTGCGCGTACTGCCCAAAAGGAAATGTCGGAGGATACCGAAGAGGTTTTGGCATCGCTCCTGGGGGCGTTGATCGTTCGCAATCCACGCGACAGCAAGTCGCTGGAATATAAGGCGCTTTGCCATTTGGTGGTACGCGGCGTCAGCTTGTCGGATGCATCAAGAATCGTGGAAACAAATATCGAGCTGCTGAGGAAGGCCCTATGATCGGAAGAAAAAAGCTATCAGAAATTCGCCTAGAGCTACAAGAAGCTTACGCTGCTGAGGGCATCAACCCTATCATTGAGTTGGACAATAAGATTCGCAAACTCAAGAAATCAAAACCGGCGAAGGATGATGTGGTCAAGGACCTTGAGACATTTCGCGAGGCGCTATCGGAAATTCTCGAAGAAGAAGTTGAGAATCCTGCCCGACCCAAGCGCGCGAAGACAACGAAAAAAAAGCGGACTAATACGGGTGAAACAGCGGTCGAGCGCGTGCGCAAGTAGTTTGGCGACACTACCAACGTATCCCTTGTCGACGGACGACCACGATGGCTGTGTTTTCGCATTGGGAATCTTGGTCCAATCGTGCAACTCTGGCCGGGCTCACATTTCCGGGCGTGTATGCACTCGCCCTATCGGCAGAGAATATGGCGGGCGCGGAATTCACTTGGATCGCCGACATCATCTATGTCGGAATGACAAATGCCAAGGGTGGTCTCCGATCTCGTCTCCAACAGTTCGACAATACAGTCAAGGGAGGCGACGGTCACGGGGGCGGTCATCGTGTCCGATTCAAACACTCCGACTATGATAAGCTCGTGTCACAACTTTACGTTTCAGTTTGTCCCCGACGATGCGACGTAGTCGCATGTGATCCGACCGATCTTCGAGTCATGGGTCAGGTTGCATTGCACGAATACGAATGTTTCGCTCTTTTTGTTGAGCTCCACGGAATGTTGCCGGAGTTCCATGACAAAAAAAGGTCGCCGAAGAAGAAAGCACTCGGAGTATAACGCCTGCCCGATCGGAGTTTGATCATGGCTTTCGTTGGAGCATGTTCCCGCCGCACCTTCCTGCGTGGCGTTGGCGTCACGATGGCGTTGCCGTGGCTCGAATCGCTGCCGGCCTGGAGCGATCAAGGGCAGCGGCAAGGCAACAACGAACCGCCGGTGCGGTTCGCCTGCCTGTTCGCGGGCAATGGATTTCACTCGCGCGAATGGTGGGCGCGTGGCGAAGGGGCCAACATGGAGCTCGGCGCCGTGCTTCAGTCCCTGCGCCCCTATCGCGAGAAGATGAACTTCATCCGCGGGCTCTACAATGCCGAGGCGCTCATCGGTGGCATCCATAGCTGCCAGACCGGCAACCTCCTGTCCGGCGCTCACCTCGCCCCCGGCGGCGAAATTCGCTCCGGCATTAGCTGCGACCAGGTCATCGCTCAGCGGCATCGCGACGCGACCAAAGTGCCCAGCCTCGTCCTCGGTTGCGAGCCGTCGATCGCCGCGATCCACAAGAACTACTCGATGATCTACAGCTCACATATCTCGTGGAGTTCGCCGACCACGCCGACGCCGCTTGAAGTCTTCCCGGCCCTGGCGTTCGATCGGCTCTTCCGCGACAACGTGGGCCGAGCCGACCAGAGCGTGCTCGATGCCGTGCTGGAAGACGCCCGCGGCTTGCGCAATCAAGTGAGCCGATCGGATCAACGCCGGCTCGATGAGTATCTGTCAAGCGTGCGCGAAGTCGAAACGCAGATCAATCGCGCCGGGCAAGCAGGCCGACTGCAAGGCTGGCGGCCCACGCTCGAACGCCCCAATATCCCACGCCCCGCCGACGGCATGCCCCAGGACATCGATCAGCACATGCGGCTCATGTGCGATATCTTGGTGCTCGCCTTCCAGACCGACACCACGCGCGTCTGCACCCTGAAACTCAACAACGACCACTCGTCCTTGCGCTTCCCGAATCTACCTGCATCGAGCGGCCGCGGCGGCATCGACTACATGATCCATCACCTGCTCTCGCACACCAACAGTGCCGATTGGCTCAAGGTAAACCAGTTCTTCACCGAGCAACTGGCCTACATCGCGGGCCGGCTCGATCGCATTCAGGAGGGCAATCGCACCTTGCTCGACAACTCGATCATCCTCTACGCTTCGAGCATGATGACCGGCAACCACGATAACAATCAACTGCCGCTACTCCAGTTGGGCCGAGCCGGCGGCCGAATTCGCACGGGCCGGGTGCTCGAATGCCTGGGCCGGCCGAACCGCAAGATGTGCAGCCTGTACCTATCGCTCTTGGACAAAGTCGGCATTCGCCTCGACCGCTTCGGTGATTCAAACCAGCGGTTGGAGGAGATTTGACGCTGGGAACACTCGTCTAACCCTCAAATAAGCGAATTCGCGTCGCTAAGGTAGGCGTTTGTACCACGGCTCAGCCGGACGCACGGTCTCCGGGCTGTGGCGGTGGCAGCGGATGGTACTTTGGGTTGGCGTCGGCAATCGTTCTTTCGCTTTCTGCCGCGCGGATCAGTGGATGAATTGATTGACGATTTCAATACGTACGAGGACGAAGGATAGGGCGATGGAACCTTGATAGTTGCCCTGAAGAATGAGGCTTACGATTTGATTCGCAGGATCAATGGCTACATTGCCTACCTTCGCAAGTGCGAGCAAGGTGGCTCCGAGTGATGTCACGCAAGTGGCGAATGGCGAGTGTCACCACTCGCCACCCACCACTCACTTACTTCGAAATCGCCGTTATCTTGGCGATGCCTTTGCTGGCCTTCTCGTGGCCGGTAACGACGCTTTTGCCATCCGGTGTGAAAGCGGCGCAATAGGTGATCCAGCCTTTGCGCGATTCGTTTCCTTTGTCGGTGTCGTCGTAGACTTTGTTCCCTGACGAAAGCTCGTAGACGCGGAGGCTGCCGCCGTAGCCTGCGGTGGCGACGTACTTGCCGTCTTTGGAGATCGACAGGCCGAAGAGGTAATCGCGCGTCGGACCGATCTTCTTCGCTTCCTTGCCGTCGGCGAGATTCCAGAAGCGCAGGAATTTGTCATGGCCGACGGAGAGAACTTGCTTGCCGTCCGGCGTGAAGGCGACGGCGGTGAAAGCGTCGCGCAGTTCTTTCGGTTCTTCCTTTTTGCCCATGTCCTTCTTTTTCACGTCCTTTTTGTCTTTCTCGTCTTTCTTGGGCTCGATCTTCTTCGGCTCGATCTTGATCTCGGGCTTGGGCAGGTCGACCATCATGGACTTGATTTCCTTTTGGCCCTTGACGTCCCAGATTTTGATGATGCCGTCGTTGCCTGTCGAGGCAAGCTGGCTGCCGTCGGCGTTGAAGGCGACGGAGTAGACCGATTCTTTGTGAGCGCCGAGGTTCTTGATTTCCTTCAGGTCTTTGGCGTCCAAGAGCTTGACGGTTTTGTCGGTGCCGCCCGAAGCGAGAATGTTGCCGTCGGGGCTGAACGCGACGGCGCCGACGCCGCCGGGGACTGCGCCGGCCGCGGGATGCGCTTTGAGTTCTTTGATCGCTTTGCCGTCCTTGGGATTCCAGAATTTGATGACGCCGTCGGCCGATCCTGTGGCGACGATGGTGCCGTCCTTATTGAAGGCCACGCCGGTGACTTGGGAGGTGCCCTTGAGAATCTGGGATTCCTTGCCGCTGGCGAAGTTCCAGAGCTTGACGTTGCCGTCGAAGCTGGCGGTGGCCATGATCGAGCCGTCGCTGGAAAACGCGATGGAGTGGATCAGGCCCTCATGCCCCTTGAATTCGGCAGGAGCCTGGGCCCAGACAAACGAAAAACTGACGGCGGCGAACGCCGCGAGCGAAAGGCATAGACGTTTCATGAAAGCATCTCCTTGACATTGCCGCTTGTGGCTTAGCGCGTGCAGCAATCTTCGGTGACGACTGGTTTATCCGGCGAGCGCTAAGCCGCAGGCGGCCAGACAGCGGGTGGGGTGGGTTATCGCAGGCGTCACGCTCCGCGTGACGAATCCTCACGCGGAGCGTGAGGTCTACTCTAATATATTGGGTGCAAAGCCGCGCCGCATGGTATTTTCCGTAATAACGCGCGGAATCATGAACTGCAACAAATAATCGGGCCCCCCCGCCTTCGACCCGACCCCCGACATCTTGAACCCGCCGAACGGCTGCCGCGAGACGAGAGCCCCCGTGATCTTGCGATTGATGTAGAGGTTGCCGACGCGGAATTCGCGTTTCACCTTTCGAATGTTCTCTGGGCTGCGCGAGTACAAGCCGCCGGTCAGGGCGTAGTCGGTCCCGTTGGCGATACGAAGCGCGTCGTCCAGGGTCGTCGCTCTGATGACGGCCAGCACCGGACCGAAAATCTCCTCTTGGGCGATGACGGCATTCGGCGCCACGTCGGCGAAAATGTGCGGAGCCACATACGTTCCTTCGCTCACCAAGAATCCCGCGTCACCCGCGTAGGCCAGGTGCGCTTCCTTCCTTCCCTTCTCGATATAGCTCAGGATTCGTTGCCGAGAATCCTCGTCGATGACGGGACCGACCTTGCAGCTTGGATCTTCCGCGGGTCCGATTTTCAGGCTCTTGGTCGCGTCGATGAGGCGTTCGAGAAACTTGTCGTGCAGCGATTCCAGGACGATGGCGCGCGAGCAGGCCGAGCATTTCTGCCCCTGATAGCCGAAGGCGCTGGCGACGCCGCCGCTGACGGCTTCGTCGAGGTCGGCGTCGTCGTCGATGATGATGGCGTTCTTGCCACCGAGTTCCGCGATGAGCCTTTTGATGTGCGATTGTCCCGGCGCAAGATTCGCCGTCTGCCGATTGAGCAACATGCCGACACCGCGCGAGCCGGTGAACGCGACGAGGGCAACATCGGGATGCTCGGCCAGCGTGGGGCCGATCTCTTCGCCAACGCCGGGAAGATAATTGACGACGCCGGCGGGGAAGCCGGCCTCATGGAGAACTTCCATGAGCTTTGCGGCGCTGACCGACGACTGCTCGGCCGGCTTCATTATGGCAGTGTTGCCGGTGACCAAGGCCGCTGCGGTCATGCCGGTCAGGATGGCCAGAGGGAAGTTCCACGGCGCGATGACGACGGCGACGCCGCGCGGCTCGTAGAAAAACGCGTTGTCCTCGCCGAGCAGCACCTTCCCGGTCGGCGTGGCCAAGCGGCGCATCTCCAACGCATAATATTCCAGAAAGTCGATTGCCTCGCAGACGTCGGCGTCGGCCTCGCGCCAGTTCTTGGCGCATTCGTAAACCTGCCAGGCCGCCAGCTCGAAGCGTCGCCGCCGCGCGATCGCTGCCGCCTTCACGAGCAGGTCCGCACGCTCGTTTGGATCGACGGCGCGCCAGCCGGGAAACGCCGTGTGTGCAGCCTCGATGGCATGCTCCGCGTCGTGCTTCGTCGCTTTGGCGCAGCGGCCCACGATCTCGCGCAGGTGCGATGGGTTGATCGAGTCGATCGTTTCAGTCGTCTCGATGGTTTTGCCGTTGATGTGGAGAGGATGCGTGGCGCCGAGTTGTTTCTTGACCGTGGTGAGGGCATCCTGCATCGACTGGCGGGCGGCTTCGGTGCTGAAGTCGGCGAGGGGTTCGTTTCGAAATTCGCCCCCCTCTCCCCCTAGGAGAGGGGCTGGGGGTGAGGCCGGTGCGTTGCGAGCGCTAAACGGGGATGACGCAGGGTTCATGAGCAACTTCTCCTCGGCGACCTGTTCGGAGCTGGCGCGCAGGAACGATGTGTTGGCGGTGTTCTCGAGCAAACGCCGCACCAGATACGCCATGCCGGGCAAGAGCTGGCCGTACGGCGTGTAGACGCGCACGCGCTGGCCGAGCCGAACGATCGCGTCCTTCATCGGGTCGGCCATGCCGTAGAGCATTTGGATTTCATACGACCGATCGGGCAATCCCATGAGTTGCGCCGCGGCCATGGCATGGGCGAGACTGCGAGCGTTGTGGCTGCCGAACGCAGGCCGAAGCCATTCGTGGTTTTCCAGGAGCCAAAGTGTCATTCGCTCGTAGTTGGCGTCGGTCTCCCATTTGCGGGCGAACACGGGCGCAGGCCAACCTTCCTGGGCGGCGACAACCGTCTCGTAATCCCAGTACGCCCCCTTGATGAGCCGCACCCAGACCGGAGTGCCTCGCCGCTTGACCCACGTCAACAACCGTTGCAGATCGTCGCCGCACGACACGAGATACGCCTGGATGGCGATGCCGACGTCGGGCCAGTCGCGAAACGCCGGCTCCTCGAGAATCTCCTCGAAGATGCGGATCGTCACGTCCTTGTAGGCCGACTGCTCCATGTCGAAGTTGACGAAAGCGCGATGCTTCATCGCCGAGCGCAGGATGGGCCGCAGCCGTTCGCGCACGACGGCACTGGTGTGGTCCGGGGCCATCGGGTCGAATTGGCTGAACAGCGACGAGAGCTTGATCGACACGTTGACGCGGGGCAGAGCACTCTGATGATCACGATCGAGCAAGTCGACTGGAGACCAGCCGTCAGCGTGGCGACTCAGCCCCTCGATCAAGTCGAGATACTCCTGCTGGCACTTCTCGGCTTCGCGCTCCGTGATCGTCGCCTCGCCGAGAAGATCGACGGTGAAGGTCAGGCGCTGACGGCGCAATCCCTCGACCGTGGCGATGGCTTCCTGCAAATTCGAGCCGGCGATAAACTTGCGAGCCAGGCTCTCGGCATTGCTCCGTGCCAACTGGGCAACCAGTCCGGCGAGCCAGCCCTCGCGCGGCAAGAATCGCAATCCAAACCGCGCCCAGCCGGGCAGATGCTCGTGCGTCTCCGCGAAATACTCGTGCAGGTGCCGAATGATGGTCTCGGCCGACTGAAGTTGTGGCAACGTGTCGATGAAGCGAAAAAGCTGGACCTTGACGACCTCGTCATGCATCGTCCAGGCCATGAGCCGATCGTCCCACCACTGCGGCGAGAACACGAACGGACTGCGCTGAGCGGCGAGCGCGAACATCTCTTGCCCGTACGTCCGGGTCAGGCGTTCCAGTCGATCGCGATCCAACTCGGCAGCCGCCACAAACGCTCCGTCATTTGGATATGCTCGAAATGCCCCTGTTGATAATATGAGAATCGTGCGGCAACATCGTTCAGCCGCAAGCGGTCGGAGCCCACGCATGGCGGAAAGCATCGGCACATTCCAGATCCTCGGCGAGCTCGGCAAAGGCGCGCACAGCACCATCTACCACATCCGCCGCGACAGCGACAGCCGACAGTTCGCCCTCAAAGTCGTGCCGCTCGAAGAGGACGAGGACGCCAAGTACTACGACCAGGCCGAGCTCGAATACCGCGTTGGCCAGATGCTCGATCACGTTAACCTGATCAAGGTCTACGCCTTCGAAACCCAGCGCGACTGGTTCTTCCGCGTCCGCAAGGTGCATCTCTTGATCGAATACGTCAACGGCAGGACGCTCGACCACTGGCCCAAGCTCAAGCTGGCCTGGCTGGTGCAGGCGTTCGCGAAGATTGCCGCCGGCCTGGTGCACATGCATCGCCGCAACGTCTATCACGCCGATTTGAAGCCAAACAACATCATGCTCAGCAAGGCCGGCGAGATCAAGATCATCGACTTCGGCCTGGCCTGGATCAAGGGGGAGCCCAAGGAACGCGTGCAGGGAACGCCGGAGTATATGGCCCCGGAGCAATCGAAGCACAAGACGGTCAATGAGCGGACCGACATCTACAACCTCGGCGCGACGATGTACCGCATGATGACGGGCAAGCAGCCGCCCAGCACGATGGCGTCGCCGGATAGTCCAGGGATTAACGCCAAGCTTTTTCGCGAATGGCTGACGCCGGTGAGCGAACTTAGGCCCAGAACGCCGACGGCTTTATGCGACCTTATCCACCAGTGTCTCGACTACGAAGCGCGCAACCGCCCGGAACGGATGTCCGAAGTGTCCGGCGCCCTCAATTCGCTAGTCGCTCAGTTAGTGCACAGTGACGACGACAAACTCGAGGAGATCGGATGGTGATCGCTCTTCGTTTAGCGCCCGCGAGGTACACATCGGTTTTGAAAGTGACAAAGCGAGCCGTGCCGCGTAAGCGGGCGGTTGATGCGATGGCGATGGAACTCAACCGGCCGCTTACGCGGCACGGCTCGCCGATCCCAGCGTTTATCCCGGCGCTTGCGCTTTGAACAACCAATAGAGGAGCGTCTTTACCTCGAACGGCTTCAGCGTCGGCCGGAGCGACAATAGCCGTGCCGCGATGCCGCTCAGGTGCGGGGCCGCCCAACTCGTCGCCGGCTCCAGGGCGAACGGACCCAGATAGCCCCGACCATGCGCCTGAAACTCGATCTGGTCACGTGGCTCGTAGGCAAATTGCAGTGGATTCTCGAACAGCTTCTTGTCGACCGACAAGATCGGCGGCGCGAACATGGCCGGATAGCTGCGCGTGAACGGATGATCGTTGTGCGCGGCCGCGACGATCAGCACGTCCTTGTGATAACCTTCCTCGATGGCGCGCAAGAGTTGTTGCCGTTTCGGAAGCTGCTGTAGCTTCTGCTCCGTGACACCGAGCGAGAGGTTGACGATCTTGCACTTCCATACGTCATACGCCCAGCGCAGGGCCTTGATGACCGTCTCGACTTCGCAGGTTCCCGCCGGGCCGAACACATCGGCGGAGAAAAGCTGCACGCCAGGCGCTTGTGTCAGCAGGATGTCGGCGACCGTTGTGCCGTGCGGCGTGCTCTGCTTGCCTTGATACGGCATCGGCTCCGCGCGATCGACGGTGAATATGCCTCCTTGGATCGGCTGAATGGCCGTGCCGAATTTCTCCTGCAAGACGCCCCTTTCGACACCGCTATCGATCACACACACCGCGACCCCCTGGCCGCTGGCGCGCGGGTCCAGAAGCAGCCGCTCGGGCGTGATCAGTTTGAAGAGATCGTCGAACACGTCGGTCATGTTTTCGGATAAAAGCGTCGAGAAACGTATTCCTTCTTTATATCTGAAATGGTCCGCGGTCCGACCTTCGTATAGCGTTCGCGTGGCGCCACGCGAACACTGAACAAGGATCTACGGGCATCGTTGAATCGCATGGGAAACTCGATCAGCGGCGAGCAAATTCAACGCTTCGCGCAACAATGTCGCAAGCGATTCCAGCTCGGTCCGTGCCCGTTCGCCGTTCATCGGCGATTCGCACAGAACGGAATGGAGCACGATCGGCTCGCCCTCCCGCAAGTACAGGATGAGCTCAAGCAAGCACGCATCGGCGCTGCCCACATCGACGGCAATGTAGCGAACTTCATGGCGATACCAAACCTGTTTGCCATGATCGCGTGCCGTGCGGACAAGGAGGCCGTCCGCGACGCTGAGTTGTTGCACGGCATCGTCGCTGGCGCAATGCAAGTAGCGACGCCGGCCGTGTGCCGCCATCAGTACGACAATGCCTGCAGCAAAGGGAAACCCGGCGAGAAAGCGATAGGCCGGGACGCGAAAAGCAAGAAAGGCGCTATAGCTGATGATGGAGCCAAGTAGCAACAGCACGCCGATCTCGAAGAAACGCCATGCTCGCCGACGTTCGGGCGGCCAAGCATCTTCCCCGGGCGAGAAGTCGATGGTAGCCCAGTTCTCGCCGTGTTGGGTGGCGACCTGCGATGAATGCGGTGCTGCTGCCTGCGAAGCCGAGTCGATGTCGGCATCCGCACCCTTCCTGCCGGCAGAGTTTATCGAGATTTCTTTCACGGCGTTTTTCCAGGCAGCATGACGACGCGCGATACGTCAATTATACGGCACTCGCCGTGGATTTCATACCTGTGCCGGGCTCGTCGGGAGCAGGGGCATGCCTACGGGGCTCATTGTGCGCCAATACGCAATTGACCACGCGGCATTTGTCCTTTAGAGTGAAGACAACACTCTGGAGGTCCTCTGTGGAGCAAAAAGACCGCACCCGTCCGTTTCTCGCCGGTTCGCCGATTCTGCTTCTGGTCGCCCTGGCGGCGGCGTTCGGCTTCTGGTTCATGAACCGCGAGCCGACAGTTCGCGAAATCTCCTATGGCAGCCTGATGCATATCTGCAGGGCGGACGATCCGACCTGCCAGTTTCAGAACGTCGTCATTCGCAAAGGCGCCGACATCACCGGCGACTTCGTCATCACCGACACCATCTCCGACGGCACGGCCAAACCCAAACCGGCGGACGAAAAGAAATCGTTCCGCACACGCATCGGTCTGGCGTCGGATCAAGAATTGCTCGCCCGGCTCGACCAGCGTGCCGGACCGCACTATCAAGGCGCCGAAGAACGCCCGTTCCTCGAAGGCATTCAGAGCATCATCCTCGGATTTTTCATGCTGCTGCCGGTATTCCTGTTCGGGTTCCTTTTGCTGCGCTGGATGTCGGGAGGTGGGTCGGCGTTCAGCTTTGGCCGCAGCAAACACAAGATGTACGGCAACACCGACAACAAGATCACGTTTGAAGATGTGGCTGGGATCGATGAAGCCGTTGAAGAATTGCGCGAGATCGTCGATTTTCTGAAGACGCCGGAGAAGTACAAGGCGCTCGGCGGCCGCATCCCCAAGGGCGTGCTGCTCGTCGGCCCGCCGGGGACGGGCAAGACGCTCCTGGCCAAGGCGGTCGCCGGCGAGGCCGACGTGCCGTTCTTCTCGATGAGCGGCTCGGACTTCGTCGAACTCTTCGTCGGCGTCGGCGCCAGCCGAGTGCGCGATGTCTTCACGCAGGCCGAGACGATGGCGCCGTGCATCATCTTCATTGACGAGCTGGACGCGCTTGGCAAAACACGCGGCGGCATCTCCGTCGGCGGGCATGACGAGCGCGAGCAGACTTTGAATGCGCTGCTCGTCGAGATGGACGGCTTCGACTCCAACCGCGGCGTCATCATCATGGCCGCCACCAATCGACCCGAGACGCTCGACCCTGCGCTGCTGCGCCCGGGTCGATTTGATCGCACGGTCGTCGTTGATCGGCCTGACCTGGGCGGCCGTGAGGCGATTCTCAAAGTTCACACGCGCACCGTAAAACTGGCAGACGACGTCGATCTGCGCCATGTCGCCGCCCTCACGCCCGGGACGGCCGGCGCCGATTTGGCCAACATCGTCAACGAGGCGGCGCTCCTGGCGGCGCGCAAGAACCGCAACGCTGTTTCCATGCCCGACTTCAATGAAGCCATCGAGCGCGGCGCCATCGGCCTGGAACGCAAGAGCCGCATCATGACGCCCGAGGACAAACTGCGCGTTGCCTACCACGAGAGCGGCCATGCCCTGGTCGCTTGCGCCTTGCCCAACACCAGCCCCGTCCACAAGGTGACGATCATCCCGCGTGGCGTCGGCGCCTTGGGCTACATCTTGCAGCGGTCCGACGACGATCGCCACATGCAAACCAAGGGCGAACTCGAGAGCATGATCCGCGTCTCGCTCGGCGGCACGATTGCGGAAGAGATCATCTACGGCGAGATTGCGACCGGCGCCGCCAGCGACCTGGCCAAGGCCAACAACATCGCTCGCAAGATGGTCAAAATGTTCGGCATGAGCCGACTGGGCCGGGTGTTTTATGAGGACGAAAGCAGCAGCCCATTCCTGGGCAGCCTCGGCCTCGACACGCAGCGAGAGTTCAGCGAAGCGACCGCTCGCGAGATCGACCTGGAAGTCCGCAAGATCATCGACGATGCCATCGAGGACGTGCGTAAGATTCTGCTCGATCGCAAAGACGCCCTCGTCGCCGTCGCCAAGACGCTGATGGAAAAGGAAACGATTGACGGCGACGAGTTGCGTGGCATTCTCGAAACGAATTACCCTGGGCCGAAGCTCGTGCCCGCGTCAGACGCCATCGTCACGCCGGACCGCGTGGATGCCTCGGAGCCGAAGGATGCGCGCGAGAGCAAGGTGCCGTAACGAGCACCGTTTCGTCACTAGCCCGCAGCGCAAGCAAGGGTGGCCCTTGCTTGCGCTGCGGGCTAGTGACGCCGGTATCCGTTCCAATCGTGGTTCATTCCGATTACAATGATCTCCATAGACCCCGCGAAACTCTCCTTTCGGTAGCCACGTGGTTCTTCCAAACCTGCAAACCGCCGAGGCACGCCAAACACTGCCCGGCTTGCTGGATGTATCCGATGACGCGCTGCGCGCCTGGTTGGGCGAGCGCGGCGAGAAGCCCCTGCGCGCACGGCAGATTCGGCACTGGATATT
This sequence comes from Planctomycetota bacterium, assembly GCA_016872605.1. GTDB lineage: Bacteria > Planctomycetota > Planctomycetia > Gemmatales > Gemmataceae > SIAQ01. The sequence continues at coordinate 21,661 of VGZI01000060.1, forward strand.
CCAGGGCGGGGCCGAGTCGTTTGACGCCATGACCGATTTGCCCAAGGCGCTTCGGATGCAGCTTGTGGAGGCGTTTGTGCCGCTGGCGAGTCGCGTCGCCAAGCATTTGCGCGCCAGCGACAATACGCACAAGCTCCTGCTGGAGTTGCGCGGCCGGGAGGCCGAGGCTCCTGCCGAGCCGACGTCGCTGAACGGCTCGGCAGGAGCCTCGCCCTCCCGAAAACGGGATGTCCCTCAACTAATCGAGTGCGTGCTGATTCAAGACGAAGGCCGGCGGACCGCGTGCATCAGCACGCAAGTCGGCTGCGGCATGGGTTGCGTGTTTTGCGCCAGTGGGCTCAATGGCGTCGAGCGAAATCTCAGCGTGGGGGAGATCGTCGAGCAACTGGTGCGGCTGCGGAACTTGCCTGACAGCGAAGCGTTATCGAATCGCGACGCGAGCGCGAAGCCGCAAGCGACAAAACGGCTTACCCATATCGTCGTTATGGGAATGGGCGAACCGCTGGCGAATCTCGACAATCTCCTCGACGCCCTTGAGATCGCGACTTCCAAGGACGGCCTGGGCATCGGCGCTCGGCACATCACGATCTCGACGGTCGGGTTGCCGGCCAAGATTCGCCAGCTTGCCGATCTGGGCAAGCAGTACCACCTTGCCGTGTCACTGCACGCGCCCAACGATGAGTTGCGCAACCGCATCGTGCCGACGAACGACAAGATCGGCCTGGCCGCCATCCTCGATGCGGCGGCGTATTTCTTTGAGAAAACTGGCCGCCAGGTGACGTATGAGTATGTCTTGCTCGCCGGCATCAACGATGAACCAGCCCATGCCCGCGAACTAGCGCGGTTATTGAAAGGTCGACGCGCCCATGTGAACTTGATTCCGTTCAACGACGTCGAAGGTTTGCCGTACCGCCGGCCGACCGCCGAATCGCTGCAGGCATTCACAAATGTCTTGCATCAGAGCGGGATCAGTGTCAAAGTACGCAAAAGGAAAGGCTCGCAGATCGACGCTGCCTGCGGTCAGTTGCGACGATCCGTGGAGACGCAGAAATTAGCAATTGACAATTAGCAATTAGCTATTTCAAATTGGCGGTCGGCCTATTTCAATGGGCAATTGTCAATTGCTAATTGTCAATTGCTGATGCCTTGTGAGCGCGAAGCCGCAAGCAGCACTTAAGAGACCGGAACCCTTCGCGGTCTGTGTGGTTTTATTGGGTAACGGAAGGGATGCTTCAGCCGAGGCGATCGTGGCGACGGGCGAGTCGAGCACGCAACTGGCTTTGCGCGATCCCGACATTCGCCTCATGCTGCGCGTCCGCGACGATGACGCCGAGGCTTTCGCCGAGCTTGTCGAGCTATATCACCACCGCCTCGTGACCGTCATGCACCACCTCGTGGGCAATAACGAGGAGGCGGAGGATCTCGCTCAAGAGGTTTTCTTGCGCGTCTACCGGGGCCGAAAGAAGTATCATCCGAAAGCAAAGTTTTCGACCTGGCTCTACACCATTGCGAACAACCTGGCCCTCAACGTCATGCGTTCGCGCCAGCGCAAGCCGACCATACCGCTCAACGTGCGAGACTCCGGACCGCTGGGGCCTCGACCGGCAGAACAACTCGTGCTCGATCGGGCGGATCAGCCGCAGCAACGGATGCAGAAGCAAGAACTAGCCGCCATCGTCAAGCAGGCGCTCGACACGCTGAATGAAAGGCAACGGATCGCGGTCGTCTTGAACAAGTTTGAGGACATGAATTACGCCGAGATCGCCGAAGTGATGGGCCTGACGACGAAGGCGGTGAAGTCGCTATTAAGCCGAGCACGCGACAATCTGCGAATTGCCCTGCAGGGCTACATCCAGATGGATCAGGCGGAGCCAACGGAATCGGCGGAGGAATGAACGATGCCATTGACCGACGACGAAAAAGCGGAACTGGTCGCCTACTTGGACGGCGAACTCGACGAAGTGTCGACCCAAGCGGTGGAAGCGAGGATAGCCAGCGATCCGGAGACGCGCGCCGAGTTGGACGCGCTCAAGCAGACCTGGGGGCTGCTGGATTTTTTGCCTCAGGCAAGCCCATCGCCCAACTTCACGAATCGGACGATCGAACGCCTAACGATCGAGACCGAGGCGCCGCCGGCCGCGCCGCCGCCCGCGGACACGGCCTGGATAACGCTCGTTGGGTGGGCGGCGGCGATTCTGCTTGCCGTCGGGCTGGGCTACGGCGCGATGGCGTATTACTGGAAGGGGGTCGGCAAGGATTCGGGCGATCCGAGCAAGAATGGCCAGCCGATTCACCCGGAGCCGATCGCCGACGCGGATCTCCCACTGGTGCGTCACTTGCGAATCGCGGAACGATGGCGGGCCTATGAAAACGCCGGCGACATCGCGTTCGCCAAGCAGCTGAATCACCCGGACCTGTTCGCGGACGAGCCACAGTAGCTGTCAGCTATCAGCGATTAGCTGTCGGCCAAACGAAACTACGGATTACGGACCAAGATGATTCGCCAATATTCCTTCCTGGGCATGATCACTGCTTTCGCGCTTGTCGCGGCCTGGGCGGTCGCGCAAACGACCGACGCGGAGCTCGACCAGAATCGCGCTCGCGTGATCGCCCTGCGGAAGAGCCAACCGGAGCAGTTTGCTCGGCTGCGCGAGAATCTCAAGAGTTTCCTGGCACTGTCCGACACGCAAAGAGCGTCGATCGTCAAACTCGACGCGGAAGTGCAAAAACTGTCGCCCAAGAAGCGAGAACGTTTGCTGAATGCTCTCGAGCGCTACTCGGACTGGCTGGACCAGTTGCGTGAGAAGGAACCGCAGGCGTATCGCATGATCAAGGAAGCCCCCAACGATTCGGCTCGAATCGCCCTTATCAAGGACCGCCGGGATCGCGAGTGGATGGAGTTGCAACCGAAAGTCCAGCGTGACGAATGGAATAAGCTGCAAGGGCCGGCGCGTGCTGAGTTTGTGCTGATGCTTCGCGAACAAGAACGCCGCAAGCAGGAACAATGGCTCATCGCCAAGCGTTTTTGGCGCGAGCTTGAGAGCAAGCAGACAATGCCTTGTCGCCTTAGCGAGTTCACACCCAAGGTGCGCGAGTATGTAACGGATTATCTCCTGCCTTACATGACCGATGTGGAGAAAAAAGAACTACAGTCGGCGGAGGGGCACTGGCCGGATTATCCGCAGACGCTGGTGGCGTTCGCCGTCAAAAGGCCGCCGGCGTTGCTGCCGGAAGCCGTCGCACCTCGGAAGGTAAGCCAACTCCCCAAGCCGGTGCAGACGCGTCTACTCGAAAAGAAGAAGGGGGGGCCGAAGAAACTGGACCTCAAGAGTCTTGAAGGACCGAGTTTCGCGAGCAATCTTGTCAAACATCATGCGGTCGTCGTATCGCTGGAACATGAATACCTGGCGGCAAGCTACAGTTCGCTTTTGAAGCCGATGAAGGAATTCATGGACAACAAGTTGCAGCCGGCACTGGATCAAACGGAAAAACGTAAGCTGACGGACGAAGCAGGAAAATGGCCTGAGTATCCCGAGGCGATTCGCGAGTTGGCGAAGAAGCATGGGCTATCGCCCCCCTGGCACATACTGCCCGAGCCGGAGCGCTGGCGCTGGGACGCCTATCGCAATGTGAAAGCCGGGAGTTGGGGGGCCGACTTCGTGAAAGAGAAAAAGACGCCGTGAGCCTGTCCGCCGTCTATCCGCATCGGATTCGCCTGCGTGGACCCTGGGAATGCCAAATCGCTGGCTGCTCAGGCGAACCACGTCGCGTCATCATGCCGGCGCGTTGGGGCGAGGCGGGTCTGGCTGACTATCGCGGACTCGCCACCTTCACGCGCCGCTTCGGCTATCCGGGCAAAATCGACGAAACCGAACACGTCTGGCTCACCTGCGACGGGTGCACGGGCTGCCACGGCGTTTCGCTCAATGGCCAAGCTCTGGCAGTCGTTCCGGATTCGACGTTCGCCTTCGATGTCACGAAGCTGCTCAGATCACGCAATCGCCTTGAAATCGCGATCGAGGGCACGACCGCCGATGCTGGCCTGTGGGGCGAAGTGGCGCTCGAAATCCGCAAGGACGCTTTCTTGGCGGACGTTCGCATCGAGCAGACCAAGCCGAAGCTTCAAATCGCAGGCAAAGTTGTCGGCAGTTCGCCGCAACCATTGGAACTGTACACGCTTGTGGACGGCCGACATGTCGATTATCGCACAGTTCTACCCAGCAATGACGGGACGCCATTTCGCATCGAACTCTCGGACGTTCAAGATCCTGCACAGCTAGTCCGCGTGGAATTGATTCACATCTCAACGATTTGGTACATCGTCGAAGTGCCGATCAGGTAGGTCAGGCTTTCCAGCCTGACGTGCGCGGCACACCGTCAGGCTGGAAAGCCTTACTTACGGGGGCACGACATGGCCTGCGTGGCCTGCTTCGGGAGGGCGAGGCTCCTGCCGAGCCGGAAGCGACAGGATGCTCGTCCGAAATCGAGAATTTCGCGGGCTCGCGGCTCGGCAGGAGCCTCGCCCTCCCGTGCCGTTTGCAAACCATGTCGTGCACCCCTGACCTACGGAATTGCCGATTTCGCAATGGAAATCGGCGTAACCTTTTGTTATAACCGACTGATGAAAAGGGATTTCCGGCAATTCGGGAAATCCGAAGTTGGTACTGGATCGTCGTGTAGGAAACGGCAAACTCTTTTTCCTTACGGGCTCGCTGCGCTCGGCTAAGGGCATCTCGGGTCATCACACGGAGACTTTGCATGCGTTCGTTTTGGTCCGTTCTCTCGATGGCGGTCGCGGCGATCTTGCCGGCGACTAGCCAAGCCGCTTGCTGCTACTTTTCCGCCAAGAACACAGACATTCTGCAGCCCGCCCAAAAGGTGTTCATCACCTGGGACCCGGTCGAGAAGGTCGAAACCTTCACGGTGCAGCCGAAGTTCGAAGGCAACGCACTCGACTTCGGCATGGTCATCCCGACGCCGAGCCAGCCGAAGCTGAGCGAGATGCCGCGGGATTTCTTTAAGCATTTGGCGATCTACACGATCATGAAACGGCGCGAGTCGCCGCATTCGCAGCTCTTGCCAATTGAAGTCGAGAATCGCCTTGGCGCCATGAAAGCCATGAACGCTTTGGCCCGCGACCGTGCCGAAGGATCGTCTGCTGCTCCCGAGAAGAAGCCAACGGTCATCGTGCTGGAGACTGGTGTGGTGGGCTCGCTTGATTACAAGATCATCGAAGCCACCAAGGCCGACGATCTCTTCCAGTGGCTTAAGGACAACAAGTATAGCTATTCCGGCGACGAAGCGACGCTGCAACACTACATCCAGAAGAAGTGGCTGTTCACGGTCATGAAGATCGACACCATGCAAATGAAGCGCAACAAGGATGGCACGTTCGACGGCGAAGTGACGCCCACGCGTTTTCAGTTCAAATCGGAAAAACTTGTCTATCCACTGAAGATCACGCAGATTTCGGTGCGCGAGAAGACCGAGGCGTTGTTCTACGTGCAAGCGCCGTTCAAAGTCGATCTGCCGGGCGACATGACGTATCAGTACACTTGGATCCCGATGCTCCAAGGCGCTATTGGTTGCTCGGGCGGCATTCCCGGTCGCGGCCAGGAATGGCTCACCGCGATTCAACCACAGACGCAGCAACTGCTTCAGCGGGCCGGGCAACTCAACTTCCGCTTCGTGCCCGGTCAGCGCCCGCTCGCCAACAACAAGGGCCATATTCCGACAACGATGGAATGGGCCCGCAAGTTGACCAAGGACGACGTGGCCGTGCTCGCCGGCAAAGCGCCGTACAGCGAAAATGTTCCAAACGTCGATGAAGGCTTCAGCAAAGCCGATCTGAAGGACCCGCAGCGAGCCGAGGCGATCTACAAAGTTATCCGCGCTCGCCTGGCGAAGGCGCAGAAAGAACGGCCCTTCGGCTACTTGGTCCGTCACGCTCCGGCCGACGATGTCAAGAATTTGCAACAGCTCGCCGGCCATTTGACGGAGAGCCTGTTCATCACGAAGTTCCGCAAGATCTTCGCTCGCGATGAGATGAACGACGATTTGGCGATTGTGCCGGCACGCTACAACGGCGCCGAGGACAACTCGGAGTACGAAGAGATGCTGCCGTCGTCGCCGCCGTGACAGTTTGGGGCGTCGCGTTCGCAAGGCGCCCGGTGAGCGCAAAGCCGCAAGCGGCTATTGGGAAGAGTTGGTGCGTGGTGTCTGTCATGCCCCAGGACGCGTGGTGCACGTCGTGGGGCGTTTCCCATTTCTCAAGGAGAGTTCCGATGCGAACCGTTCTCGTGAAATGTCTGCTCCGCGCGCTGATGCTTGGGCTGATCGCCTCGCCCTACGCCGACGCGGCCTGCTGCTATTTCTCCGCCAAGAACAGCGACATTCTGCAACCCGCTCAAAAGGTGTTTATCACCTGGGATCCCGAGAAGAAGGTTGAAACCTTCACAGTACAGCCGAAGTTCGAGGGCAACGCACTGGAGTTCGGCATGGTGATCCCGACGCCGACGCAGCCCAAGTTGAACGAAATGCCGCGCGATTTCTTCAAGCACCTCGCGGTCTACACGATCATGCGGAAGCGTGAATTCCCGCACTCGAAGCTGTTGCCGTTGCTCGAACCGCCGCCGCGTTTCGGCGGCATGAACTTCGGAATGATGCCGATGGCTGGCATGGGCTTCGGCGGCGGCATTGGCGGCGGCATGATGGGCATGGGTGGTGGCGGCGGCGGGTTCGTGCCGCCCAAGCCGCCTCCGGTTCGCGTCCTCGAAGTCGGCACCGTCGGCTCACTCGATTACAAAATCCTCGAAGCCGACAAGGCTGACGAACTCTTCAAGTGGCTCAAAGACAACAAGTACAGCTACGCCGGCGATGAGGCCACGCTCAATCACTACGTGCAAAAGAAATGGACCTTCACGGTGATGAAGATCGACACGATGCAGATGAAGCGCAACAAGGACGGCACATTCGCCGGCGAAGTCACGCCGACGCGTTTCGAGTTCAAGACTGACAAGATGGTCTATCCCCTGAAGATCACGCAAATCTCCGTGCGTGAAAAGACCGAGGCGCTGTTCTACGTGCAAGCTCCGTTCAAGGTCGATCTTCCGGGCGACATGACCTACCAGTACACCTGGGTCCCGATGCTGCAAGGTGCGATCGGTTGCTCCGGAGGCATCCCAGGCAAGGGAGAGGAATGGCTGACCACGTTTAGGCCGCAGACCGATGCGTTGCTGCAGCGGGCGGCTCAGCTCGAATTTCGCTTCCTACCCAATCAACGTCCTCAAGCCAACCGCAAGGGGCACATCCCGACAACCATGGAATGGGCACGGAAGCTAAGCAAGAACGATGTCGACATCTTAACCGGCAAGGCGCCTTATGGCGAAAAAGTTCCCGATCCCGATGAAGGCTTCACCGTCGCGGACGGTCGAGAAAAGGAGCGCGCCCGCGCCATCGTCGCCGTCATCCGCGCTCGGCTCGCCAAGGCGCAGAAGGATCGTCCCTTTGGCTATCTGGTGCGGCATGCGCCTGCCGACGACGTGAAGAACCTCCAACAATTGGCGGGCCATCTGCAAGCCGATTGGTTCATCACGAAGTTCCGCAAGCTGTTTGCTCGCGATGAAATGAACGACGATCTGTACCTTGTCGCCGCCCGCTACAACGGCGCCGACGATCGTTCGGAGTACGAGGAAATGTTGCCGTCGTCGCCCCCATGAGACGTGTTTCACGTTTAGCGCTCGCATGACGCCATGCGAGCGCTGAACGTAAACTATCAGAGGAATCTGCCATGCGAATGCTCATTACCGCCCTCGCCGTTGGGCTCATTGCGCCCGCTTCAACGCAGGCGGCGTGCTGTTATTTCTCCGCCAAGAACGCGGATATCTTGCAGCCGGCGCAGAAGGTGTTCATCACCTGGGATCCGGCTCAGAAGATCGAGACGTTTACCGTACAGCCCAAGTTCGAAGGCAACGCACTCGACTTCGGCATGGTGATTCCAACGCCGACGCAACCCAAACTGAGCGAGATGCCGCGCGATTTCTTTAAGCATCTGGCGATCTACACGATCATGAAGAAGCGCGAGTTCGCGCAGTCGAAGCTGCTGCCGCTGTTGGAGCCTCAAGTCTTTGACGATGTCGCCAAGTTCGCGATGCCGGCGGCCAACGCCGGTGGGTTCAAAACGCAAACGGCTTTGGGTGACAAGGCGACGCGCCAATCCACGATCAAAGTTCTCGAAGTGGGCACCGTCGGTTCGCTCGATTACAAGATCATCGAGGCGGGAAAAGCCGACGATCTCTTCAAATGGCTCAAGGACAACAAATACAGTTACGCCGGCGATGAAGCCACGCTCAATCATTACATCCAGAAGAAATGGCTCTTCACCGTGATGAAGATCGACACGATGCAGATGAAGCGCAACAAGGACGGCACGTTCGCCGGTGAAGTCACGCCGACGCGCTTTCAGTTCACCAGCGAGAAGCTCGTTTATCCGCTCAAGATCACGCAGATCTCGGTGCGTGAGAAGACCGAGGCGTTGTTTTACGTGCAAGCGCCGTTCAAGGTCGATCTGCCGGGCGACATGACGTACCAGTACACGTGGATTCCGATGCTGCAAGGCGCGATCGGCTGCTCCGGGGGCATTCCGGGCAAGGGCCAGGATTGGCTGACCGCGTTCCAGCCGCAGACGCAAGTGCTGCTGCAGCGCGCTGCCCAGCTCAACTTTCGCTTCATCGCCGGTCAACGTCCGTTGCCCAACGCCAAGGGGCACATCCCGACGACGATGGAATGGTCCCGCAAGCTGACCAAAGACGCCGTCGGCGTGCTGGCCGGCCGCTCGCCGTATTCGGAGCGAGTCCCCGATCCGGATGAAGGGTTCACGCTCGCCGACGGCAAGGACAAGGATCGGGCTCGCGCGATCGCCAAGGTCATTCGTGCTCGTTTGGCCAAGGCACAAAAAGAACGTCCGTTCGGCTACCTCGTTCGCGAGGCGCCGGCTGAGGACGTGAAAAACCTCCAACAGCTCGCGGGCCATCTGGGCGAGAGCCTGTTCATCACCAAGTTCCGCAAGATATTCGCGCGGGACGAGATGAATGACGATCTGGTCATCGTGCCGGCACGCTACAACGGCGCTGAGGACAGTTCGGAGTACGAAGAGATGCTGCCGTCGTCGCCCCCATGACGTTCTGCCGCAAGCAGCGAATGAGAGGAGTCTTTCCCATGCGATTCTTGTTCATTGTTGCGCTCGCGCTGGTTGCACCCGCTTCCAGCCGGGCAGCGTGCTGCTACTTCTCCGCGAAGAACGCGGATATCTTGCAGCCCGCACAAAAGGTGTTCATCACCTGGGATCCCGCTGAGAAGGTCGAGACCTTCACGGTGCAGCCGAAGTTCGAAGGCAATGCCCTCGATTTCGGCATGGTGATCCCGACGCCCAGCCAGCCCAAGCTAAGTGAGATGCCGCGGGACTTCTTCAAGCATTTGGCGATCTACACGATCATGAAACGGCGTGAGTTCGCCCAGTCGAAGCTACTCTACCTGCTCGAGCCGCCTCCGCCGTTCCCGGGCGGATTTGGCGGCGGCGGGCCACTTCTGCCGATGGCAGCGGCCCCGCCCGGTCTGCCGACCGACAAGAAAAAGGAACGCGAACCGGAAATCAAGATTCTCGAAGTCGGCACCGTCGGTTCTCTCGACTACAAGATCATCGAAGCCGGCAGGGCCGACGATCTCTTCAAATGGCTCAAGGACAACAAATACATCTACGCCGGCGATGAAGCCACGCTCAACCATTACATCCAGAAGAAGTGGATCTTCACGGTCATGAAGATCGACACG